>NZ_JARWPM010000253.1 GCF_029869215.1 Nocardia carnea
CCCCCCCCGCGCGCCCCCCCCGCCCCCCCAAATTACTTCACCCCGGGCGCCCCCGGGGGGGGCGCCCCTCACCCCCCCCCCCCGGGGCGGCTGCCACTGTAGAAATCCATGAGTACCCCGCGTACCTCGTCGACCCGCCGCTTCCGGGGCACGCGCCGGTCGCCGGCGCGTCCGGCCGGTGCACCGGGCCCGCTCACGCTGCCGCCCGATCGCGCCCGGGTACTGCTCTATGTGGCATTCCGGCCGGCTGCGTTCGCGCTGGCCGCGATCGTGGTCGCCATGCTCGCGACCTTGTTCACCGCGGGCAGCGATCTCACGGGTCTCAGCGGTGCCGTCGCCGCCGGATGGCTGGCCGTGCACCAGGTGCCGTTGACCATCGGCACCACCACGGTGGGCTTGCTGCCGGTGCTGCCGACCGCGCTGCTGCTCTGGGCCGCCGCCCGGGAAGCCGTGGCGGCCACCGAACCCGATCCCGCCCGCAGCGAGATCGGCTGGTTGTTCGCTGCGGCGGCGGGTGGCCCGCTACTCATCACGGCCGTCTGCCTGGCCGTCACCGAGGACGCCTCGGGTTCCATTGCGCTACAACGCCCGAATCCGCTGGCCGCGTTCGCCTGGGTGCTCGTTCTGCATCTGCTCGCCGCCGCGGCCGGAGTGGGGTTCCGGTGCCGGGCACAGATTTTCGACCGTATTCCCTACGACGCGATCGCCGCGGGTTATGTGGCGGGCCGCGCGGTGCTGCGACTGCTCGTCGCCGCGGCCGCGCTGCTCGTGATCGCCCTGCTGATGCATTGGTCGCGGGTCGGCGATACCTATGGTGGCGCCCGGAATTTCGTGGACGTGCTGGGCCTGACGCTGTTGTCGCTGCTGTATCTGCCCAATGCGGTGATCGCCGGGGTGGGCGTTCTGGCCGGCCCGGGCGTGCAGTTCGGCGCTGCCTCCTTCGGGGTGTTCACCGTGGTCGGTGGCCCGGTACCGGCCGTTCCCGTCCTCGCCGCCGTCCCGACCGGGCCGGCGGCCCTGTGGTGGGCGATCCTGCTGCTCGTGCCCGCCGCGATCGGTGTCTGTGCCGGGGTGGAATCGGCTCGGGTGAGCTACGACCGCCCCGCCGCGCCCTGGGCTCTGTTCGCGGCGGCCGGCATGGGGAGCGCTGCCCTCACCGCACTTGCCGCGCTGGCCGGAGGTGAACTGGGGAATTTCGGCCGGTTGGGTCTCGAACTGCCGGTTTTCGCACTGGCGGTTTTCGCCTGGCTGGCCGTTCCCGGATATGCGGGTCTGCTCTACGCGCGGACGTTCCTGGTGTCGTTCCCGACCCCGCTGCTCCGCCATCCCGACGCGCTCTTCGACCCCGACGATGCCGGCTACGACGACGACCCGGAGCCCGGCCACGGCCCCTCCGCGCGGCCGGGCGGCTACGCCGCCTTGCCCGCCGGCACACTTCCCGAACTCCCCGCCGATACCACCGCCGATCCCGCGGATCGTTACGCGGATCTCCTCGGCGCTCCGCGTGGTGAGGCAGTGGGCCCGGAACCGCCGCTGGATGTCGAGGTCGTCGACGGTGCGCCCGCCCCGGGCGCCCGTCCGCTGTCCGATTCCGCCCCGGCCGAGGCGGAGATCGTCGACGCCGAGGTGGTCGAACCCGATCTCCTCGACGACGAGACCGGCGACCGTCCCCAGCGCTGATCGACGTGCCGCGCGCCCGGCCGACCGCCGCCGGATCGGCCGCCGGCCGCGTCTACTAGGCTCTATCCGTGCCCGCGGGCCGATTCCCGGGATCGGGTATCGCGCGCCCCACCACCCTTCGAACTCCAGGAGTAGAGCCCTGACCGCCCCGGAACCCACCGATTCCACCCCGGCCGGCCTGGTCGTACTCGCCTCGGGGACCGGATCGCTGCTGCGCGCGCTGATCGAGGCCACCGCCGATCCGGATTATCCGGCGCGAATCCGGGCCGTGGGCGTGGACCGGGAATGCGCCGCCGCCGAGCATGCCGCGGCGGCGGGTATCCCGGTGGTGCGAGTGCCCGTCGGTGCGTACCCCGACCGCAGTGCCTGGGACGAGGCGATCACCGGTGAGGTCGCCGCGTACACGCCCGACCTGGTGGTCTGCGCCGGATTCATGAAACTGCTCGGCCCCGCGTTCCTGGAACGGTTCGGCGGTCGCATCATCAACACGCATCCGGCGCTGCTGCCCGCGTTCCCGGGCGCGCACGGAGTGCGTGACGCGCTGGCCTACGGGGTCCGGGTCACCGGCAGCACAGTGCACCTCGTCGACGCGGGGGTGGACACCGGCCCGATCCTGGCGCAGGAACCGGTGCCGGTACGGCCCGACGACGACGAGGCCGCCCTGCACGAACGCATCAAAGTCGTGGAGCGACGGTTACTGGTGGACGTTGTCGCCGCCGTCGCCACCCGCGGAATTGTCTCCGATGGACGAAAGGCAGTGATCCCAGATGAGCGAGTTCTCCGGTGAGTGAACGCAGGCCGATCCGCCGGGCGCTGGTGAGCGTCTACGACAAGACCGGGCTCGTGGAGCTGGCGACCGCGCTGCACGCGGCGGGGGTCGAACTGGTGTCCACCGGTTCCACCGCGGCGCGGATCGCCGACGCCGGTGTCCCGGTGACCAAGGTCGAGGAGCTGACCGGTTTCCCGGAAACCCTGGACGGCAGGGTGAAAACCCTGCATCCGCGGGTGCACGCGGGGATCCTCGCCGACACCCGGAAACCCGAGCATCTGGCCCAGCTCACCGAACTCGGTGTCGCCGCTTTCGAACTGGTGGTGGTGAACCTCTACCCGTTCAGCGAGACCGTGGCCAGCGGCGCCACCCCAGACGAATGCGTCGAACAGATCGATATCGGCGGACCGTCGATGGTGCGGGCCGCCGCGAAGAACCACCCGTCGGTGGCCGTGGTCGTCGACACCGGTGATTACGACCAGGTGCGCAAGGCGGTGGCCGAGGGCGGTTTCACCCTGGCCGAGCGGACCTCCCTGGCCGCCAAAGCCTTCCAGCACACCGCGAGCTACGACGTGGCCGTGGCGACCTGGATGGCGGAAACACTGACCGGCGACGGCGCGGCCGACGCGGAATTCCCGGCGTGGATCGGCAAGAGCTGGCAGCGGTCGGCGGTGCTGCGCTACGGCGAGAACCCGCATCAGCGGGCCGCGCTCTACACCGACGGTTCCGGTGGCCGCGGGCTCGCGCAGGCACAGCAGTTGCACGGCAAGGAGATGTCGTACAACAACTACACCGATGCCGACGCCGCCTGGCGGGCCGCCTTCGATCACGCCGCGCCCGCGGTCGCGATCATCAAACATGCCAATCCCTGCGGTATCGCGACCGGCGCGGATATCGCCGAAGCGCACCGCAAAGCGCATGCCTGCGATCCGGTGAGCGCGTTCGGCGGCGTCATCGCGGCCAACCGCGAGGTATCGGTGGCGATGGCGCAGCAGGTGGCCGAGATCTTCACCGAGGTGATCGTGGCGCCGGCGTACGCCGACGGCGCCGTCGAGGTGCTGCAGCGCAAGAAGAATGTGCGGATTCTTATCGCCGAACCGCCGGCGGCGAGCGCCGCCGAATTGCGGCCGGTGAGCGGAGGTCTGCTGGTGCAGCAGCGCGATGTCATCGATGCCGACGGTGACGATCCGGCGAACTGGACACTCGCCACCGGCGAACCCGCGGATGCCGCGACACTCGCGGATCTCGAATTCGCCTGGCGGGCCTGCCGCGCCGTGAAATCGAACGCGATCCTGCTCGCCCACGACGGTGCCTCGGTGGGCGTCGGCATGGGACAGGTGAACCGGGTCGATTCCGTACGGCTCGCCGTGGAACGTGCCGGTGACCGCGCCAAGGGATCGGTGGCCGCCTCGGACGCTTTCTTCCCGTTCCCGGACGGACCGCAGTTGTTGCTGCAGGCCGGTATCCGCGCCATCGTGCAACCCGGCGGGTCGGTCCGGGATCAGGAGACCATCGACGCCGCCCGTGCGGCCGGAGTCACCATGTACTTCACCGGCGCCCGCCACTTCGCCCACTGAAGCTGTGTTTTTTGCGGCGCCTGCGGCGCCGCGGGGTTTGGCCCCCTGAGTCCCTGCTGTCAGCACTCGACACTCGCGGCTTCGCCGCATCGCATCGCGCGCTGACTGCTGGGACGGGCCAAACCCTCTCAGGGCCTCGTAAGACTCGGCACCGCCGTGGTTGCGTTGGGTTCCGGGGTTATGTAGACCTCCAAGGGCCTCGTAAGACTCGGCACCGCCGTGGTCGCCTTCGGTTCCGGGGTTGTGTGGACCGGCTCAGCGAGCTGAACCGTCTTCGAGCGCAGCAGTGTTCCGGTGGTGCCGGCCGGCGTGCTCGATAGGCGGGAACCTCAGTTGTCACGGAACGTCGGCTGCGGCGATCAGACCGCGCTGCGGACCTGGCGGTTGCCGAGCGGAGCGTCCAACCGGACTTCCAACGTCCCGAAGACCGCCATCATGACGCACATCTTGTCGGTGGAATCGGCGCGGGTGCCGCTGCGGAGTTCGACGGTGACGGTGCTTTCGGTTTCGGTGACCGCGGCATCCACGCCGTAGCACTCGGGAACGCCGGTTTCGAAATGGACGGCGATGCGGTCGTCACCCACCCGGGTCCAGGAGGTGAAGGGAACGGGGTGGGCGCCGACGATGGACGGGTCGGCGGTGAACATATGGCCGGGGTCGGCGGCGGGATCCTCGGTCGGTGTGCTGGGCGGTTTCCCGGTGGCGGAGACGGTGGCCGGTTCGGGGGACACTCCGGGCGCCGCACCGGAGTCATCGGTATTGCCGCAGGCCGTAGCCGCCAGCACGGTGCCTATGGTCAACATCACCAGGATCCCGCGCGATGAACTCATGCACCCGACTCTAACGGGCCGGAACCGCAGTCGCGGGCGAGTCGTCGAGCTGCTCCGCTGCGCCGCGGTATCCGGGCGTACCCGGTGTTGCCCCGACAGGCGAGTGCCCGGGGTAGCGGGCCGCCCAACCCGGGCGACCGGCGGCGGCTCGGGCGAGGATCGTTTGCGTCTCTTCCGGCGTGAGCTCATCGATGACCTTCACGTCAGCGGGCAGCGACCAGAATGTGCGGTCCGAGCCGATGATGCGCTTGGCCCATGGTGGGC
>NZ_JARWPM010000254.1 GCF_029869215.1 Nocardia carnea
AGGCCCTGCGTGGTAACGCTGCGCTGCCGCCTTCAGGCCCCACGGCTCATACCGGGTAGTTGTGCGGATCCGCGGACGTCGCCGTTGGCGCCGGCGGCCGTGTACGCCGTCGCGCCCAGGCGCCCGGCCCCCCAACCAGGCCCCCCGACCCCCAACACCGCCACCCCCCCCGCCCCGTCGGTGTCGGCGGCGGCGCCGGCCGGGGCCGCCGCCACCGCGACGGACCGGCCGGCCACATGGGTGGCCAGGAACCGGAAGCGTTCGGGGCCCGCCGGGTCCGCCGCGGTCATGACACCGGGAGGACGGCGTCCGCGAGTTCGCCCAGGGCGCGGACGATCTCGGGATCGTCGGACAACGCCCGCACCACCGCGGCCCCGACCGCGGTGCGCAGGCTCAGCCCTTCGGCCACCAGGTTCGCGGCCAGGACCAGCATCCGGGTCGAGGCCGCTTCGCGCAGCGGAGAACCCTCGAGGCCCCGGATGGCGTTGCCGAGTTCGACCAGGACAACCGCGGTTTCCCGATCGATTCCGGCCTCGCGGATCACGACCTCCGTCTCGACCTCGGCGGGCGGGAAACCGAGTTCGATCGCGACGAATCGCTGCCGCGTGGATTCCTTGATGTTCTTCAGAACGCTCTGGTAGCCGGGGTTGTAGGAGATCACCAGCTGGAATCCCGGCGCCGCCGGCAGCGCGACGCCGAGCCGGTCGATCGGGAGTTCCCGGCGGTGATCGGCGAGCGGATGGATCACCACCGTGGTGTCCTGGCGGGCCTCCACGATCTCGTCCAGGTAGCAGATACCGCCCGCGCGGACCGCCCGGGTCAACGGCCCGTCGGCCCAGACGGTTTCGCCGCCCTCGAGCCGGAACCGGCCGACCAGGTCCGCGGAGGTCAGGTCCTCGTGACCGGCGACCGTGATCAGCTCGCGGCCGAGTTCATGCGCCATCGCCTCGACGAACCGTGTTTTCCCGCATCCGGTGGGGCCTTTGAGCAGAACCGGGAGCCCGCGGCGGGCCGCGGCCCGGAACACCTCCACTTCGTCGCCGACCGCCCGATAGAACGGTGCCCGCGTATCAGGGTGATTCGTGGTCGTAGCTGTAGCCGGCATCTCAGTTCCCCCGCTCGAAGGGCACGATCTCGGGAATCTCGGCTCCGTCCGGCAGGACCAGCTCACCGTCTTTGTCGATGTAGCCGGATTCGTGGGTCGGTATCGGCAGATCGGGATGCGGGCAGGGTTTGTCGGTTCCCTCACCGCAGATGCCGCCGATGAAGTACGACCGCTCCTGGATATCGGCGGGCCACGGGTCGGCGTGCTGGCCGAACCATTGCGCGGGAACGTTGTAGCAGACGAAGAAGATCGCGCTCACCGCCGCGAACACCGCGAGGAACCGGGCAAGCTGCTGCCGGACGACCCCTCCCCGGATCTGGTCGAGCCCTCGTTCCACCACCGTGCGCCCGCGATCATCGGTGAAGAACCGCAGGCAGGCCAGCCCCGCCTGGACCGCGCCCCACATCACGCCCTCGTAGATCGGCCACTGATAGTAGTGACCGGCATTGAACGACACCGACTGGATCGCGCCCGGATACGTGTAGAGCCCCAGCGGCAGCAGCATGCAGGCTTCCATCACGAAGTCGAGGACGAAGGTGAACGCGAACGTGATGCCCACCAGCCGGAGGTTGCTTATTCCCGGCCAGCGCGTTTTGACCTTGCGCATGAACCAGCAGACGCCGATCGTGATCAGCAGAACGCCCCACGCATAGCCCGGGATGTTCATCAACAGGGGTTCGGCGACCTGCGCGCCGGGTTCCTCCGGCGAATTCCAGCCCGGAACATACGGCGCCCACGATCCCCGGTTGAACATCCAGGTGTTGTAGGTGCACCACGTGTTGAGGTAGTTCAGGAACGGATCCTGGAAGAACATCAGGCCCATCGACACCAGCAGGATGCCGTCCAGGGTGATCCGGCGCTCGCGCCACCACGGCCTGATGATCCACCAGTAGATGGCGACGGGGAAGCCGATCAGGACACCGGCCGTCCAGATACTCAGGATCGTCTTCATGAGCATCGGTGGATCACTCGGTCCGGTGGGCACCCGCTCGAAATAGGGCCCGGTGATCCATCTGATCCAGACGTACACCTGGAGCGCCAGGATCAGCCCGCCGATCACCGCCCAGATCAGGACCGCCTTGCTCGCGGGCCTGTTGCCGGAGGCCAGAGCGGCTGTGCCGCCGAGGGATTCGGTGACGATGGGCGTGCTCTTCTTCGACAGTTCGCTCATGAAACTGTCTCCTCTGCCTTGTGTCGTGCAGCGCTCGCGACCCCCGGCCCGCAGCGGGCCGATCGGTCGCGATGGACTCGAAAACACCGGCGCCGCAGGGGATATCCCGCCTCCGGCAGGAGATCGGGCGGCATCCGGATATCCGCCAAGATACCAACGAGTATCTGTGCAGACAATGGGTTTCCAAGATTCATGCTAGGATCGCTGCCGTGGTTGAGCGTTGGACGAAAGAGCGGCGGCTCGAACGCACGCGTTCCCTCCTCCTGGATGCCGCCGAGGAGGTTTTCGCCGAAAAAGGCTTCGCCGCAGCCACACTCGACGACATCGCCCATACGGCCGGCTATACGAAGGGCGCCATCTACAAACACTTCGCCGTGAAGGAAGAACTCTTCCTGGCCGTGAGCGACCGGTACTGGCGCCGCTACTTCGACAACTTCGCCGAAGTCCTCGCGGAGGTCACCGCGGTGGGTCCGCGCGAACTCGACCGGGTGGCCCAGCGATGGCGTCAGCTCAGCCGCGACCGGGGCGCCGAGCACGCCGCACTGGGCCACGAATTCACCCTCTACCTGCTGCGCAATCCCGAAGCCCGGGAACGGGTAGCCGGCAAACGGCTCCAGGTGGCCGAAGAACTGGGGCGATTCGTCGCCGAGAACCTCGAGCATGTCGGCGGGAAACTGCTCATCCCGCCGCTGACCTTCGCCCATATCCTCATCGCCACCAGCGATTCGGTGATCCTCGGCAGCGAACTCGACGATCTCGACCTGTACCGGCCGATTCTCGAGATGTATCTGTCGGTCATCGAACTGCCCTGATCCACCGGCCGCCGCGCGAGCCCCGCCGAAAGAAGGCGATATGCCCGACTCAGTCCTCGTCA
This sequence comes from Nocardia carnea, assembly GCF_029869215.1. Classification (GTDB taxonomy): domain Bacteria; phylum Actinomycetota; class Actinomycetes; order Mycobacteriales; family Mycobacteriaceae; genus Nocardia; species Nocardia carnea_B. The sequence goes on from NZ_JARWPM010000254.1 coordinate 3,151, forward strand.
CCGGCGCGTTCGGCCAGGTAGGCAAACGCGTCACCGAGATCCTGCTGTCCCGCGGCCGTACGGTCGTCGCCACCGATCTACGCACCGATGGGGCCGCGGCCGTCGCCGCCGACCTGGCCGGCGCCGGCCCCGGTGAACTGCGCACGGTATTCGCCGATCTCCTCGACCGGGCCGCCGTCGCCGAACTCGTCGGCGCGCACCGGCCCGGCGCGATCGTCCATCTGGCCGCGATGTTCTCCCCCGCGTCCTACCGCAATCCACGGCTGGCCCGGCGGATCAATGTCGGCGGGACCGAGAACCTGGTAAGCGCGGCACGGACGCTGCCCGAACCACCCCTGGTGCTGTTCGCCTCGAGCGCCGCGGTCTACGGGTCCCGTAACCCGCACCGCTATCCCGAACGCATCGCCCCCGGCACCCCGGTCGCCCCCATCGACCAGTACGGCGAGGACAAGGTACTGGCCGAAACCGTGATCGCCGACAGCGGCCTGCCCTATGCACTGCTGCGGCTGGGCGGCGTACTGTCCCCGGATACCACCGCCCACATCAACCGCGACCACCTGGTCCTCATCCGCGCGACCCCCGGCGACAACCGGCTGCATGCCGTCGACGCGCGTGATGTCGCGACGGCCTTCGCCAATGCCGTCGACCGGCGCGACACCGTCGCCGGCAAAGTACTGCTGATCGGCGGAGACGACACCTACCTGCACACCCACCGCGAGGTCGAGGACGCCATGTTCGACGCCGTAGGCCTGGGCCGGCTCGGCCCCACGGCAAGCCTCCCCGGCGATCCCGCGGACGACGACGGCTGGGCGTTCACCGGCTGGTTCGACACCACCGAAGCCCAGGCCCTGCTCGACTTCCAGCAGCACAGCTGGCCCGAGACCGTCGCCTGGGTCGCGGGCGCCCAGCCCCGGTTCCGCCGCGCCGCCCTGCGAGTGGCCGGTCCGCTGCTCCGTCCCGCGCTGCGCACCGCCCTCGCCGTGCAGCGGCGCCTCGAACGCCGCGGCCCGTACGCCGATCCCTGGCCCCTCATCGCCGCACGGTACGGCCCGGCCGCCCTCGCCGGCGGCGCGGCCGACAACACCTGACCCGCTACGAGGTGGGCAGCGCGCCGTCGCCGGTCTCCGGCTCCGAGCCGTCGTCGACCGGGAGGGTATGCAGTACCCACTGCGCTTTTCCACTGTTCTTGGCGTGATAGAGCCCGGTGTCGGCGGCATCCAGCAAGGCTTCCGCCTGACCGCCCTGGACGGTCGTCACCACCGCCCCGATGCTCGCGGACACCTCGAGCCGGCGCTCCCCCACGACGACCGGATCGGCCAGGGCACCGAGCAGCCGATCGGCAACCTCGATCATGCGGTCGTCGTCGACCGGCGGCGGAACGAGTGTCACGAATTCGTCGCCGCCGATCCGGGCGACCAGGCTGCCGAACTCCGCCACACTGTCCTGCAACCGGCCGGCCACGGCGGTGAGGACCTTGTCGCCGGTGCTGTGGCCGAAACGATCGTTGATGTGCTTGAACCGGTCCAGGTCCACGAAGCACAAGCCGATCCGGCCGTGCGGCTCCGCCTCGCGGATCAGCGAATCCAGCCGTTCCAGCAGCTGGCGCCGGTTCGGTATGCCGGTCAGCGGGTCGTGCCGCGCCTGCCGGTGCAACTCCTCCCGCATCCGGTGCTGTTCGGTGACATCTTCACCCACCGCCAGCAGATAGTTCGGATGACCCGGGCCACCTTCGACGTAGGTGATCGTGAACGCGGCCCACCCGTAACTGCCGTCGGCACGGCCGATCTGCTGTTCCAGTTTCACCGCGCCCTGTTTGTGCGGCACCAGCCGTTCGTAGACCAGCCGGCGGATCCGCTCCCGGTCCTCCGGGTGGGCGAATTCGTAGACCGAGATACCACGGAGTTGCTCGGCGGGAACACCGATCATCTCCGCGAGAACGTGGTTGACATCGAGCAGCACACCGTTGGTGTCGCCGATCGCGATGGCCACCGCCGCATTGTCGAACACCACCCGGAAACGCTCGTCCGAGCGTTGTTCGGCCTCGGGCGAGCCGGGTGGGACCGACCGCATCAGCTGCTGCGCCCCGAACCCTTCACCGAGTTTCGCCAGCAGTACCGCCATTCTCCGCAGCACTGCGGGATCGGCGCCGGGGCCCGGCAACGACCACAGCACGGGGGCGGAGACGGCGATCACATCGGTGGTGGTCAGGCCGGCGGTCGCCAGAGCCGCACCGGCTCGGGCGCCCGCCTGGGCATCGAACGGGGTCGCGGCGAGTGCCTGCGCGAGGTCGTGCACCAGCCAGTGCAGCAACTCCTCGAGATCGTGCTCGGAGGGGACGGAGGCACCGGCCGCGCGCAGTGCCCGGGACCACGATCGAACCAGTTCACCGTGCTCCGCCTCGTCCATCACGCCCCTTCGTCGACCGGCCCGTCACCACCCCGTTCGCAGCCCCGGAAGATCACCTACCGCACGGCACCGTGGCTACCCGAATGATCACCATCATTGCGCATCGGCGCCCGCTTCGGCTGGATGGGGTGGTTCTCGATGAAGATGCTGTCGCCCTTGTACCTGGTGGTCTCGAGTTGCCATACCCAGCTGGCCTGAACACACGCGGTGAGGTCGGCGAGGTGCCCGCGCAGTTGCCGGGCGAGTCCGGTATCGGCGAGATCGGGTTCGCGGCAGCGGCCGAGGAGCGCGTCGTGCCGGTGCCGGAACTCGGTGATCCGGTCCCGCACCACGGCCCCGGCCGCGCGTACCGCATCGGCCAGGGTCGCCTCCGGTGTATTCAGCAGGCAGGCCGGGATCAGATTGAAATCCGACCGGTCCGCGATGCATTCCTTCTCGAAGGAGAACATATCGTTCATCAATGCTCCGATCTCGGCCGTGAGCACATGTAATCGGCGCAGATCCGCGGTCAGGCCCACCGCCGACAGTTGCTCCTCGCGCAGGTAACTGCCGCGGCCGAACTCGCACAGGGCGATGGCCGGATACATTCCCGAGACCTGCGCGCGGAGGTCGATGTACTCGCCGACGGTCAGCAGATCACCGCGCGCCCGGGCGTTCTGGTCCCGGATCGCGGTACGGAGATGTTCCACGGTCGAATCGAGGAACCCGGCCAGCCACCGGGAGTCTGCCAGCTCATCCATCCGGGCCAGGAACTCGACCGTCGCCGCCTCGACCGGGGTCGGGTCCGCCGGAGCGATCCGGGTCTCCAGCAGGCGGCACAACCGGCCGAGTTCGTCGTGCGCCCTGCGTTGTTCGCGCTCGGTCAGATGGCCGTACTTCTCCCGGCCGACCGTATCGTTGAGCCAGAACAGGATGGCGTTGAACAGCCCGATGAGGGTCAATCGCTGCGCGCTGACCGGGTTCGGGTGCAGGTACGGCGTCATACTGTTGTAGTGCGCCCCACCGGGCTCCAGCCAGATACCCTGCGCCCGGCAGTACCGTTCCACCTCGTCGCACGCCTGCACGCCGAACTCGCTGGGCCGGAACCCGGCGCAGTATTCCGCGATATCGCAGTCCGGTGTACTGAACAATGCCCGCAACGACCACGGTTCGCCGGTGCGTACCCAGGACTCGTATTGCGCCCGCATCGCAGTGATCTCACGCTCGAGCGCCGATGTATACCGAGTAGCCACGACGACTCTCCTCCCGCATAGGCCAAACCCTCAGTTTGGGTCACCGGAGAGGTTGTGTCACCCCCGAATCCCGGACCCGGTGGCACGGCGGCGCACCATTGACAGTCCAAACGGACTGTGAAACCGTTCTGGGCACCGTCGCCGCCGAGATTGGAACGCCGAGATGACCTTCGCCGGAAACACGGTCGCCTACGAAGTACGCGACCATCGCGCTTACCTCACCTTGAACCGGCCGGAACGGCTGAACGCGATCACCGCCGAGATGGCCCAGGAGATCGGTGCGGCCGTGGCGGCGGCGAACGCCGACGACGCGGTACGCGTCATCGTGCTGCAAGGGGCGGGCCGCGCCTTCTGCGCGGGCTACGATCTGAAGCTCTATGCCGAAGGCGGGGTCGACCATCAGGGCCCGGTCTGGGATCCGATCAAGGACTTCCGGATGATGAAAACCGGCACCGATCATTTCTTCTCGCTGTGGCGCTCGGCCAAACCGACCGTCGCGAAAGTACACGGCTACGCTGTGGCCGGCGGTAGCGATATCGCGCTGTCCTGTGATCTGGTCGTGATGGCCGAAGACGCGCGCATCGGTTATATGCCGGCCCGGGTGTGGGGCTGTCCCACCACCGCGATGTGGGTCTACCGCCTCGGCGCCGAACGCGCCAAGCGGATGCTGCTCACTGGCGACACCATCGACGGTGTCCGGGCCCGGGACTGGGGACTGGTCATCGACGCGGTCCCGGCGGCCGAACTCGACACCGCGGTCGAGAAACTCGTCGACCGGATGGCGGGCGTCCCCACCAACCAGCTGGTCATGCAGAAGATGATGATCAATCAGGCCTACGACAACATGGGCCTGCAGTCCACGCAGAACCTCGCGATCCTCTTCGACGGCATCACCCGGCACTCCCCCGAAGGCCGCTGGTTCGTCGATTTCGCGCAACACCACGGTTTCGACGCCGCGGTCCAATGGCGCGACAGCGGCCGTTTCATCCCCGACGGCGGCGGCGATATACCGGCCGAGGACGAGATCGAGCAGATGAAACGCGAACTCGAGCAGCAGGCGGCGAACCGCGGATGAGTACGCTCACCGAATCCGTGTGGCTGGTCGACACCAGCGCACCCGTACTGGAACTCACCGTGGGGGAACTACTGCGGCAGGCGGCCGCCGAGGCACCCGATCGGGTCGCGCTCGTCTCCGTGGCACCGGACCGCGACGCCCGCACCTGGACCTACGCCGAGTTGTGCGACGATGCCGAACGCGCGGCCGCCTGGCTGCTCGACCGGTTCCGGCCGGGCGAACATATCGCGGTCTGGGCCCCGAACGTCCCCGAATGGCTCGTCCTCCAGTACGGTGCCGCGCTCGCCGGCCTGGTGCTCGTCACGGCCAATCCCGCCCTGCGCGGACCCGAACTCGAGTACACGCTCGACCGCTCGCACGCCGCCGGCGTGTTCTTCACCGACAACTTCCGCGGCACCGATATGTCCGCGCAGATCCGCGGCGTCCTGCCCGCCGTACCCGGCGTGCGGGAGGCGGTGACCTTCACGGGCTGGCTGCCCGAAGTCCGCGGTACCGCCAAGCGCGCGCGGCTGCCGGTTGTCGATCCGCGCTCGGCGACCCAGATCCAGTTCACCTCGGGCACCACCGGCCGCGCGAAACCGGCGGTCCTCGCCCATCGGTCGATGGTGACCAATGCGGCCTTCGTCCGCGACCGCTGCGGCGCAACCGCGGGCGCGACGTTCGCCACCGCGCTGCCGCTCTTCCATACCGCCGGTTGCGGGCTGGCCGCGATGGGGTCGGCGTATCAGCGGGCCACGCTGATCCTCGGCGAGATCTTCGACCCCACGACGATGCTCGCCGCCATCGAGGAGTACCGCGCGGAGATCTTCGGTGGTGTGCCCGCCATGCTGCACGCCCTGCTCGCGCACCCGCGGCTGGCCGGTTTCGATCTCGGCGCGCTGCGGGTGGTGATGTCGGGCGGTGACGCTGTCCCGCCGGCGCTCGTCGACGGCTGGGCGCGGGCCTGCGGCGCCGCGACCAGCGCGGTCTACGGCCAGACCGAACTCGGACCGATCGTCTGCCAAACCGGCCCGGCCGACAGCCGCGAGGACAATCTGTTCACCGCCGGCCGGCCGCTGCCCGGTGTCGAGGTATCCATCCGCGATCCCGCGACCGGTGCGGTGCAGCCGCTCGGGGTGGAGGGCGAGATCTGCGCCCGCGGCTACCAGCAGATGATCGAATACCTCGGTATGCCCGACGAGACGGCGCGGACGATCGATGCCGAAGGCCGGCTGCACACCGGTGATCTCGGCACGATGGACGCCCGCGGCTACGTCCGCGTCACCGGCCGGCTCAAGGACATGATCATCCGCGGCGGGGAGAACATCTATCCCCGCGAGATCGAGGAAGCACTGGCGGCGCACCCCGCGCTGATCGATGCGGTCGTCCTGGGCCTGCCCGACGCGACCTGGGGTGAGACCGTGGCCGCCGTGGTGCGCCCGGACCCGGCGCATCCGGCCCCGGCTCCCGCGGAGCTACAGGACTACCTGCGGGAACGCCTCGCCCCGCACAAAATACCCAAAAGCTGGTACACCGCCGAGAGCTTCCCCGTGAACGCGATGGGCAAGCTGCAGAAGTTCCGGCTGCGCGAGCAGATCGCCGCCGGCGGGCTCGAGCCGCTGTGAGCCGGGAACCGGTACGCGCCGGCGGCTCGGCGGGCACGCAGCGGCAGGCCTCCGCGCCGCGTACCGGTGGCCGCACCCGCCGCGAACAGCATGCGCACACCCATGAGGCGCTGCTCGACGCCACCATCCGGTGCCTGGTGGAACACGGGTACGCCGGCACGACCACCCAGCGGATCCAGGACGCAGCGGGCGTGTCGCGGGGCGCGCTACTGCACCATTTCGCCTCGAAATCGGAGTTGCTGGTGGCCGCGATCCACCATATCGCCGACCGGCGCCTCGCCGATTTCGGCGAACGCGTCGCCGGGCTCGGCGCCGGCCCCGAGGCGCTACCGCGCATGGTGGACGCGATCCGGTCGGCGATGACCGGGCCCCCTTTTCAGGCGGCGATGGAACTGTGGGCCGCCTCCCGCACCGACCCGCAACTCCGCGCGGCGCTGCTGCCCGCGGAGAAACGGCTGGGGTCCGCCCTGCGGGCCCACTTCGTCCGGCATGCCGGTATCGCCGACCCCGACTCGGCCCGGACAGCATTCGAATCGCTCATGGCACTCGTCCGCGGCCTCGAGCTGACCCGGCTCATGCGCACCGATCCGACCGTAGCCGACCGGGTCGTCGAGGACTGGCTCACACACGTCGCCCGGCTGCGCAACGGCTGACGGTTACACCGGCGACAGCGGCGGCGACGGCGGGAAGACGACCGGCAATGCGGTCAGCGCGCGCTGGAACGGGCCGGTCCGCCAGGACAGCGCACCGGCCGGCACCCCGAGCCGGATATCCGGCAGGGCGTCGAGCAGTTGGTCGATGGCGTCCTGCGCGATCAGATACGCCAGCGAACTGGCCGGGCACACATGCGGCCCGCCACCGAACGCCAGATGCGCGCGGTTGCCCGCGTGCTGATCGGTTCCGATCACCGGATCGGTGTTGCACGCCGCCATGCTGATGATCACCGGCTGATGAGCGGGCAGCCAGACGTCGTCGATGAGGATCGGCTGCCTGGGGAAGGTGAAACAGAAATTGGCCACCGGCGGATCGTTGAACAGCACCTCGTCCAGTGCGTCGCGGGTGGACAGGCTGCCGCCGACGGCGCTGTCGCCGAATTGCTCATCGGTCAGGATCAACCGCAGTGCGTTGATGATCAGGTTCTGCAACGGTTCGATACCCGCGCCGTACAAGGTGGCGACCTGGTTCACGATCTCGGGTTCGGTCAGCGCGCTGGGATGCCGCATCATCCGGGTCGTGACATCGTCGCCGGGTTCGGCCCGTTTGAGTTCGATCAACTCCAGCAGTGCTGCCATGAGCGCCGCCGCACCGTCCTCGGCCCCCACACCCTCGAACATGGCGGCCATCCCCGCCGCCGCCCGCTGCGCGATCTCGGTGGGGCAGCCCAGTATCGCGTTCAGCACGGCGAAGGTGAGCGGGAAGGCGTACTGCCGGATCAGGTCGGCGGATCCGGCGCCGCAGAAGGAGTTGATCAGCGGGACGGCGACCTGCTCCACGGTTTCGTGCAGGCCGAACGGGTCGACTTCGGCCAGACCCGCGACGATGGCCTGCCGATACCGCGAATGCACGGTTCCGTCGTTGCGCCGCGCGTTCGGCCGCCACTGCATGAGCGGCAGGACCGGGCAATTCGCGGGAATATCACGCTGCCAGGTCCGCGGATCGGCGGGAAAATGGTCCGGGTCGTTGAAGATCCGCAGCGCCGTGTAATAGCCGATCACCAGCGTCGCGGGCACGCCCGGCGCCACCTCCACCGGCGCCAGCGACCCGTACTTTTCCCGCATCGCGCGATAGGTGCCGTGCGGATCGACCGCGAATTCGGGTGCGTACAAGGGGATCCGCGGACCGTCGAGATCGGTGGGTGAACTGTGCGCGGCCCGGGCGGAGCGCTGGTCGGAGATCGTCACCGAAGCGATCTTAGGCACACTGCCGCGTGCCGTCTCCCGTCCTCGCGGCGTCCCGCGGCCCCGGCGGGCCCGTCGGCCCGCCCGGTGAACCGGGAACGGTACCGCTCAGTGGGATAACCGGCCCCTGCCGGGCGCGCGACGGACAATCCTCGACGATCGGACATCCCGCCCGTGCGGACGGCGCGGGTCATCGCAGACAGGAGTGCACTCCCATGGCACAGCTTCAGCGCTACGACGGTCGTCGCGTCCTCGTCACCGGAGGTGGCTCCGGGATCGGTCAGGCCAGTGTCCTGCGCATTCTCGCCGAAGGCGGCACGGTGGTGGCCGCCGATATCAGCGAGGCCGGGCTGCGGGACACCGTAACCAAGGCGCAGGACGCCGAGGATCGCCTGAGTACAGTCGTGATGGATATCGGGAACGAGGAATCGGTCCGCGCCGGAGTCGCCGCCGCGGTGCGGCGCCTCGGCGGCCTCGATACCCTGGTGAACGCGGCGGGCGTACTGCGGTCGGCGCATTTCGAACAGACCACCCTCGCCGATTTCGAGCAGGTGCTGCGGATCAATCTCGTCGGGACTTTCCTGGTAACCCGGGAATCGATCGCGGCATTGCGCGAGGGGAACGGACCCGCGGTGGTCAATTTCAGTTCCACCTCGGCGATGTTCGCCCACCCCTACATGTCTGCCTACGCCGCCTCGAAGGGCGGAATCCAGGCGATGACGCACGCGCTGGCGCTGGAGTTCGGCAAACAGGGCATCAGGTTCAATGCGGTGCAGCCGGGATCGATCTCCTCCGGTATGACCGACGGCACCGGCCAGGCCCGGCAGAGCGTCGGACCGGGTCTGCCCGCCGACGCCGATTTCGGGCTGTTCACCAAGATCACGCCGTCCCTGCCGCTGCCCGACGGCGCGATCTTCGCCGGTCCGGACGCGGTGGCCGCGGTGGTGGCGATGCTGGGTTCTCCCGACGCGTATTTCATCACCGGCACCGAGGTCCGCATCGACGGCGGTTCGCATATGTGAGGCGCAGCCGTTGCGGCGGCAGTCCGGTGCCGAGACCGGTATCGCCGCAAGCTCCGGCATATCCGGGGAACCGGCACATGACGAGGCCGGCGATATGCGTTACGTATCTTTGCCGCCGCCGGGGATCGCGCGCTCGACCGCCATCCGCACCAGCTCCGCTGCCTGCTCCTCGGTGAATACGCCCGGCAGGGTGAGACGTTCGAGGATGAGCCAGTTCAGGGCGAGGAACAGCAGGACGACGGTGTTCTCGTCGCCGGGCATCCCGTTCTCGACGTGGTTGCGGATATTGAGGTCCAGATCGGCGCGCACCCGCTCGGTCAGCAGCGCCTGGAGGTCGGGACGACGGGTGGCTTCCAGCCGGAGTTCCAGTAGTGCGAGGTAGCCGGTGCGGAACCGGGTGACGCGTCCGACGACCTCGGTCATGAGTTCGGTAACGGTCTCCCGGGTCCGCGGTCCGCCCAGTTTCGCCATCACCGTGTCGTCGGGGATCAATCGCTCGTAATACCGATGGCCCACCTGAACCAGGAGGTCGTCGCGGTTGGCGAAGTAGTTCGAGGCGGTGCCGGCCGGCACTTCCGCCGCTTTGTCCACCGCGCGGAAGGTCAGGCCGCGGGCCCCGTCCCGGGCCAAGACCTCGATCGATGCGTCCAGCAATGCCTGCCGGCGCTGCGGATTCGTACGAACCATTTGACACCACTCCATCTGTAGTACTACAGTTCAAATCACTTCAAGTAGAGTACTACAGCATAGGCGGTAAGGACCAGCTGCTCGGCCGCACGGGCCACCGGCTCCCGACCACCGCCGCCGCATCGAAAGGGGCTACCGCATGCGAAAGCCACACGGCACCTACCCGACTCCGAACAACCAGCACCGTTTCGCGGGCCGCCCCACGCCGCCGCGCACGGCCACCGTCTCCAAGAAGGGGATGACTCACCACAGCAGACGCGGCGCCCGGTAGCACCCCGGCGAATGAGCGCCCCCGCAACGGTTCCGGTCCCCGCGGCGGCGAGGGGCCGGGCGCTTCCGGGCCCGCGGGGAGCGAAAGGCCGGCCCGCGCCGCGACAACCGAACGCCATAGTTCGGATCACGGCGCGAGATATCGTTCCCCGCGGGGCACCGGCGTTGCTTCAATTCGGCCATGCAGCAACGCCGTTCCCCCGCCCTGCGACGATTCCGGGACCGATCGTCCGCGGCCATCGCCGCTGTCCTCGCTGTCTGCACGGTACTGACCGGCTGCGCCCGCGGCGACGATCCCGGCGCCGCCGCCGATACTCCCCTGCCGACCGAGATTCCGCCTGGTACCACCCTGGTGATCGCCGATCAGCAGGAGCGGTTCCAGACGGCGCTGCGCGCCTCGGGTGAACTCGGCAAGCTGCCGTTTCAGGTGGAATTCGCCAACTTCATCGGCGGACCGGAAATTCTCGAGGCGTTCCGGGCCGGGGCCGCCGATGTGGCGCCGGTCGGCGATGTCCCGCCGATCCACGCGCTGGCCGCACGCCAGGATGTGCCGATCATCGCCGCCTACCAAACCGATCCGCTCGGCATCAAACTCGCCGTGGCACCGGGCGTCACGGCGACCGGCCTCGCGGATCTGCGGGGCAAGAAGATCGCCTACGCGGAGGGGACCGCGCAGCAGGCCGCCGTGCTCCGCGCGCTGAACCGGGCCGGGTTGACGACGGGCGACGTCGAACTCGTCCGGCTGCAACTGGCCGAGTTCAACGACGCGGTCCGCACCGGACAGGTCGATATCGCCCCGCTGAACGAACCGCGGCTCACCCGGTTCCTGCGCACACCGGGCGCGAGTGTGATCCCGGATTCGGCGGCCCACGATATCTACTACGGGCTCGGCTACCTCTACGCGCGGCGCGAGGCGACCCAGGATCCGGCCAAGGGGGCGGCGCTGCGAGCCTTGGTCGCGGCGTTCGTGCGGGCCTTCCACTGGACCAACACCCACCGTGACGAGTGGGCCCGGATCTACTACGTCGAGAACCAGAAGCTCAGCGCCGACGACGCCGGCCGGATCGTCGATTCCCTCGGTGAATTCACCTTCCCGCGCCTCGACCAGCAGTTGATCGACCGGCAGCAGGAAACCATCGACATCATCGACGCAGCCGGTGAACTGCCACGCAAGGTCGCGGCCGCCGACGGATTCGATCTGCGTTTCGACGAGGTGATCGCCCAGACCGTGCCGGCGGTGGGCGCGCGATTCGAACAGGAGAAACCGTAGTGGCAACCATCGATCTTCCCGCGGACGCGCGGCCCGCTTCCAGCGCCACCGCGCCACGCCCGGCCCGCCGTTCCACCGCGATCCGGCTCGGCCCCGGCCGCCCGATTCCCTTCGGTTTCGCACTGGGCCCCGCGCTCCTGCTGATCGCCTGGATCGCGGGCTCGGTGACCGGCGCGCTCGACCCCGAAACCCTGCCCGCACCGTGGGATGTCGCCCGCACCGCGGGCGAGCTGGCCGCCGACGGCACCCTCGGCACCAACCTGCTCACCTCGCTGCAACGCGCGGCGACCGGGCTGGCGCTCGGTGTGGCCATCGGCCTGGTCCTCGCGCTGATCTCGGGGCTCAGCCGCCTCGGGGAGGCGGTGGTCGACGGCCCGGTGCAGATCAAACGCTCCATTCCCACGCTGGCGCTGATTCCGCTGTTCATCGTCTGGTTCGGGATCGGCGAGGAGATGAAACTCATCGTCATCACCGCCAGCGTGTTCGTCCCCGTCTACATCAACACCCACGCGCACCTGCGCGGAGTCGACGCCCGCTACGTGGAACTCGCGCAGACCGTAGGACTTTCCCGCTGGGGCTTCGTCCGCCGGGTCGCCTTACCGGGCTCCCTGCCGGGTTTCTTCACCGGGCTGCGGCTCGCGGTCACCATCTCCTGGCTGGCGCTGGTGGTGGTGGAACAGGTCAACGCCACCAGCGGTATCGGTTATCTGATGACCCAGGCCCGGACCTACGGCCAGATCGATGTGATCGTGGTCGGCCTGGTGATCTACGGCCTGCTCGGCCTGTTCGGCGACCTCGCGGTCCGCGCGCTGGAAAGGAAGGCGCTGGCATGGCGGCAGACACTGGCGGACTGACCGTGGTCCGGGTCCGCGCGCTGCGGCGCGGATTCGGCGACCGGACCGTACTGCGCGACGTGGATCTGGATATCGCCCGCGGTGAATTCGTGGCCCTGCTCGGTCGCAGCGGGTCGGGCAAGAGCACCCTGCTGCGGGCACTGGGCGAACTGGACCGGGACGTCGACGGTGACGGCGAACTCACTGTGCCGCAGCAACGTGCGGTTGTCTTCCAGGATTCCCGGCTGCTTCCCTGGCTCAGGGTACTCGACAATGTGACCCTCGGGCTCACCGGTCCGGGCGCCGCGGACCGCGGAGGCGACGCGCTGGCCGAGGTCGGTCTCGCCGGCCGGGAGCGTGCCTGGCCGCGCGAACTGTCCGGCGGCGAACAGCAACGTGTGGCCCTGGCACGATCGCTGGTGCGCGAACCGTCGCTGCTGCTCGCCGACGAGCCCTTCGGTGCCCTCGACGCACTCACCCGGATCCGGATGCACCGCCTGCTGGAGGATCTGTGCGCCCGGCACCGGCCCGCGGTCCTGCTGGTCACCCACGATGTCGACGAAGCGGTACTCCTGGCCGACCGCGTGCTCGTGCTCGACGACGGGCGTATCGCCGTCGACCTGCCCATCGATCGGCCGAAACCACGCCGCCACGGTGATCCCGGCCTGCTCGGCTACCGCGAACAACTCCTCGCCGCGCTCGGCGTGTCCACCGAACCGGTCCACTAGAGAAAGCATTCCGATGTCCGAACCACGCCGGCTCAGTCTCAACGCGTTCATCTACCCCGCGGGCCACCACGAGGCCGCCTGGCGGCATCCGCTCAGCCGCCCCGACCGCATCTACGATGTGCGCTACTACCAGGAGATCGCCCGCACCGCCGAGGCCGCGACGTTCGACGCCGTGTTCTTCGCCGACGGCCCCGCCCTGCGAACCAATGTGGCCTACAACGCCGCACCCGGCCTGGAACCGATCACGCTGCTCACGGCAATCGCCGCGGCCACCACCCACCTCGGCCTGATCGCGACCGCCTCCACCACCTATTACGAGCCCTACAACCTGGCCAGGCTCTTCTCCTCGCTGGACCATATCTCCGGCGGCCGCGCGGGCTGGAATATCGTCACCACCGGCACCGATCTGGCCGCGGCGAATTTCGGCCTCGACCGCCATCCCGATCATGCCGAACGCTACGCCCGGGCCCGCGAATTCGTCGATGTGGTGAGCGCACTCTGGGACAGCTGGGAGGACGACGCCATCCTGCTGGACCGCACGGCCGGCCGCTACGCCGACCCGGACAAGATCCACCCCATCCACTTCGCGGGGCAGCATCTGCGCGTGCGCGGTCCGTTCAACGCCGCCCGCACCCCGCAGGGCTATCCGGTCCTGGTCCAGGCGGGCGCCTCGAACGAGGGCCGCGCGTTCGCCGGCCGGTACGCCGAGGCCATCTTCACCGCGCATCAGCGGCTCGGTGACGCCCAGACCTTCTACCTCGACATCAAACGCCGCGCAGCGGAATTCGGCCGCGACCCCGACCATGTGAAGATCCTGCCCGGACTCAGCCCGTTCATCGCCGGCACCGAAACCGAAGCGAAACAACTCGAACGGGAATTCAACGAGCTGACCGTGCCCGAATACGGCCTGACCCAGCTGGAAAACCTGGCCGGTGAATCGCTGCGGGGCTTGCGGCTCGACGAACCGGTGCCGGTCGAATTGTTCGCCGACGCCGGGGATGTCACCGATAACGCCGCGAGCCGGCGCCAGGTCGTGGCCGGTATCGTGCGCCGTGAGCAGCCCACATTACGCGGTCTGCTGCACCGCCTCGCCGGGGCGCGCGGGCATCGCGTATTCGCCGGAACCCCGGAACAGGTGGCCGACACCATCGAGGAATGGTTCCGGTCCGGTGCCGCCGACGGTTTCAATGTGATGCCGCCCTACTATCCCGGCGGCCTGGAGATCTTCACCGAAACCGTGGTGCCGCTGCTGCGCCGGCGCGGCCTGTTCCGCACCGAATACAGCGGCAGCACACTGCGCGACCATCTCGGGCTGCCGAAACCGGCGGGCCGGTTCGCCCCTGCGGCGGTGGCCGGCTGATCCGGGCTCCGATCGGCACTCGGCCGTGCCGCCCGCGCCACAACCCGGCCGCGCCTCGCCTTGCCTCGCCGGGAAAGCAGGGCGGTATCGGTAAACTCGCGCCATGACCGAACGGGACGCACGGTGACCACCGACCGGCGTGCGATGCACGAGGATATCGTCGGCGCATTCGCCGCCGGCTGGGCCGATGTGGACAGCCGCGCCATCGAACCCTTCATGACCCCGGATGTGGAACTGGTGCAGCCGTTCATCCCGACGTGCCACGGAACCGGCGAATGGTGGGCCTACGTCGATCGCCTGCAAACGTTCGCGACCGGTCTGCGCAGCGAAGTCCTGCACTGGTCGGGTACGGCGGACCGGTTGTTCATCGAGCATCGGCTCAGCGCCACCGTCGGCCGGCGCGTCGTGCGGATCACCGCGGTGGACAGCTTCGAACTCACCGGCGAAGGCAAAATCTTCCGCCGAGTCGCGTATTTCGATCCCTCCCCGCTGGTCGTGGCGGTGCTGCTGTCCCCGCGAGTGTGGCTGCGCTGGTGGCGCTCCGGGTTGCGCCCCCGACTCGGCTCCCCGGCGTAGACCCGCGAGCTCTCGCGCGCGGCGCACTCTGCGGGGTGGCGGTATCGCAGGCGTCAGTAGCGGTCGTTCAGGTAGGCGAGCAATTCGTCGTGCAACAGGCCGTTCGACGCGGCCGCGCTGTCGCCGAGCGGGCCCGGGCTGCCGTCGAGGCCGGTGAAGGCGCCGCCGGCTTCGGTGACGATCACGGCGTGCGCGGCCATCTCCAATGGCGAGAGTTCCGGGTCGGCACAGATATCGACCACACCTTCGGCGACCATCATGTACGGCCAGAAGTCGCCGTAGGCCCGGGTGCGCCACACCTCCCGGGACAGTGCCAGCAGACCGCTGAGCCGGCCCTGTTCTTCCCAGCCCGCCAGGGAGGAGTACGCGAACGACGCGTCGGGCAGCTTCGAGACCCCGGATACGCGCAGGCGGGAGGCCGAGGAGAGGTTGCGGCCGGTGAAGGCGCCGTGATCCCGCGCGGCCCACCAGCGGCGGCCGAGCGAGGGCGCGGACACCACACCGACGACGGGCCGGTAGCCGCCCGCCGAGGCCTCGATCAAGGAGATCTGGGTGGCCCACACCGGCACGCCGCGGGCGTAGTTCTCCAGACCGTCGATGGCGTCGACCACCCAGCAGCGCGGCCCGGTGCCGTCCAGGCCCTCACCCTCGCCGAGCACGGCATCGCGCGGGCGGGAACGCTGGAGCTGGCCGCGAATCAGCTTCTCCACCTCGGTTTCCGCTTCGCGCGCCAGGTCCATATCCGGCTTCGCCTCGATCACGAGGTCGAGGGCCTTGAAACGCTCCATGCTCGCCGCGGCCGCGGAGTCCATGAGGACGTGGGCGAAGCGTAGGTCGTCGAGGGGATCCTGCATGCAATGAAGCTATCCGCAGCGCACGGACAGTGCCAGCGGGCGCCGGTTCAGGTCTCCTCCCGGCCGCTCCGCCCGGCCGCGGCCGACTGCCCGAAGAAGAACCCGAGAATCAGCAGGATCAGGTTCATCACCAGATCGGGAACCTGCGTCTCGGTGAACATCGCGACCACCATCACAATGCTGAACCCGACCAGCAGGAACGCGCCGATCAGCACGGCGATCGGCTCCCGCTGCACCAGTGACCACCGCATCCTGGACCGCCGCTCCTTCATATCCTGGACCACATTCTGCAAACCGATCTCCAGCGCGGTATCGCGCGTATCCTCGGTCACCGACGATTTCGTCACCACATCCTGGGCCCGCTGGATCTGGTCGGCGACCATCTGCCGGGCCACCGGGTCGTGGATCGCGGACTCGGCGACGTACTGGATCTGATCGAGTTCCCGCCGCGCCGTGGCATTGCGCAGTTCGGCTTGTAGTTCCTTGCGGATATCGGCGAGCCGGCGCAGCGTATACGTCTCCCCCACCACGTCGGTCACGCCGCGGCTGTCGGTGATCTCGAACGGTCGCCGGTTCTCCCGGGGGACGATCTCCATCATGTTCTCGACCCGGGTCAGCCACGCCGCGAAATCGTCGGGTGTGGCGTCGGCGAAGACGTCGGGTATGCCGAGTTCCTTCTTGATGTTGTTGCGGACGGTCTCCCGGTTCTCCGGCGATACGTCTCGTTCTTCCCGCGGCTCTCTGCGGCCCAACGCTTTTCCTCCCACACGGACCCATGCTTGCCGGACCAGCGTACGGGCTCGCCGCGCGAGCGGAAACGGGATCTCCCTTGCCGCAATAAATTCCGGGTGATTCCAGCTCCGGCAGGTCACCACGCCCGGACGGAACCGGTCGTGGTGGCCCGCCCGGCCTTGCTGCGCGCGCACGACACGGCCGCGGGATGCCCCGCACTCTTGACCTGGAGTCCACTCCAACTTCTAGCCTTGTCCCCATGCGATTCGCGTTCAAGACTTCCCCGCAGGACACCACCTGGGCCGATATGCTGGCCGTCTGGCGGGCCGCCGACGATATCGAGATCTACGAATCCGGCTGGACCTTCGACCACTTCTACCCGATCTTCTCCGACTCGACCGGGCCGTGCATGGAGGGCTGGACCACCCTGACCGCGCTGGCCCAGGCCACCGAGCGGTTGCGGCTCGGCACGATGGTGACCGGTGTGCACTACCGCCATCCGGCGGTGCTGGCCAATATGGCCGCCACCCTCGACATCATCTCCGGCGGCCGCCTCGAACTCGGAATCGGCGCCGGCTGGAACGAAGAGGAATCCGGCGCCTACGGCATCGAACTGGGCAGTATCACCGAACGCCTGGACCGCTTCGACGAGGCCTGCCAGGTGCTCATCGGGCTGCTGAGCCAGGAGACCACCGACTTCGCGGGCAAGTTCTATCAGCTGACCAACGCCCGCAACGAGCCGAAGGGCCCACAGCGCCCGCATCCGCCGATCTGTATCGGCGGGAACGGCGAGAAACGCACCCTGCGCACCACCGCCCGCTACGCCCAGCACTGGAACTTCGTCGCCGGCACCGTCGAGGAGTTCGCCCGCAAACGCGATGTGCTGGCCGCGCACTGTGCCGATATCGGCCGCGATCCATCGGAGATCCTGCTCTCGGCCCAGCGGCGGCTCGATCCCGCGCTCGGCTACGGCGAGCTCATCGAGTGGGCCGCCGCGATGAACGCCGAGGGCCTGGAACTCGCGATCATCTATCTCCCGCCGCCACACGACCCGGCCGTGCTGGAACCGCTGGCCGAGGCCGTGCGCGATTCCGGGCTCGCCTCCTGAAGGCCGCGGGCGCGGCGTTAAATCGGTGGCCGGTTCGGGCGGCATCCGGTTACGGTATCCCGGGTCGCAACGAGGTGACCGGAGGAGGGAAAAGCCGTTGTCCACCAAGCTGAATCAGCTCATCGCCATCGAGAAGGGCGCGAAGTCGCAGGCGAACGCCGACATCGCGGCCGCCTACCAGCGGGTGGGCAAGGCCGATCTGCTGGCGGGCATCTCCCGCACGTACCGGCCGCTGGACGATATGGGCGAAGAGCTGCCGCCGGAATCGAAGCGGGTCCAGGTGCGGGCGCGCGAGGTGATCGCCGATATGAAGAACACCCTCACCCGGCTGTTCGATGTGACCGCGACGAAGGACACCACCAACTGCTCGGCCAAGGCCGACCTGGTGGTCGACGGTGTCACCCTCGCCCGCGACCTGCCGGTCACCTATCTGCTGTTCCTGGAGAAGCAGCTGACCGAACTGAAGAAGTTCGTCGCCAAGCTGCCGACCCTGGATCCGGCCGAAACCTGGTCGTTCGACGAGGTGACCGACTGCTACGCCACCCAGCCGGCGCAGACGGTGCGCACCAAGAAGGTGCCGCGCAACCACGTCCTCGCCCCGGCCACCGATAAGCATCCGGCGCAGGTGGAGGTCTACCACGAGGATGTCGTGGTAGGTCGCTGGACCACCACGAAATTCTCCGGCGCCCTGCCCGCGAAGGAGGTCGGCGATATCGACGAACGCCTCGGCAAACTGATCGACGCGGTACGGTTCGCCCGGGAAACGGCGAACTCGACCCCCGTGACGGATGCCGAGCCGGGCCGGGCCGTTCTCGGCTACCTGTTCGGGTAGCGACCACAGACTCCCCCTCCGGGGGGATGGAGCACAAGCTGAAACTGAAGTTCAGACTGACACCACGGCAGTCGCTGCCAGAGCCTGCCGATAGATTCAGACTCTTGCTCCAAGTTCAACAACTCCATCGATCGCACGACGTGCGGGGGTGTTGCGATACTCCTGTCATCCGGGTTCGATTCCCGGCGGCGGCTCTCCCTGCCGCTGTGGTGTAAAGGAAACACGCGGGAATACTCACCATGACGCGCACTCGCACACCGGCGATCCCAGGTGGGGCGAACGATAGCTCATCAGGTAGAGCATCGGACTCTGGATCCGAGGGTAGTGGGTTCGAATCCCACTCGTTGATCAGAAGGGGCCGGGAAGGGTATTCCCGGCCCCTTCGCCTGTCACGAGCAGAAATTCCCGGCCACTCGCCGGTCTCGATGTATGGCGCCAGGGTGGGAATCACAGCCGGTATGTGAGATAATGTGTGAGTAATTCTCTCAATTTTGCATGGAGGCGCGATGTCCCGCCCAGCGTCAACGGAGTCGCATCCCCCGCAGTCCGAGCCGGATCCGCGCCGCAGGAACCTGGCCGGTCCCGGCGCCCTGCTCGGCGGCCCGGCGAACGTGATCATGCAGCTGAGCCTGGCCCCCGTCGGCCGCGGCGTCGTCGAAAGCACCGTCGACAGCGGCCGTTTCGATCTGCATCCGCGGAAGCGCGGCCGCACGACCCTGACCTACCTCGCGGTCGCCATGCTCGGCACCGACGAGGAATGCGAGGCCTATCGCGCCGCGGTCAATACCTCCCACCGGCACGTCCGGTCCCGCCCGGACAGCCCCGTGAAGTACAACGCGTTCGACCCCGAACTGCAGCTCTGGGTCGCCGCCTGTATCTACCAGGGCGTCGTGGATTCGCTGAACTACCTCTACGGTCCCCTCGACGAGGCCGATGCCGACGAGCTGTACCGGGAGTCGGCCCGATTCGGCACCACACTGCAGGTGCCCCCGGAGCTGTGGCCCGCCGATCGCGCCGCGTTCGCCGAGTACTGGGAACGGAAAAGCGCCGAGGTATCCCTCGACGACGAAGTGAAGGCCTATCTTCTCGGCCAAGTCGTCGACCTGGGTCCCTACGGCCGGCTCGAGCAGCTGGCCTTCCGCCGACTCAACCGGTTCTTCACCACCGGCTTCCTGCCGCAACGCTTCCGCGACGAACTGGGGCTGCAGTGGGGCCCGCGCCGGCAACGCGCCTTCGAACTGGCCATGCGCGCCATCGGGGCCGTGACCGCGGCCGGCCCCGAGCAATGGCGGTTGTATCCCCTGAACCGGCACCTGGCGGATATGCGCAGGCGCCGGGCACTCGGCAAACCACTGGTCTGACCGGCGAACACCACGTCGATGCGACGGTGGACCGGATGACCCGGATCGCCGCCGCGGGCTCAGACTGGTGGTGATGACACCGAACGAGCTTCCCGATCTTCCGGTCCGCGGCGTCGCCGGGCGCCTCGCCGAAACGCTGGCCGAACGCAAGACCGCGGTACTGGTCGCGCCCCCGGGAACCGGGAAGACGACCCTTGTCCCGCTGGTGCTGGCGGCACACTGTGCCGGACGCGTACTCGTCGCCGAACCGCGGCGGCTGGCCGCCCGGGCCGCGGCCGCGCGGATGGCCGAACTACTGGGCGAGCCGGTGGGCGGCACCGCCGGATATTCGGTGCGCGGAGACCGGAAGGTGGGGCGGGCGACCCGGATCGAGGTCGTGACCTCCGGTCTGCTGGTTCGCCGGTTACAGGACGACCCGGAGCTGGCCGGGGTCGATATCGTCGTACTCGACGAATGCCACGAGCGGCATCTCGACGCCGATCTGCTGCTGGCCTTACTGCTCGACGCCCGGGCCGGGTTGCGGCCGGATCTGCAGGTACTCGCGACCTCCGCGACCGTCGCCGCCGAACGCCTGTCGACGCTGTTGAGCGCACCGGACCCGGCGCCGGTCATCGAAGTTCGCGGCCGGGCCCATCCCGTGGAGACGGCATACGTCCCCGCACTACCCCGCGAACGTATCGAGGCGCACGTCGCGCGCGCCACCCGGACCGCACTGTCCGAAACCGGCGGCGACGTCCTGGTCTTCCTGCCGGGAGCCGCCGAAATCCGCCGCACCGCAGCACTTCTCACCGATCTGGACAGCGTGGATATCGTCCCGCTGCACGGCAGACTGCCCGCCACCCGGCAGGACACCGCGTTGCGGCCGGGCGCGCGGCGGCGCGTGGTGTTGTCCACCGCGGTCGCGGAGTCCAGTCTGACGGTGCCGGGAGTGCGCGCGGTGGTGGATTCCGGCCTCGCCCGGGTCCCCCGCCTCGATCGGGCGCGGGGGTTGTCCGGGCTGGCGACCGTCCGGGTCTCGGCGGCGGTGGCCGACCAGCGGGCCGGACGCGCCGGGCGGGAGGCACCCGGACACGTCTGGCGGTGCTGGCCGGAATACGAGCACGCCACCCTGCCGGCCTATCCGGAACCGGAGATCCGGACCGCCGACCTCACGCGCCTGGCGTTGGAACTGGCCTGCTGGGGCACCGCCGATGGACAAGCCCTGAGCTGGTGGGACGCGCCACCGCCCGGCGGGCTGGCCGCCGGCCGCGAGGTGCTGCGTGCCCTGGGCGCTGTCGGCGTAGACGGTGCGGTGACGGAGCGGGGTAGGCGGATGGCCCGGCTGGGACTGCATCCGCGGTTGGCACGCGCGTTGCTCGACGGGGCCGAGGTGGTGGGGGCACGGACGGCGGCGGAAGTGGTCGCCGTCCTCGATGACGACACCCTCGTGGCGGGCGTCGACCTGCTCACCGGTCTGCGTGTGCTGCGCCGGGAACGGCCGGAGCGCTGGCGGCGCGAGGTCGAGCGGCTGGCCCGGTCGGTGGACGGCTCCGGCGACGCCGACGATCCGGCTTACGTTGTCGCACTGGCGTATCCGGAACGGCTGGCACGACGACGCGGCCCGGGGTCGGCGAGTTACCTGATGGCCGGCGGTACCGGGGTGACGCTGCCACCCGGCTCCGGGACCGGTGAACCGGAGTGGCTGGCGGTCGGTGTCGCGACCCGCGATCCGGGCCGTTCCGACGGGTACATCCGGCTGGCCGCGGCCGCCGACGAACAACTGGCCCGGCGGGCCGCGGCGAATCTGCTCGGCACCGTGGAGGAGATCGCGTGGGTCGACGGTGATGTGGTCGCCCGACGGGTCGAGCGGCTGGGCGCTCTCATCTTGTCGGAGAAACCCATTCGCGATCCGGAACCGGGAAAGCTCGCGGCGGCGTTGCGGCAGGGGCTGGACACGGCCGGGCTCGGCCTGCTGACCTGGCAGCCGGGGGCGTCCGCGCTACGCCGGCGCCTCGACTTCCTGCATCGCACGCTCGGCGACCCCTGGCCACCGGTCGACGATGATGCGCTGCTCGCCGCCGCCGATGTCTGGCTGGGTCCCGAACTCGCCGCCGCCCGCCGCCGCGCCGATCTCGAACGGATCGACACCGGGCAGGCGTTACGCCGGCTGCTGCCCTGGCCGGAGGCTGCCCGGATGGACGAGCTGGCCCCGGAGCGCCTGCCCGTCCCGTCCGGCAGCCGGCTCCCGCTCGACTATTCGGCCGACCCACCCGCGCTCGCGGTCACAGTGCAGGAGATTTTCGGCTGGTCGGACACTCCGCGTGTGGCCGACGGGCGCGTCCGGGTCGTGCTGCATCTGCTCTCACCCGCGGGCCGCCCGGTCGCGGTCACCTCGGATCTGGCCTCCTTCTGGCACACCGGCTGGCCGCAGGTTCGTGCCGACCTTCGCGGCCGCTACCCCAAACACGCCTGGCCGGAGGATCCGGCCACCGTCCCCGCGCACCGGGGCACCGCGCGCAACGCCGGCCGCGAACGATCCGCCTCCCCGCGGCAGCGCGATCCCCGGTAGCGACCGAGCGTGCGGAACAGGGGTCGCCCACGCCCGCGGCCGGACGGCGCAGGCCGATCGAACGGTGCGCAGGCGCGGCGAGGAGGGGATTCCCGTCCCAAAGTAGAACGTGTTCCTATACGGTCGGGGTGTGCAGAAAGAACAACGCCCCGCCGTGGCCGACTGGTTCACCGCGGACGACGGCACGGTGCGCCTGCAGGGAAGCCGCTGCACCACCTGCGGCACGCCGTACTTCCCGCGGAATACCCTCGCGTGCCGGAACCCGCAGTGCTCCGGTCCGAAGGACGGCTCCGAACTGGCCGAATACCTGTTTTCCACCCGCGGCCGGATCTGGTCGTACGCCGACGCCCGCTACAAGCCGCCACCGCCCTATGTCTCGCCCGACCCGTTCGAGCCGTATGTCGTCGCGGCGGTGGAGCTCGAGGTCGAGCAGATGGTGATCCTCGGGCAGGTGGTGCGCGGCCTCACCGTGGACGATCTGGCCGTCGGCATGCCGGTCGAACTGACCCTCGGCGTGCTGTACGAAGACGAGGAAGCCGAGCACACGGTGTGGATGTGGAGGCCGATCGATGCCTGAGACGAACGACCGCGATATCGCCGTCCTCGGCGCGGGAATGCACCAGTGGGGCAAATGGGGACGTAACTTCGTCGAATACGGCCTGGTCGCGGCCCGCGCGGCACTCGCCGATGCCGGGGTCGATCACCGCGACGTCGGCTATATCGCCGGTGCGGACACGATCCGCAACGGCTACCCCGGCTTCGTCTCCGGCGCGACGTTCGCGCAGGCGCTGGGCTGGTCGGGTGCGCGCATCTCGAGCAGTTACGCCGCCTGCGCCTCCGGCGCCCAGGCCATCGCCAACGCGCGCGCCCAGATCCTGGCCGGCTTGTGCGAGGTAGCGCTGGTGGTGGGTGCGGATGCCACCCCGAAGGGCTTCTTCCAGCCGGTCGGCGGCGAACGCCGCGACGATCCCGACTGGTTGCGTTTCCACCTGCTCGGCGCGACCAACCCCATCTATTTCGCGCTGTACGCCCGCCGGCGGATGGCGCTGCACGGCGCCACCCTCGACGATTTCGCCGCGGTGAAGGTGAAGAACGCGCGGCACGGCCTGAACAATCCGTACGCCCGCTATCGCAAGGAAGTGTCGGCCGAAGAGGTCGCCGCTTCGGCGATCGTCTCCGACCCCCTGCGCCTGCTGGATATCTGCGCGACCAGTGACGGCGGTGCCGCGCTGGTGCTGACCTCGATGGAGTACGCGCGCCGCCACGGTGTGACCGATCCGGTGCGCCTCCGCGCCCTGTCGACGGTCACTCCGACCTTCCCGAAAACCGTGCTCGATCTGCCCGATTTCGCGACGGATTCCGCCGTCGCGGTGACACCGCCGCCGCGCGAGTTCCGGTCGGCCGTCGCGCACGCCGCCTACGAAGAAGCCGGGATCGGCCCCGCCGATCTGTCCTTCGCCGAGGTCTACGATCTTTCCACCGCGCTGGAACTGGACTGGTACGAGGATATCGGGCTCTGCGAGACGGGCGGCGCGGAAGAACTGTTGCGCAGCGGCGCCACGACACTGGGCGGCCGAATACCGGTCAATCCCAGTGGTGGTCTGGCATGTTTCGGTGAGGCGATTCCCGCCCAGGCGATCGCGCAGGTCTGCGAACTCACCTGGCAGTTGCGCGGCGACGCCGACGGTCGCCAGGTGGCCGACGCCCGCGCGGGTATCGCGGTGAACCAAGGGCTGTTCGGTCACGGTTCGGCGATTATCGCCACCCGCTGATACCAGGTCCCTCGACCGGCGAGCACGGGAATCGGGGGGGCCCCCCGGGGGGGGGGGGGGGGGGGGGGGGGGGGGGCCGGGCGGTTGGGGGGGGTGTGGGGGGCCCCCGGGGGGGGGGGGGGGGCGCGCCCCCCCAGGGGGGGTCGGGGCCGGTTGGGGGATTTACCCCCCCCCGTTCAACCCCGGCCCCCCCCCGGCGCCCCCGGTTACGGGCCCGCCCGGCTGTTGGGCGGGGGGGGGGCCGTTCTTCCCGGACCGGCTTATGAGGGG
>NZ_JARWPM010000255.1 GCF_029869215.1 Nocardia carnea
ATACTCGCGCCTGCGGCGCATCGTCTCGCGGGCTGAACGCAGGGACGGGCCGAACCCGCCAAATGCCTCGCTGAACTCGGCGCCGCCGTGGTCGCGTTCGGGTTTCGAGGCAGGCCCTGCGAACACCTCGCTGGACTCGGCGCCGCCGTGGTTGCGACCGGGTTCGGGCCTATCGGATGGAGCGGACCTCGGGGTCGGTGTCCGCGTCGGCGGCCCGGGCAGCTTCCGGGAGTAGTTCGTCGAGGTGGTAGGGGTACACGGTTTCCCCGGCGGCGTCGAGGGCGCGGATATCGGCGGGACCGCACCAGCGGCTGCCGGTGATCGAGCGCTGTTCCACATAGGTCAGGTTCGCGGGTTCGGGCTCGTATTCGGCGACGCGCAGGGCGAAGAAGAGTTCTTCGGAACGGATCAGGTCGCCGTTGAAGGGGAAGACCGCCACCCTACGCCAGAGCGGGCCGCGCAGGGCCTGCGGGTCGGCTCGGTATCCCGTTTCCTCGTGGAGTTCCCGGACGGCCGCCGCGCGCAGGCTCTCCCCCGGTTCCACACCGCCGCCGACGGTGAACCAGAACGACACCTCCGGCAGCATCGGGTCGTGACCGCGCATGAGCAGGATCCGGTCCTGCTCGTCCAGGATCGCGACCCGCGCCGATACCCGGGTGGTGTCGACCTCCAGACCGGTCGCGGCGGCGGGGGTGGCGCGTTCGGCGATCTCGAAATAGGCCGGCATGGGCGCGGTACCGCCCAGGCGCAGCCAGCGCACCGGACGGCGGGTACGCAGCGCGAGCGTGTCACGGACGGCGTCGTTGTGGAAGCGGCGGGCGATCAGCACCCGGGCCTCCGCGTCGGCGAGTTCGGCGACCTGCTGCGGGGGCAGCCGGGTGATATCGACCGCCGACAGGGTCGCGGCCAGCTGGTTCTCCACCGCTTCCCGTTCGTCGCGGGCGGTGCGTTCGGCCCGGTCGGCGAGGACGGTGAGGCGGCGGGCCAGTTCGCCGGGTTTCGGGTCGGCGCCCGGGTCCGGCGGGCCGGTGCCGCGCAACGATATGGCGACCGCCCGCGCCACCACCGCGCGGCGGGCGAGCGCCGCCTCCAGCGCATGCCAGGCGAGGTCGGTGCGGACGTGCAGGCGGTCGAGCCGGTTCGCCGTGGAGTAGGCCCAGACCCCCAGAGCGACGACGAGGGCCGCGGCCAGCGCGAGAACCAGAACGGTGGTCGCGGAGAAGGTGATCATCCGGCCACCCGCACTCGCAGATCGCCGACCACCACGGTTTCGTAGACCCGCAGGATCTGCTCGGCCACCACCGGCCAGTCGTAGGAGCCCACCACCTGGGTCGCGGTCCGCACCAGTTCGGCGCGGCGCGCGTCGTCGGCGAGCAGGCCGCTCAACGCCTCGGCCAGCGCCACCGGATCACCGGTCGGTACCAGCACACCGGCGGCGCCGTCGCGCAGCACCCGCCGGAAGGCGTCCAATTCGCTGGCGACCACCGCGGTCCCGGCGGCCATCGCCTCGATCAGGATGATTCCGAAGCTCTCCCCGCCGAGATTCGGCGCCACGTACACATCGGCGCTGCGCATGGCCGAGGCCTTCTCCAGATCCGAGACCTGCCCGAGAAACCGCAGATGCCGGGCCAGGGCGCCGGCTTCCCGGCGCAACCGGGCCTCGTCGCCGCGGCCGACGACCAGCACCTCCACCCCGGGGTGCCGCGCGACCAATTCCGGCAGCGCGCCGAGCAGCACCTGCATCCCCTTCCGGGGTTCGTCGTAGCGGCCGAGGAACAGCACCGTCCCACCCGGCCGCGGGTACCCGGGCAGCAGCGGTGCCCGGCTGAACGCCTGCACATCGACGCCGTTGGGGATCTCCACCGCATCCGATCCGAGCGCTTCGACCTGCCACCGCCGGGCCAGCTCCGACACCGCGATCCGTCCGCTGATCTTCTCGTGGTACGGCCGCAGCACGCCCTGGAATGTCGACAGGATCAGCGATTTCGTGGTGGAGGTGTGGAAGGTGGCGACGATCGGGCCCTCGGCGATCTTCAACGCCAGCATGGACAGGCTGGGCGCGTTGGGTTCGTGGATGTGCAGCACATCGAAATCGTTGTCCTCGATCCATTTCCGGATCCGGGTGTAGGCGGTGGGACCGAAGGACAGCCGGGCCACCGACCCGTTGTAGGGGATCGCGACGGCGCGGCCGGCCGACACCACGAAATCGGGCAGCTCGGTGCTGTCCGAGGCGGGTGCCAGCACGCTCACCTTGTGCCCACGCTCCCGGAATACCTGCGCCAGCTCCACCACATGCGCCTGTACGCCGCCCGGTACGTCGAACGAGTAGGGACAGACCATGCCGATTTTCATGGGGCACGATCTCCGGCGGCGTCGACCGATCGGGTGCCGCGCCGCGCCTGTTCGGCGGCGATCCGGTCCAGCCGGGCTTCGGACAGATCCGTTTCCCACAGCGGCTGCAACATATGCCAGTCGGCGGGGTGCTCGGCGATTCCGGCGGCGAAACAGTCGGCCAGCGCCTGGGTCGCGGCGGCGACACCGCCGGATACGTCCAACGGCTCCCGGGTGCGCACGACCCAGCCCTCCCGGCCGCTGTCGTCGACGGTGAACCAGACGTGTACCGGCATGAGCGCGGCCCCGGTGTCGATGGCCAGCTTCGCCGCGCCCGCCGGCATCCAGGTGCGTTCGCCGAAGAAGGTCACCGGGATGCCGCGGCCGGTGAGATCGCGCTCCCCCATCAGGCAGACCACCTTGTTCGCCCGCAACCGCTGCGCCAGCGCGGTGAACGGCGGCTGTTCGCCGCCGGTCAGCGGGAACACCTCGAAACCCAGGCTTTCCCGGTAGGCGACGAAACGTTCGAACAACGATTCCGGTTTCAGCCGTTCGGCCACGGTGGTGAACGTGCCGTAGTTCTGCACCAGCCAGGTGCCGGCCATATCCCAGTTCCCCGAATGGGGCAGGACGAACACCACACCGCGACCACGGGCCAGCGCGGCGTCGAGATGTTCCCGGCCCTCGACGACGATCCGGCCGGAATCCACCAGATCACGGTGGTCCATGGCCGGTAGCCGGAACGCTTCGCGCCAATAGCGGGCGTAAGAACGCATACTCGCCCGGACGAGGTCGCGAGGTACCGCCTGCGGGGAGGTGCCGAGCACCCGGGCCAGGTTGCGCCGCAGCTGCTCGGGCCCGCCCTTGCGGGCCGCGAAATCGGCGCCGCGGTCGAACAATCCGCGGGCCGTGGCTTCGGGCAGGGCGCGTACCAGGCGCCAGCCCGCGGCATATCCACGGTCGCTCAGCGTCGCCCGCCACCCGCTCACGACGGCTGCTCCGTTCCCGGATTCGCGGTCCGCAGGATCTCCCGGGCGCCGGGTGAGCTGCGCACCGCCAGTACCCGCTGAGCCACGGTCACGATACTGAGCACGGCCAGGATCCACATGGCCACATGCACCGCCCAGGTGAGCCAGTCGATTCCCCAGTACCCGCCGATTCCGGTGAGCCCGGCGCCGACGAGCACGATCACCAGCCGGTCCGGGCGTTCGATGAGCCCGCCGTCGGCGGACAGCCCGCTGGCCTCGGCGCGGGCCTTGGCGTAGGAGATGACCTGCGAGGTCACCAGCACCACGAGGGTCGCCACGAACAGGGGCTTGCTTTGTTCGTGGTATACCGCCCACCAGGCCAGAGCGCCGAAGATCGCGCCGTCGGCGACGCGGTCACAGGTGGCGTCGAGGACGGCGCCGTAGCGGGTGCCGCCGCCGCGGGCCCGGGCCATCGCGCCGTCGAGCATGTCGAACATGACGAACAGCCAGATCACCATGGTTCCCCAGAACAGATGTCCGGTGGGGAACAGCGTGACGGCCGCGGCGATCGAGGCGGCCGTACCGATCAGGGTGACGGCGTCGGGCGTGAGACCGGTACCGACCAGTGCTCTACCGAGCGGCGCGGTGGCCTTGGCGAAGGTCGCCCGCCCGAAAATGCTCAGCACCTACGCCTCCTGCTCGGTCCCGCGGGGCATCCGCGTGCGGCCGGCCCCGGCGCGGGCGCGGCGCGGAATTCCGGCCATCTACGTCTCTTCCCAGGCCGATGCCAGCAGGGCCCGCGTTTCGCGGAGCAACTGCGGCATCACCTTCGCTCCGCCGATCACGGTAATGAAATTGGCGTCCCCGCCCCAGCGGGGCACGATGTGCTGGTGCAGGTGGTCGGCGAGCGAACCGCCAGCGACACCGCCCAGGTTGAGCCCCACATTGAAACCGTGCGGCCGCGATACCTTCTTCATCGTGCGGATGGCCCGCTGGGTGAATGCCATCAGCTCGGCGGCCTCGGCGGCGGTGAGATCCTCCAGGTTCGCCACCCGGCGATACGGCACCACCATCATGTGCCCCGGGTTGTACGGGTAGAGGTTCAGCACCGCATACACATGTTCGCCACGGGCGACGACCAGCCCGTCCTCGTCGGACATCTCGGGGATATCGGTGAACGGATGCCCCGTCGTGCCCTTGGGCGCCGAGGTGGCCGCCTCCGCGATATAGGACATCCGGTACGGCGTCCACAACCGCTGCAACCGATCCGGTTCGCCCGCACCGCGGTCCACGATCTCCCCGGCCGCCGCGGCGCTCTCCTCCGGCGCGGTCAGACCGTCCGGTACCGTGCGCTCACTCATATCCATACCCTTTCCCCGCCCGGGCGGACCCGGTATCACTCCGGCGCACCGCCCGCGCCGTCCACCAGGGGACGCACCGATTCCGCGGTGGGTGAGGTGTTGTCCCGGCGGTGCACCCAGTCCACGATCACCCGGACCGCGTCGGCCACCGGTACGCCGTTGACCTGGGTCCCGTCGCGGAACCGGAAGCTCACCGCACCCGCTTCCACATCCCGCGCCCCGGCCAGCAGCATGAACGGCACCTTCTGCGCGGTCTGATTGAAGATCTTCTTCTGCATCCGGTCGTCGCTGCGGTCCACCTCCGCACGCACTCCGGCGGCCCGCAGCTGTGCGATCACACCGTCGAGATGTCCGACGAAGGTATCGGCGACCGGGATGCCCATCACCTGCACCGGCGCCAGCCACGCCGGGAAAGCACCCGCGTAGTGCTCGGTGAGCACCCCGAAGAAGCGTTCGATCGACCCGAACAGCGCCCGGTGGATCATCACCGGCTGCTTCTTGCTGCCATCGGAGGCGGTGTATTCGAGTTCGAACAGGCCGGGTTCGAAGAAGTCGAGCTGGATGGTCGACATCTGCCAGTTACGGCCGAGCGCGTCGCGGGTCTGCACCGAGATCTTCGGGCCGTAGAACGCGGCGCCGCCCGGATCGGGCACCAGTTCCAGTCCGGAGGCCTCCCCGACCTGGCGCAGGGTTTCGGTGGCCTCATCCCACAGGTCGTCGGAGCCGACGTATTTGTCCGGATCCTTGGTGGACAGCTCCAGGTAGAAATCGTCGAGACCGTAGGCCTTCAGCAGATCCAGCACGAACCGCAGGGTGCCGGTCAGTTCCTCGACGACCTGTTCCTGGGTGCAGTAGATATGCGCGTCGTCCTGGGTGAAACCGCGGGCGCGGGTCAGGCCGTGCACCACCCCGGACTTCTCGTACCGGTACACCGACCCGAATTCGAACAACCGCAGCGGCAGTTCCCGGTACGACCGGCCGCGCGACCGGTAGATCAGGTTGTGCATCGGGCAGTTCATCGGTTTGAGGTAGTAGTCCTGGCCCGGTTTGCGCACGGTGCCGTCCTCGTTGAGTTCGGCGTCCAGATGCATGGGCGGGTACATCCCGTCGGCGTACCACTCCAGGTGCTTGGAGGTCTCGAACAGATGCGCCTTGGTGATGTGCGGAGTGTTGACGAACTCGTATCCCGCCTCCACATGCTGGTGGCGTGAGTAGTCCTCCATCTCCTTGCGGATGATGCCGCCCTTCGGATGGAACACCGGCAGGCCGGAACCGAGTTCGTCGGGGAAGGAGAACAGATCCAGTTCCGCACCGAGTTTGCGGTGATCGCGCTTCTCCGCCTCGGCGAGCATGGTCAGGTATTCGTCCTGCGCCTCCACCGATTCCCAGGCGGTGCCGTAGATCCGCTGCAGGCCTTCGCGGTTCTGGTCACCGCGCCAGTAGGCGGCGGAACTGCGGGTGAGTTTGAAGGCCGGGATGAACTTGGTGGTGGGGATATGCGGGCCGCGGCACAGATCGCCCCAGACGCGTTCGCCGGTGCGCGGATCCAGGTTGTCGTAGATGGTCAGCTCGTTACCGCCGACCTCCATGATCTCCGGATCGTCGATCCCGGATTTGTCCCCGATCAGTTCGAGTTTGAACGGCTCCTTCGCCAGTTCGATCCGCGCCTGGTCCACCTCGACCACCCGCCGCGCGAACCGCTGCGCACCCTTGACGATCTTCTTCATCCGGGTCTCCAGCTTGGCCAGATCCTCGGGAGTGAAGGGCCGGTCGACCCGGAAGTCGTAGTAGAACCCGTCTTTGATGGGCGGACCGATGCCCAGGGCCGCCTCCGGGAACTCCTGCTGTACCGCCTGGGCGAGCACATGCGCCGCGGAATGCCGGATCACGCTGCGGCCGTCCTCGGTGTTCGCGGCGACTGGGACGACCTCGGTATCGAGTTCCGGAGCCCAGGACAGATCCTTCAGATCACCCGCGGCATCCCGGACGACGACCACGGTCTCCGGACCCTTGGTCGGCAGGCCCGCCTCCCGCACCGCGGCGCCCGCCGTAGTCCCGGCCGGCACCCGGACGGGGGTGACTGGGCTGCGGGGGGCTGTGGTGGTCACGGTGGCGCTCTCCTCGGGTTCCGCGGCCGGATCCGCTCCGGCTCGCTCGGGCTTCGGACGGCCTGCGTCCCGCCCGGCGGCCCCGGGTCGGTGACGGCTCGTCCGTCGATCGGTAACCGGGCATTGCCCGGCCGCGACCATGCTATCGGGACACACCCGGACGCGTGTCGATGGACCGGGCCGGACACCGGCCACCCCGGCCGCCGCGGCACACCGAGCGGCCGGCACGCCGCAGTGTGTGCGATGGTGCGATCTCCCAGCGGCATCCTCTTTCCCCGCCGCTTCCGCCGTGGAGTGCTCGCACGTCGTGCGGAGTGCTAGGCGCGCCGCGCGTAGTCCGCGAGCAAAGCCGCACGTTCGGCCGGCGGGCGCTTGGGGCAGCTCACGCATTTTTCGCAGTTCGGCGCCTCGTAGACGAGGCAACAGGAGGCGCGTTTCACGAAGGTCCGGCCGCCGACCTCGACGAACCTGGGTACGGGCAGGGCGCTCCCGATCTCGGCGGCGAGCCGCTGCCCGAGCCGCGGTGCGCCCGCGTCGACCGCCCAATTGGCGAGGGCGTCGGTGACGACGGCCCACAGCGCCGGCTCGCGGACGCCGGAGAGGGCGCTGAGCCGGTCGATCACGGTGGACAGCGTCGCGCGCAGCACCGGCGGGATCTCACCCGCTCCTTCGGCCTCGCCCGCACCGGTTCCGGTGGCCGCATCCCGGGCGCCGGTATCGCGGAACCGGACCTTCTCGACCGTGCCGTCCGGGCGTAACGACATCTCCACCCGATCGAGCGCGGGCGGCGCGATCGGGATCTCCCGGACCAGTGCCCGCACCACCGGCTCGATCAGCGCGGAGGCGGTCATACACCACCACAGGGTGGCGCCCACGCGCAGCGAATCGGTCCGCCAGGACGCGTTGAGTTCCGCGATCCGGGCGGCCAGCCACGTTTCGTCCGCCAGCATCTCCCCCCGCGCCGTCCTCACGACATCAGGGGACTGTGCAACCACTGCCATTCGACTCCGATCCAGTCGCCGACCAATCCGAACGTGCCGAGCACCCATAGCGTGGCCACGACCACCGCGCAGGTCGCGAGGAACGCCAGCACCTGCATCAGTGGCCCGCGGGAGATGTACCAGGCCATACCGCGCCGGTACTTGTCCCGCAGCCAGACCAGCGCGCGCCGCGCCACCGCGAATTCGGTGGCGAGGATGCCGATACCGGCGAATACCAGGGCCCAGCCGGGTCCGGGGAACGGAATGGTGATGATGCCGACCACGAGCACCACGGTGCCGACCACCGCCACCCCGACCCGGTAGACCAGCTCGAGGGTAGGCCGTCCGGCGATCCGCCCCCGGAAGGCGCGCCAGAACGCCGGCCCGGACTGTTCCGGCCGGTCGCCGGTACCCGCCCTGGGCCCGGGATCGGTCCCCGTCGAACCGGTGCTCGCCGCGTTTCGATCGACGGCGGTCTCGGAAGATTTCTCCACGAAACCAGCCTACGAGTCGGCAAGACAACAAGTTCTGTCGCCCGCATCGGTCCCGGTCGCCGTCGGCGTTGCTTTGCGGGGGGTCGCGATCGCCCGGGCGGCCGCCGAGCCGGGCCCGCAGATCGCGAGCTGCGGCAGCGAATGCCGTGCGGCACCCTCGCGGGCCCGGCCACGCAACGAAGCCCCGCGCCCCCCCGAACCGGGGGGGGGGGGGGGGGGCGCGTGGATGGGGGCCCGGGGGGGAGCCCCCCCCGCCCGGAG
>NZ_JARWPM010000256.1 GCF_029869215.1 Nocardia carnea
CTGGCGCAATGCGCAACTCCCTCCCGAACAGCGGGCGATGATTCTCGTGGACTCCGAGACAGGGCGCGAGGTCGAACCGGTGGTCAGCGATCCGGTGTCGGGTGCTTCGGTAGCGGATCCGCGGTTCGTCTTCACGGCAGGCCCCGCGGCCGGGCCGGAGATGCGGGCAAGATACCGCGACAGATCCGCTGAGCCGGCGGCTGTGGGTGCATCGGGAGACCGGCATCGAGCGCGCCGGGACGGCGGCTGAGCGGCTTCTCGGGCAGGTGGGGAGCGGTCTGAGGCGGGTGCGGGTTCGGCGGCGGATGCTGCTGCCGAGTGGACTCTGCCGCCTCGCCGGCCCTTGATTTGCCGTACAGGGCCTCATCGTCCGGGATCACCGTCGCCCCCGATCGTGCCCCGTGCACGGCCTGACGGGGTCGGGGATGGTCGGTCCTGGCGAATATGCCGAGAACCTTGCGGGTGGGTGTGCATTCCGCAGGTCACGACCGGGTGTTCGAGTGCGCTCGAACACACGGCACGCAAATGCGTCGAATCCGACGTGAATCTGTGCGCGAGGGGGGACTTGAATCCCTCAGTGCGGCAGATTTACCGATTCAGTGTGTTCGATCACGTCGAACGGTAGACGATGTTGATCGAGAGGATCAAGCGCTGGTTTGCTGTGGCGCACGGCGGTTGTAGATCTTGGTGGTTGTTCTGTCGGCTACTTCAGTCTGCGGTGACCGGTGCTGCGGTGGTTATCTGTGTTCACGCCGGGGTCGGGCGCGGTGGAAGTAGCGTGGCGGTCGCAGGTTCGTGCCCTCGGCAGGACACACAAAACATGGGCAACCGGAAAACACCTGGTTATCGTGGGTATGTATGCAGTCTGAGGCGCCACGACACCGTTGGAGTTGGTCGACCAGCCTCAACATTGGGGTTCGGGCGGGTTCGCTGAAGAGACGCGGCATCGAATCTGCCGATGCTAGCTGGCCACAGACTGAGCGGAACACGAGAGCCACTGTCCACTGGGCGAGCGCCTGTGAGGGACGCATGTCGGCACTGGTCGGCGGACTGAGGAGTCGCTGCGGTCGCTTTCGGCACGGCTTACCGAGGCTGACGGGGTCGGTCGTGTCCCGCTCCGGCGCGGGCGCGTCTGCACGCAGGTGGACAACTTGGATTGTATCGATATCGATGGCTTGAGTAGTCCTGGATCCGGTTGAAAGTGTCCAGCAGTGCCAGGACGGTTCAGCATCTGTTGCTTGATCAGCTTTTCTGTTGCGGGGACGTTCACCTATCGTTCGTTTGCCTCACGGCATAGACAACTGTCAATATCGATTCATGTCTAAACCACAGTTGCCGGTGATCCCGGTCCAAGCCTGTGACCCAGCACCCCGGGTGCGGGAACCTCTGACAGCGGACGCGGCAGCAGAGTTGGCCTCGGTGTTCAAGGCACTGTCGGACCCGGTGCGGCTGCGCCTGCTGAGTTCGATCGCGTCCCGGTCCGGGATGGAAGCCTGCGTGTGTGACCTGTCCGAGGGCATCGACCTCACCCAGCCGACCATCTCCCACCACCTGAAAGTGCTGCGCTCCGCTGGGCTGCTGACCAGCGAACGCCGCGCGTCCTGGGTGTACTACCGAGTCGTCCCGCAAGCTTTGGCGCGGGTCTCGGACGCGTTGCTGCTGGAAAGCGGCGAAGCCGCCGAGGTCACCGCATGAGCGCCACCGACACCACCGGAGGCGAGCACGGAGTGGTGGGCAAGCTGTCCACGCTGGACCGGTTCCTGCCGGTGTGGATCGGCGTAGCCATGGCCGCCGGCCTGCTGCTGGGCCGGCTGATCCCCGGCCTCGGCGACGCCCTCGCCGCGGTGGAGATCGACGGGATCTCGCTGCCGATCGCGATCGGGCTGCTGATCATGATGTACCCGGTACTGGCGAAAGTCCGCTACGACCGCCTCGACACCGTCACCGGCGACCGCCGCCTCCTGATCGGGTCACTGGTCCTGAACTGGCTGCTCGGCCCGGCACTGATGTTCGCGCTGGCTTGGCTTCTGCTGCCCGATCTCCCGGAATATCGGACCGGGCTGATCATCGTCGGATTGGCGCGGTGTATCGCGATGGTGATCATCTGGAACGATCTGGCCTGCGGAGACCGCGAAGCCGCCGCCGTGCTCGTGGCGTTGAACTCGATCTTCCAGGTCGTCATGTTCGCCGTGCTGGGCTGGTTCTACCTCTCGGTACTGCCCGGATGGCTGGGCCTGGAACAGACCACGATCGAGGCTTCGCCCTGGCAGATCGCGAAATCGGTACTGATCTTCCTCGGCATCCCGCTGCTGGCCGGATACCTCACCCGCCGCTTCGGGGAACGCGCCAAGGGCCGCGACTGGTACGAATCCACGCTGATTCCGCGGATCGGGCCGTGGGCGCTGTACGGTCTGCTGTTCACCATCGTGCTGTTGTTCGCCCTCCAGGGTGACCGCATCACCTCCCAGCCGCTGGACGTGGTCCGCATCGCGGTCCCGCTGCTGGCGTATTTCGCGATCATGTGGGGTGGCGGCTATCTGCTGGGCGCGGCGATGGGCCTGGGTTACGAGCGGACGACCACGCTGGCGTTCACGGCGGCGGGTAACAATTTCGAGCTGGCGATCGCGGTGGCGATCGCTACGTACGGCGCTACCTCGGGCCAAGCACTGGCCGGGGTCGTCGGCCCGCTGATCGAGGTGCCGGTGTTGGTGGCCCTGGTGTATGTGTCACTGGCCCTGCGTAATCGCTTCCGCGCTGAAGATGGGGTTGCGGTCCGGTGACTGCGTTGGTGCTGTTCGTGTGCGTGCGCAACAGCGGCAAATCGCAGATGGCAGCCGGACTGATGCGCCAGACCGCCGCCGGTGAGGTCGTCGCACTGTCAGCCGGCACCGACCCGGGTGAGAACCTCAACGCATTGTCGGTAGCAGCGCTGGCCGAGGTCGGGGTCGATATCAGTGGCGGAGTCCCGAAACCGGTCGATGCCGGTCTGCTCGCTCGCGCTGATCTGGTGGTGATCCTCGGTCGCGAAGCCCAGCTCGACGTCCCGGACGGTGTGCGGGTGCGGCGGTGGGAGACCGATGAACCCTCGCTGCGCGGGATCGAGGGCATGGAGCGGATGCGGTTGATCCGTGACGATATCGACGCCCGCGTCCAAGCCCTCGCGGCCGAACTCAACTCACCCGTCCAATCCTGAACCCTTCCTTCTCGAGTATCGGACAACGGATATGACCGAATCACCCCTCCCCGCCACCGCATTGCGCGCGGATCTGAGTATCGACCAGCAGGTAGCGTTGAAAACCGCAGCGACCCGGTTGCAGCGGGAGTTCGACGGCACCTTCGGTGTGGAAACCATCGAGCGATTCCTGCACTCCTCCTACGAGCAGTTCGCCGGCCGCGCCACCATCGTCAACTTCCTACCCCTGTTGGCCGAGCGGTTCGCCCGCCAACGCCTCCAGGCTTTGGCCAAGGTGGAAGGGCTCCACCACACTGGTACTCCGACCGTGCTGTTCCTGTGCACGCACAATGCCGGCCGCTCGCAGATGGCGCTCGGGTTGTTCACTCACCTCGCCGGGGAGCACGCGATCGGCTGGTCCGGGGGCAGCGAGCCCGGCGAGGAGATCAATCCGGCCGCGGTCGAGGCGATGGCCGAGATCGGGATCGATATCACCGGCGAGTATCCGAAGCCGTGGACCGAGGAGATTCTGAAAGCCGCCGACGTCATCGTCACCATGGGCTGTGGCGATGCCTGCCCGGTGTATCCCGGCCGCCGGTATGAGGATTGGGACCTGCCCGATCCGGCCGGTCTCGATGTCGCCGATATTCGGCCGATCCGCGCCGAGATCGAAACCCGTGTGCGCGGGTTGCTCGCCGAGCTCGATGTCCCCACCGTCTGAAAGGCCTTTGTTGTGACCGATAAGCCGAGTGTGTTGTTCGTCTGCGTCCACAATGCCGGGCGCTCCCAGATGGCTGCCGGATTCCTCACCCACCTCGCCGGCGGTGCGATCGAAGTTCGCTCCGCCGGTAGCGCTCCCGCCGACCATCTGAATCCCGCCGCAGTCGAGGCGATGCGCGAGATCGGGATCGACATCACCGCCCAGGCCCCGAAAATCCTCACTCCGGACGCGGTGCAGTCCTCGGATGTGGTGATCACCATGGGCTGTGGTGATACCTGCCCGGTGTTCCCGGGCATCAGCTACCGCGACTGGGACCTGGAAGACCCCGCCGGCAAAGGCGTCGAAGCCGTCCGCCCGATCCGCGACGAAATCCGCGCCCGCGTCGAGGCGCTCATCGCCGAACTGTTGCACGCCCACGCCTGAACCACACCGAGCCGACCACGGTCGAGGTAGAAGCGATGACCGGCGCCACGCCCGCTCCGAGTCTCGGTGCTCGGGCGGCCGCGCGGTATCGTGCGGACCTGCTCGGTTCCGGGGTGGTGATGGCGGCGCCGGTGACGGGCTGGTGGGCGGCACATCTGGCCAGTCCGGGGCATGCCGCGGCCCGCGCCGGGCTGGCCGCGGCCGTGACGATCACGTTCCTGGCTGTGGGCACCGGGCTCTTCCGGAGCCGGGCGCCACGGTGGAACCCGCTGCTGATGGTGGCCGATGGCCTACTCGAACGCCGCCGAAGCCTCGCCGGCCCCCAGCTCGTCGGCCACCTCCTCATCCAGGTAGGGGCAGCGATGGCCGTGGCCGGTGTGCTGGTGGTGGGGTGTTTCCTGGCCGGGATCACCCCACCGATGGTGCCCGCCCCGGGCGGTGTGCACGCGTTGAGCGAGATGACCGCCGCCGCAGCGGCGGTCATCTGCTTCTTCGCTGCCGCCCGCACACCGACGCTGAGATTGTCCGCAGCCGGTGCTAGCGCACTGGCCGCCGCGGTGTTCCTGGTGTCAGGGGCTGGGTTCCTCGGCAACCCGGCCGTAGTCTCGGGCGCGGTCGTGCTCGGGCTGGATCCGGCGCTGGCGTTGGTGATCGTGGTCTGTCAGCTGGGTGGTTGCCTCGTCGGCTATCGGCTCGCCACCGCCTGGTGGCCGGATATCGGCCGTCGCCTCGACACACTCACTGGCTAATCCGGGAGCAGTGCCTGGGCCAGGACGCTAGGGGCGACGTGATGACCTTGCCCCGACAGCGTTTTCCGTGTCGCGGTCGGGAGCGCACCGGTGAGCCGGTCGGCGGCTTCGAGGATGTAGTCGGCGCTGGTGGTGCCGGTGATCACCGTGGTCGGGGCGGTGATCGCGGCGTAGCGGCTCACGTCGGGATCCAGGCCTGCCAGCACCCGCAATGTGGCAGCAAGGGTTGGGGCCTGGGCGACCTTGTGCCACCACAACGGATCGCTGCGCAGTACGGCCAGCTCGTCCGGAGAGAATCCGCCGGATACTGCGGAGGCGTCCAGGATCAGGCGCTCGTAGCCCCCGCGCGCGATCGCCGTATCCACCGCCGCGAGATCAGGGATCGGGTAGGTGACCGGCAAGGGTGGCTCATAGACCTCCAGCCGCGGCACCCGATCCTGTGCCCGCAGTGCGGTTTCCAGGGCCAGGACCGCGCCGAAGGAGTAACCGAACAGCACTTCGATCGGGCCGACTGCCTCGGTCACGGCAGTGATGTCGGCGACCTCGTGCGCAATATCCGGCGCTGACCGCGGGGTTCCGGAGGTACCGTGGCCGCGGCAGTTCATCGCCACAACCGTGTAGTGCTCGGCGAGGTGGCCGGCCATCGGCAGCATGCTCATCGCGCTACCCAACCCGCCATGCACCACCAGCAGCACCGGCCCGGAACCCCGGGCCAGGTAAGTGATCGGAGTGCCGTCCGCGGACACCACGTGTCCGCCGCGGACCAGTGTCTGCGAGGCCGTGTCCACCGGTGCGGTGGTCATCGGGCGTGCTCCTGGCGCCGCGCTGTCGCCGGGCGTAGATGCCGCACCAGATAGGCCGCGTCTCGGCCGACGCCGCGCAGTGAGTTCGACGACGGGGTGCGCTGCCACTCCAACCCGAGGAACCCCAAACCCGGGTGAGTGAGCGACAAACCCTGACGCTGTCGCGGCACCCCGGACTCGGTGAGCGCGCCGGTTCCGGCGAGATAGGGCAGATGCGGACGGTAGCCGGTGGCGAAGATGACCGCATCCACCGGTGCGCGAGATCCATCCGACCAGACCACACCCTCGGGCGTGAACGCGGTGAATATCTCCCGCCGCTGCGGCTTCCCGGCCGCGAACGCGGTCCGGTAGCGGCCTGCATCGAACACCGGCTGCGTCGGCGCATCCTTCACTATCCGCCCCAGCGGGGCGGAGTCGAATCCGGTGATGGCGAACCAGAAGTGCATGTCGCGGCCCAGGGGGCGCTGCGGCACGAACTTCACCGGCGCCCTGCTGGCCAGCACCACCTTCGCGTGTTCGGCGAGTTCGGCGGCGATCTGCACTGCGGAGTTCCCCGCGCCCACCACGACCACCTGCTGGTCGGCGAACTCGGCCGGGTGGCGGTATGCGCTGGCGTGCAGGACCCGGCCTCCGAACTCGTCCCGGCCGGGCACGGCGGGCAGGAACGGGGAACCGAACGACCCGGTCGCCGCGATCACCCGCGGCGCGGTGAACACCGTCCCGGATTCGGTAGTGACCGCGAATCCCTCACCGCCGGTGGAGGCGACGGAATCGACGACAGTGCTGGTGTGGATCTCGGCGTCCAAGCAGGCGGCGTAGGAACGCAGGTAATCGATCACTTCATCGCGGCGGGGATACCGGTCCGGATCCCCGGGGAAGCGGCGACCGGGCAGCGCGCTGTAGCGGGCCGGGGAGAACAAGGTCAGGCTGTCGTAGTACCGAGGCCACGACCCGGTCGCCTGCGGCGAGGCTTCCAGGACCGCGGTGTTCAAACCGGTGGCGGTGAGGTGGTGGGCGGCGGCCAGGCCGGATTGGCCGCCGCCGATGACCACCGCGTCATAGTCGTTTTCGCGTGTGACAACATCTCTTTCTTCGAAACACGGATTCTGGTCAGTGGCGCGATCACCGCGGCGAGAGCGGCAACGGCGCCGAGGATGAGGTAGGTGTGGGCGTAGCTGCCGGTCCATGCCGACAGCACTGTGCCCGCCCACGGAGCCAGTGCGGACACGACCACCACAGGCGCGGACAGCAAGCCGTTCAACCGGCCGTAATGGGTGGCGCCCCACCGGTCGGTGATCGCGGTGGCCTGGATCAGCGTGAAAACCCCGCGCACCAACCCGGCGCCGATCGCTACCGCGATCAGCACGATCACCGCCGACACCACCCCGAGCAGAGCGGTGGAGGCGGCGAGCGCGGCCAGCACCACGACGGTGCGGGCGGTGACACCGGTGTAGCGGGCCAGCGGCAGATACCCGATCCGGCCCAAAACCTGCCCGGCGCCGCCGAGCCCGAGCGCGGTCGCGGCCAAGCCGGGGCTGAAGCCTTGTTCCTGGAGCAGGGCGACGAGGTTGAAGATGCCGGCGAAGCTCGCGAACGCCGCCAGGCACATGGTCACGACCAGCGCGGCGAAACGTGGACTGTGCGCGATCTGCGAGTGGTCGGCATGCGCAGCCTCGGTCGGGGCCGGTGGATCCGGCCACAGCACCCGCAACCCGAACCAATGCGCCGGGATCGTCAGGACCGCCAACACGGCGGCGAGGATGAGATAGGTGCCGCGCCACTCGATGCTGGTGTCCAGGGCGGCGGTGAGCGGCGCGAACACCGTGGACGCCAAACCACCGGCCAGAGTGAGGATCATCAGCGCGGTCACGCGCTGGCCACCCCACCAGCGGGTCAGCGCCGCGAACGCCGGCGGATACAACACCGCCCCCATCGCCACCCCGGCCGCCAGCCAGCCGAGATAGAACACGGCCAGGTTCGGCGCGGACGCGATCGCGACCAGCGCGGCTACCCCGAGAACCGATCCGGCGGTCATCACCCGCCGCGGACCGGCCCGGTCGATGAACGTGCCGACCGGGATCCCGGTGAGCGCCGTCGCGAGCTGCCCGAAGGAGAACGCCGCGGTGATCACCGGTGTCGACCACCCGGTCTCCCGGGTGATCGACACCGACAACACCGGGAACGCGTAATACAGGATCCCCCAGCTCGATATCTGGGTCAGGCACAGCACCGCCAAGACCCGGCGGCGCCCCGCCCGCGACAACCCGTCTGCCGCTGTCGCGGGCGCGGTCTCCACATCGGTCACGCCGAAACCCGGGGCGCTACCGAGCAGCGGCCGGGGCGCAGCACGCCACCGTCGACTCCGCCTCCGTCTTCGAAATGGAATCGCTGCCGCCGGTGCCGCAGCATGCCTGCACCGCCTCCGCGTCCTCCTTGTCGGCGAACTGGGGTTCGGTGCCGAAGTGCTCGGTATCGGCCAGCACGGTGTAGACCTCCCACCGCTCCTTGTTCGGGCCCGTCACCCAGACTTTGTCCTGGGTGGCGAAGCAACATGTCGTCGCGATCTGCTCCTCGGTGAACAGGCCCGCCTCGGACAGGCGCGCGATCTCGGCGTGCACCTTCCCCGAGGACTCCACCTCGACCCCAAGATGGTTCACGCTGCCGCCCTGACCCGGGTTCTCGATGAGCACCAGCTTCAACGGCGGCTCGGTGACCGCGAAGTTCGCATAGCCGGGCTTGCGTTTGGCCGGCTGGACTCCGAACAGGGTCGAGTAGAACTCGACGGCCTGCTCCAGATTGTCGACGTTGAGTGCGAGCTGGACACGTGACATGATGACCACCACCTGTGTGACATATATCGAAGAGTTGACAGCGCCCAGTGTGCCACCTTTTCGACATAAGTCAACATCATCGGTAGGATGGATTTCATGCCCAAAGCGCTGCCCGTGATCGACATGACGACTCCGCTCTGCTGCCCGCCCGTAGCGGCAGGCCCGATCGACGACGAGGCCGCCCTCCATGTCGCGCTGCGGTTGAAAGCTCTCGCCGACCCGGTGCGGGTGAAGCTGATGTCACTGCTGCTGGCCAGCCCCGAAGCGGGGCGTAACGGCGGTGAACTCGCCGACGCGGTCGGCCTGTCCGAATCGACGGTCAGCCACCACC
The DNA here is from genome assembly GCF_029869215.1 of Nocardia carnea. Taxonomy (GTDB): domain Bacteria; phylum Actinomycetota; class Actinomycetes; order Mycobacteriales; family Mycobacteriaceae; genus Nocardia; species Nocardia carnea_B. Next base: position 9,031 of record NZ_JARWPM010000256.1, read on the forward strand.
TCGGTCAGCTTCGCAAAGCCGGGCTCGTGAACTCCGAACGCCAGGGCATGAACGTGATCCACCGCGTCCACCGCGACGCGCTGTCCGCGCTCTGCGTTGTCCTCGACCCCAATTGCTGCCGATAGCAATCGATGCCGTCCTTGGTCAGCGGTCGAGTGGTCAGAGGCGAAATCTTACAAACCAGCCAGCGCCTCGGCGGCCGGGGTTGTGGCGCCTGGCGATGTCAGATGGTGCGCGGTGCGTACATGATGACGGCGACGCCGAGCAGGCAGATGACGGCGCCCGCCACATCCCAGCGGTCGGGACGGAACCCGTCCAAGGCCATACCCCAGGCCAGGGAACCGGCGACGAACACGCCGCCGTAGGCGGCGAGGATGCGCCCGAAGTGGGCGTCGGGCTGGAGGGTGGCGACGAATCCGTACAGGCCGAGCGCGATGACCCCGGCGCCGATCCACGCCCAGCCGCGGTGTTCGCGTACGCCTTGCCAGACCAGCCAGGCCCCGCCGATTTCGGCGACAGCGGCGAGCACGAACAGCAGGATCGAACGCAGGACGGTCATTCTGGTGAGCATAGAAAGCCCGGTTCAGGATGTGGTGGCGGTGGTGTGACCGGCGTCGGCCGCGGTGTGGTTCGTATCGGTGAACGGCACCGGGCAGTGCGGGTTTTCGCTGCATGCGAGCAGGTCGTCACATCCCGCCGCCACTGCGTTGTGCAGGGTGTCGCGCATCGCGGTCAGCTCGGCGAGCTTGGTGTCGATTTCGGCGAGTTTGGTCGCGGCGCGAGCCTGTAGGCCGCCACCGGCGGTGCGGCGGTGGTGATGGCCGAGGTGGGTGATGGCCAGTAGGTCGGCGACCTCGTCGAGGGTGAATCCGAGTCGCTGGGCCGCTTTGATCACCCGCAGCACGGTGAGGGCCTGCTCGGGGTAGAGCCGGTGCCCGCCCAGGGAACGGTCCGGGGCGGGCAGCAGTCCGCGGCGCTCGTAGTACCGCAGGGTCTGGATGTTCACCCCGGCCGCGGCCGCGAGCTGTCCGGTGCGCAGCCCGGTCATCGTTGGTGCCCGCCCGTCACGGTGTCCACCCTGGCAGCGAGCGCGTCGAGGACCGCGGTGTAGGTGGCAGGGACCTCGATGCTCATCACCGGTCCGGTGTCGGTGGGTTCGATACCGAAGGTGAAGAACGAGCAGCAGCTCGTCTCCCGTGCCGCGAGATCGCGGGCGGTGTTCTCGGCGCCGGCATCCAGCAGCAGCTCCAGCCGGGTCGGGGTCGGCCGGTGGCTGCGCCGCACGGCGTCGGTGAAGAACCGGTCGAACTCGGCGACCCGGATCGGTTGGGCCACGGTCGGCAATGTGCACGCATCCGGTACCCAGCCCTCGTGAGCTGGTGAAATCGTCATGATTCCACGGTAAGCCTGTACCCAGGTACCGGATGCAACCGTTTCCGGGCTATTTATGCGCTCGCTTGCAGCAGGTCGGCCAGCTCTGGCGGGATCGGCATGGTCTCGCGCAATCCGACCCGAGCACGACCGGTGTTGCCTTCAGGGGCGAGCCCCGCCAGGGATCCGGGTGCGGCGACGACGATCCGGACGACTTGGCCGAGGGCTTCGCGGCGGTCGCGCTGGCGCACGGCGAGGGCGAACATGGCGATGTGGTTGCGGGTGTGCAGCCACGGGTCGGGCTGGGACAGGATGTGTGCGCGTTCCAGATGGGCCCAGCGCTGCTCGGGGTTTGGTGTGGTTTTCGCCGCGTGCATTTCATCGTGGTAGCGGGCGCGTGCTGCGGGCGGGATGGTCGGCATGGCAGGTCCTTTCGAATGGTTGATGTGTTCGGTGGAATCGGTGGTCAGGCTGTTTTTGCCTGTGCGGCGGTAGCCGGCGTGGAGATGGTGTCGGGTGCGAAGTGGCAGGCGCCGTGGCGGGTGAAGGGTTCGGCGAACTGGGCCAGGTAGCTGGTGGGGTAGTCGGGTTTGGCGGCCATGCCGAGGTCGGTGCTGTGGAACCGGCGGTGCGGGTCGTAGCTGTAGGTGCGCAGCAGGTGGTCCCAGATCAGCGTGAACAGCCCGAAGTTGACGTCACCGATACCGGCCCATTTCAGGTGGTGGAAGCGGTGGCCCTCGTTCAGGGCCAGCACGTGCTTGAGGGGTCCGACGCGGTAGTCGGCGTTGGAGTGCTGCAACAGCAGTTGCACCGCCACTGCCAGCGACAGTGCCGCGGCGACCGGCACCGGGATCCCGGCGAGCAGTAGCGGGGTGACCCCGGCGGTCATTTCGATGGTTTGGTGCAGTGGGTGTTTCATCAGGCCGTTGAGCCCGTAGAAGCGGGTGACG
>NZ_JARWPM010000257.1 GCF_029869215.1 Nocardia carnea
CCCCGCCGTGGGGGGGGGGGCCCCCCCCCCCCGGGCGCCGCCCCCCCCCCCCCCCAAACCCCCCCCCCTTATCCCCCCCCCCCCGGCCCGGGGGCCCCCCCCCCCCCCCCCGCCCCCCCCCGGGGCCAGCCCTTCCGCCGAGATACAGGACGCCCCGCCCAGCCGACGCGGCAGGCCGGGAACCGGCATATCGTCGAGCACCAGCACCGCGCCGACAGCGCCGACCTCGCGCTCCGCCCGGGCCCGCCCGGCCGCCGGGTCCACCGGCGCCGCCACCGCACCCACCCGCCATACCGCCATCAGAGCCATCAGCAGCTCAGCGGAATTCGCCATCACGATCGCGACCACACTGCCCGCTCGTACACCCGCGGCCGCCAACTGCGCGGCCGCCGCGTCGACACATGCGGTGAACTCACGATAGGTCCACTCTCGATTCCGGTCTGTCACGCACAGCGCATCATCCGCACGCCGGCGCCAGACCAGATGATCCATGGCTCCCGACACAGCCCTCATCAACTTCCGTAGTCAGCGACAGGCTCAGGCTAACCATCGGCACCCCACCGGGATACGGGCCCGCACACCAGCATCTGCCGAACCCATAGTGCACCGCGCACAAAACCTGGGAAGCGGCTTCTCGCGAGGGGCCACCTGCCGGCGGAAACCACCGGAGGTCACTGTGCCGCACCGAGGTCTGCGCGACGCGGCGCACATTCCGCGAGCACCGCGGCTGCTGCTGCCCGGACGGCGTCGTCGATCCATTCCGGAATCGGTCGTGCCCCGGCGATATTGTCGCGAACCAGCCCGTAGGGAATCGCCTTGACCGCGGCTTCGGCGACCGCGAGCGCGGCGGGTTCGGCGGTGCCGAGATCTCGCCGCACCGCGGCGACGAGGGCCGCGTCGATATCGTCGTTGATATGCACGATGGCGTGCCGTAAGTCCTCGGAACCGATGTGCCGGAGCTGATCGCGGTTGTACATCTTCATGGCCCGCGCTTCGGTGGGGTGGGCGCGGCAGTAACGCGGTATGTGCAGCGCCGCGTCGATCAGTGGATCGGTGCCCGCGAGCGCCTCCAGCAAGCCGCCGTGAAAACGTTTGATCGAGCGATACCACAGGCGGGCCAAAAGCTCGTCCCGGGAGGCGAAACGCAGGTAGATGGAGCCGGTGCGGATACCGGATGCCGCACTGATGTGGGCGATCGTCGGCCTGGTGACGGCGGGATCGGCCAAGACGTCGCGAGCTGCGTCGAGCACCTGGTCGTCGGTGAAGAGGCGAGGTCTTGCCACACCTCACCTTAGCGCCTAGTTTTGAAATATGAATTCAAAAACCATTCCGTGGACAGGGCTGCTCGTCACCGCCATAGGCGCGATTCACACCGCGCTGGGTGCCGTCCAGTGGGCGACGTCGGACGAGCCGATGGAACTGTCCTTCTGGTTCACCGGATTCGGCGTCGTGGCGGTGGCCTATGGGCTCGCACTGATCGATGCCGAACGCATTCGTGGCCGGCTGTCCTGGATGGCGCTGGCCCCACTCATCGCGATCGCGGGGTTCGGGCTCGCCGTGTATCCGCTCTCCGGGTTCACCACGCTGGTCGTTCCGATCGCGACGGGCCTGGCGAGCCGGTTGCGCCGATCGGCGGCCGGGCCAGCGGTACCGATCGCCTGAATCGACACCGATCGACGGGCCCGGCCACACCGATCGTCTCCCCGCACGGGCGCGGAACCGTGCGCGGATATCGCCTACTTCACTGCACCGCGATCAGGCCGAGTGCGGCAACGGCGCCGGCGAGGTAGGCGCCGGGAAAGACGATGTTGTAGTACACCCGGGCCCGGATATGGAAGACGACAGCGCCGACGAAGAAAACAACGAGCGCGGCCGCGGCGGCGATACCCACCGGCCGCGCACCGAGCATCCCGGCCAGCAGCCCTATGGCCCCGGCCAGCTTGGCGGTGGCCAGCCAGGGCAGCCAGGGCCGCGGAACATGCACTTCGGCGGAGTTCGCGAGAACGAACTTCGCACGCGCGAAATCGGCGACCGCCATCCCGGCATTGGCGACGATGACCGAGACGGTCACCACAAGGTAAGTGATCTGCATATGGGCGACACCCTTTCATCGGCGGGCGCGTCCGCCCCGCCGATTCTCGATGGACGGAGGCGACCACAGATCCCATGACAGGTCATGAAGCCTCCCTTCCGCCGGCAACCGGGCGGATCCCGGATTGCTCCCGCGGTAAGACGACGCAGCCCGGGAAAATGTCTGGTCGATATGAGCCATCTCACTCGGATGGCGGTACCGGACATGTCTGCTGCGGGGGTCGCCTCGCCTAAGCGCCCGGCGAGGACGGCGGGCCGGGGGTGTGGCCAGGAATGTCGCGGGTCCGCCGCATGGTGAACAGTGCCGCTGCGGCCTGCTCGGCGAGATCGGCGGCATGGGCCGGTATCTCCCGGCCCGCACCCAGGTATCGCCTGATCATGGCATAGGGCAGATCGATCACCGCGAGAAATATCCGGTCGGCTGCGTCGGGGGAGGTTTCCGCGCAGCCCTCGATCAGCGCGGCCAGCCTGTTGTGCAGTGCGGCGTTCGCTCGGGCGGTAGCGGCGCGGGCCGGCTCGCTCCAGCTCCGTTCGTCCAGTTCGCGCGCACCCGCCAGCAGAACGCGCGCGTCGCGGGGATGGCGCCTGGCCCACTCCAGGCTCACGCGGGCGCCGTGGACGATCGCCTCCCGCGGTTCTCCGCGGCTCAGCGCGGCGAGCAGTTCGCCGTGGAACCTCCGCAGCGCACGACCCCACAGCGCCGCCAGCAGCGCGGGCCGATCCGGGAAACGGTGATACACCGACCCGCTCGGCGCGCCGGCGGCTTTGGCCACTCCCGACATGGTGACAGCGGCCGGCCCGCCGCTCGCGAGGAGATCGGCGGCGGCGTCCAGAAGCCGGTCGGCGTCATATCTCGGCGGCCTTCCCATGTAATGGAGGGTATGCTCTAATACTTTTTAGAGACAAATCTCTATAACGGTGTTGCGGGCCGCTCCACCGGACCCGTCTCGGGTGCGGGCTCGACGCGTCCACGCGCCTCGGGCAGACCGCCACGCCGTGCCACCCGAAACGAAGGACCCGAACCGTGGCCGATATCAACATCCACCGCCGCCACCTGCCCGCATCGGCGAGCGAAGTAGGCGCACTACTCGATACCCTCGCCGGGGAGAACGACGCGCTCTGGCCCACGCACCGCTGGCCCCCGATGCTGTTCGACCGGCCACTCGGCGAGGGCGCGGCAGGCGGGCACGGCCCGATCCGTTATGCCGTGGAGCATTACGTGCCCGGCCGCTGGGTGCGTTTCCGCTTCACCGGCCCCCGCGGCTTCCACGGCTTCCACGAATTCACCGTCCACCCCACCTCCCACGGCACCGAGCTGGTCAACCTGCTCGTCATGGACGCGCGCGGCCCGGCCCGGCTGACCTGGCCCCTGGTTTTCCGGCGGCTGCACGACGCCTGCCTCGAAGACAGCCTGGACCGCGCGGAACAAACCCTCACCGGCGCCGTGGCCCGACCTGCCCGATGGAGCAACCGGGTCCGTCTGCTGCGCCGGCTCGCCGAATACACCGTCGGCCGGAAACCACCGGCCACGCAGCAGGCTTCCGTAGATGTGCGCCCCTCGTCGGTGAACACCGGTCCGAGCTAGCGGCGCAGGGGCGATCCCGGAACGAAGCGTATCGACGACCGGCCGCAGCCCCGGATCGCCTCGGCCGGGCGGGCTCGGTAGAGGAACACGATTCCGGCGTACCGCAGGAGGAGCGGGCGGCCGATAGGGGGTCAGGATCCGATCGTCGCGGGAAGCTGCGCGGGGTCGATCGGGCTACCGTCGACGAACACCGACGGTGTCGACCGGATTCCGCTGTCGAGAACCGCCGAGGTGTGGGCTCGGACGAATTTGCGGTAGGTCCGGTCTGTGACACAGCGGGCGAATGCCGGACCCGAGTAGCCGGCGCCTTCGGCGATGTCGATGATCGTGCTGTCGGGCAGGCCCTCGCCGCCTTCCGCCGGCTGGTGCTCGAACATGGTCTGCAGCCAGCTCGGGTAGCGGGTGGGGTCGGCTTCGGCAGCGCAGTACGAGGCGTTGGCGGCTCGGCTCGAGTACTCGGTGGACGAGGCGCGGTCGAGGAAAGCGATGATGTCGTATTCGGCCGCGACCGTGCCCGCGTTCACCGCATCGGTCAGCAGCGGCCCGTAGCTCGCCTCGAAGCGCCGGCAGGCCGGGCATTGCAGGTCGGCGACTACCCGGACGGTTCGCGCCGCGGACGGTGTGCCGACTCTGATCGCACCGGACGCGGTGATACTCACGGTGATCCCGGCCGGGTCGGTGCCCGGCTGCGCAGCGATGACAGGAGTCGGTCCGGGATCGTCGCGTGCGGATTGCTTGACGGCCACATTGATTCCGATTGCCGCGATGAGCCCGACCAATACGGTGGCCACAGCCACCTGGACCAGGATTCGGCGGGTGCGGTCCTGCCGCTCGACCGCGGCCAGTGTGTTCTTGCGTTTCGTTCGTGTGTTCACCGAGGGCTCCTTGCCTGGACATGGGTGTCGGGTAGATGAGGGTTTGCCGTCCGGGTCGCGGCGTGGCGGCCGGACCGCGTGGTGGACCCGGGCGGCATCCACCACGCGGATAACGTCACCGCGCGGGGGCGAGCGAGACGGAGGATGTGCCGGAGCGCGGGGAGTCCCGTGGTAAGGCGTAGACCACCGCGGCATCGGCATCGATACCACGCCAGAGTTCGACCAGGGTTTCCCGGGCTCGTGCGACCCGGGACCGGATCGTGCCGACCGGGCAATCGGCGGCGTGTGCGGCCTCGGCGTAGGTCAACCCGAGGATCTGGGTCAGCACGAACGCCTCGCGGCGATCCGCGGGCAGATGACGCAGAAAATCGGCGACGACCATCTCCTCGCCCACGTCGGTGTCGTGACGGTCGCGCCGCTGCTCGATCGCTGTTTCCCAGTCCGCACCGCCAGTGGTCCGGGGCCGCGCCGAGGCGGTGCGCAGTCGATCGATCACCGCGCGCCGGGCGATCGACAGCAGCCAGGTACGTGCGGTCGAGCGTCCGGCGAAACGCGGCAAACTGCCCATCGCCCGGAGAAAGGTCTCCTGGGTGAGGTCGTCGGCCGACTGGACATCGGTGAGGTGTGCGACGAAGCGCCACACATCGGCCTGGGTGCACCGGACGAATTCCGCCAGCGCGGTCCGGTCGCCTGCCCCCGCGGCGAGAGCCAGCGCGGTCAGGTGGTCATCCGTGGGCATGAGTGACCACCGGGCGACGGCCGGAAGGCGGCGCCGGATCGGGTGGGAGACAGGCCGAATGCCCGCACCCGGGTAACAGGAAATGCAGATTGTCCATCACAGCAAGCTTCTGATCGGGACGCAGACGTGAACGGCACCGTGATCACGCCGATTCCGTACACGCATTCACCACGCGGGTGCGGCACGGACATCAGGAGGTCACGTCACCGCCGGCGCTGCGCCGGTGACGTATACCCGCCGCGAAGCTCGGAAGCACCGGGCGCCCATGGATTCCGTAGAAGGGGCCCGGCCCGCAGTCACGCCGTTGCGGCAGGTTGGGAAAAGAGGACGCTCTCGTATCCGGGCGGGCCGCGGCGCGCCACTGCATGCCGCAGGAACTCGACCGTCACCGCCGGTTCGTCCGCTGTGTCCACCGGTCGAACCGCCATCGTGGGGCGGGCGGCCGGCAGTCGCAGCAGCAGCGGGACCAGGATGCGGGTGTAGAGAGCCGCGGCGAGCGAGAACGCGACCCGTTCCCCGCACCACAGCCAGACACCGCACACCAGCGCCGCCAGACAGTGCGCCACCAGCATGGCGGGAACGGGTGCCTCGGCCGGGGGGCCGGCGGCCGCGGCGTGGTCCGTGTGCCCGCTGGTGGGATCCGCCGCGAACCACAGGTGCAGGAGGCCCTGACCGGCCAGCAAGCCGACCGTGATCGGGAGAAGTCCGCGTTGCCGGTCGGTGACCGCCCAGGCGAGAGCCGCGACGAACGCGGTGGCGACAGTCAGCGTCGACAGGGAAAGGGTGTGCGCCGAGGTCAGTGTGTGCCCGGAGGCCGACAGCAGAACGCAGATCAGCGCGAAAACCCACGCACGGCACGCCCGGGCGAGCGGCGAGCGGTGCGCGGGACTGGTCATGGTGCCGTCCATCCTCGCACCCCTTCGGCCGGGCGGCCGGGCGGGGCGGGCTCTTGTGCGCACTGCTGCGGCCGGAGCGCGACATTGTGAGTCACACCACGGAACCGGCGACGCCCGGTGCGCGACTACTGCGGGGAGTGGGCCGCCGGCCCGCGATCGGTGAGCCACGGAAGGTGGGTATGCGGCGTGAAGACACAACGGCTTTCGCGGCCGGCGCTGTGCGGACTGCTGCTCGCGGGTACCGCGTTGCTGGGGGCATGCGGCACCTCCGGCTCCGGGGAGTCCGTGAGCGCGGGAGAAATACCGGCCGGATACCCGGTGACCGTGGACAACTGCGGATTCGAGCAGACCTTCGACCGGCCGCCCTCGCGCGTACTGATCCTGCAGGGAGCATCGGTGGGGGAGGCGGAGACGTTCGTCTCGCTCGGGCTCGAGAAGACGATCGCCGCCAATACACAGTTTTACGGTGTCTCCGATATTCCGGGTATGGCCGAGAAAGTCGATGCGCTGCCCAGAGGTGACCTGACCCTGAACGAGGCCGCCGATGTCCCGGCCGAGCAGGTCCTGGCCCTGCGCCCGGACCTGGTCGTATCCACCTGGTCCGGCGGCTTCGATCCCAGGTTCGGCTTCGCGAGCCGGGAGATGCTGCAGCAGGCCGGTATCCGCACGCTGGTGAACCCGGTCAACTGCGCCTACGGCAAGCCGGGGAACGTCACACCGGCCGAGGAGCAGAAGTACCGCACCGGGTCCACCGAGTCCTCGCTCGAGTTCATCGAGTTGATCGGCGAAGTGTTCGGTGTCTCCGACCGTGCCGCCGACCTCACGGGACGACTGCGCGATCGCATCGAAGCGACGAAGTCCGCCGTGGCGGGCCGGGATCCGAAGCAGATGCTGATCGCGTTCCCCGATATGAGTGTGATGAACGCCAACGGCTTGCCGGCGGTGTTCTCCGGAGCCATCTACGACTCCGTCGTGCGCGCCGCCGGGGGCGAACCGAGCTTCCCCGACGGCGGCTGGGATCTCACCGGGAACCTCAGCGCCGAACAACTCGCCGCCGCGCCGGTGGACGTTCTGGTGATCGGCGCGTACCGGCCGGGCGAGGATCTCGACGCGGAGGCCGCGAAGTTGTTCGCCGCGTATCCGCAGTGGAACGCCTCGAAGAACAAGACCTATGTGAAGGTTTCCGATGGCATCTATCTCGGGCCCGCCAATGCCGACGCGATCGACAAAATCGCCCGGGCCGCCCACCCCGACGCCTTCTGACGACGCTCGCACACACTGGAAGAGGTCGGGGCGGCTTCCCTTCGGGGTGGTCCTGGCCGGCGGCACGACCGCGGTCGTGCTGGCCTGTCTGGCCGGTGTCGCGCTCGGGTCGGTGCACGTCCCCGTTCCGGAAGTCTGGGCGACCATCCGCTACCAGGTTCTGGGATCCGGTGCGGCACCGGATGCGTTGCATTCGATGATCGTGTGGCAGTTGCGCGTTCCCCGCGTACTGGCCGCGGTGCTGGTCGGCGCGGTGCTGTCGGTCGCGGGCGCGGTACTGCAGGGGATGGTGCGCAACCCGCTGGCCGACCCGTTCGTCCTCGGGGTGTCCTCCGGCGCTTCGCTGGCCGCGGTCGCGGTCATGTCCTCCGTGTCGGCCCTGTGGATCCGCAATCTGGGCGTTCCGGCCGCGGCGTTTCTCGGTGCGATCGGAGCGCTGCTCTTGGTGCTGTTGTTCGCCCAGCATCAGGGTGAGTTCACCGGTCCGCGTATCGTTCTGGCCGGAGTGGCGGTCGGGCAGGTGGCCGCGGCCGCGACGAGCCTGATCCAGCTCAGTTCCGAACCCGCGGAGATCCGGGGCATCCTGTTCTGGATGATGGGCAGCGTCGCCGGCGCCGAACTCGATGCGCTGGCCGTGCCCGCGGTCCTGGCCACGGTGTGCCTGGGCTGGTTGCTGGTGCAGGGACATGGCCTCAATGCGCTGTCCATGGGAGACGACGATGCCGTGGCGCTCGGCGTCGACGTGAACCGGCTGCGGATCCAGCTCATCGTGATCGTCGCGGTGCTCACCGGACTGGCGGTGAGCGTCGCGGGCGGAGTCGGTTTCGTGGGGCTGATCATTGCCCATATCGCCCGGTTCGCGGCGGGTTCGGACTATCGGCGGCTGCTTCCCGTGGCCGCGGTGCTGGGGGCGGCGTTCCTCGTACTCATCGATCTCGCCGCGCGGGCGGTCGACCCGCCCAACGAATATCCGCTGACCATTTTCACCGCCGCCCTGGGCGGGCCGTTCTTCCTGTGGTTGCTCCAGCGCAGCAGGTCCGGAGGTGCCGTATGACCGGTAACGGAAAGGCGGAATCGCCGGGCGCCTCGGTGGAAGTGACCGGGTTGCGAGTGGATATCGACGGTACGACCGTTCTCGACGCCGTCGGTCTGACCGCGCCGCCGGGCCGGATCACCGCGCTGGTGGGCCCCAACGGTTCCGGGAAGTCCACGCTTTTGCGAGCGGTCTACCGGGCGTGCAAACCGGCAGCCGGGGTGGCGCTGATCGATGGCCGCGATGTCTGGCGCTCGCCCGTCAAGGCGATGGCGCGGACCCGGGCGGTGGTCACCCAGCATCAAGGGGCGGCCGCCGATTTCACGGTCGGGGAGATCGTGGCGATGGGGCGGTCCCCGCACAAGAAGTACTTGCAGCTGGATTCACGCCGCGACCGGGAGATCGTGCTGGCGGCCATGCGGCGGGTGGGTGTCGATATTTTCGCCGACCGGCCGTTCACCGGGCTGTCGGGCGGGGAGCGGCAACGGGTCTTGCTGGCGCGGGCGCTGGCCCAGCAGGCGCCGGTGATCCTGCTCGACGAGCCGACCAATCATCTCGATATCCGTGCCCAGCTCGCGCTGCTGCGGCTGCTCCGGGAGCTGGACGCCACGATCGTGCTGGCAGTGCACGATATCGGCCAGGCGCTGGCCTACGCCGACCACGTTGTGGTCCTCGCGGCCGGCCGGGTCGCCGCCGCCGGGGACCCGGCGACGACGCTCACCCCGGAGCTGCTGCTCGATGTCTTCGGGGTGCGGGCACATGTGCTGACCAATCCGCTCACCGGACGGCCGCATGTGGTGCTGGGCCTGCCGGACGACATCGCTCGGTGCCCAGAGGAAAGCGATTGCTGAACTCGGGACCGGTGAGCTGCGGCACAGTCCTTCCGCGTTCCGCCGGGAACCACGGGCCGGGTGGGGCCGACTGCTCTGGTGAGCCGGCAACGGACCTGGGTCCGGACGTCGCGTCACTGCCCGCGGGGGCGCAATGCCGTGACCGCGCAACCGGACAGGAGGACGTATGAGGATCGAGACCCGGACCGAGGACGGTCGTGGTATCGAAGTGCACGAGTTTTCGTCGGTGGCGGTCACTGCGGATGAGGTGGCGATACTTCGGCGGCATGTGTACCACGACAAGATCGTCGTTCTCAAACGACAGGCGCTCGATATCGCGGAGTTCGTGGCGCTCGGCTCGGCTTTCGGTACCCCGGTCGCCTATTACGAGCCCATGTACCACCATCCCCGCAGCGAATACGTTTTCGTCTCCTCGAACATCGACCGCGGCACCGGTCGGGTGGGCGTACCGAAAACCGGCGCGTTCTGGCATGCGGACTATCAGTTCATGCCGGAACCGTTCGCGGTGACCTGCTTCTATCCGCAGCGCCTACCGGCCGCCGGCCGCGGCACCTACTTCATCGATATGGCTCGGGCGTATCAGCGCCTGAGTCCGGGATTGCGCACTGCGATCGAGAACACCTACTGCCTGCACAGTGCGCGCCGCTACGTCAAGATCCGGCCGGAAGACGTGTTCCGCCCACTGGGCGAGGTGATCGCGGAGGTCGAACAACGGACACCGCCACAGCGCCGGCCGACTGTGCTCCGGCATCCGGTCACCGGCGAGCGCCTGCTCTATCTCTCCGAGGCGTTCACCTACGCGATCGAGGATGCCGGGGGCCGGGCCTTGCCGGGCACCCTGCTGTCGGATCTGCTGGCCGAATCGGGGCAGCTCGACGACAGCTACACCCACCCCAATATCTTCCTCCAGCCCTATGAGCCCGGTGATCTCGTGCTCTGGGACAACCGCGCGCTCATCCACCGCGCCCTGCACAACCCGGGTAACGAGCCCACCGAGTCCTACCGGGTGACCGTACTCGACGAATTTCCACTCACCGGTGAGGAAGCCGCATGACCGCCACCGATTCAGCACCCGCCGTCGCCGTCTCCGACGCGACAGCCGACGATATCGCGCTGCTGACCCGGGCCATGCGCCCGTACGCACGCACGGACACGGTCTATCTGAAGCGCGCGCATGCCGCCCGGCGCGGCGAATCGGTGGTCGGCGTGGGCGAATTCGCGATCGACCGGAGCTGCTATATCGCGGACACCGGGCATTTCAACGCGGTCGAGTTCACTATCTCCTACAACCAGTTGTTCTACTACACCATGGCAGTCGCCATTCGTGATCGGCTCATCCCCGAGCTGGCGGACTGGTCGATGGACGACTACTGGGCCAGGCAATTACCGTCTGTCCTGATCAGCCGGTTCGGCAGCCGGTACCGCCGGCCCATCGACTCCCGCTGGTACACTGCGGAACTCACCGTCCGCGAGGTGTCGTTCCGCAACCGGTCGCGGCCGCTGTACGCGCTGCGAACCGGTGTGGAATTCGCCGACGCCGCCGGCGGCAGCGCTGTCGGTGATATCGAGATCGTGCTGGTGGACCCGCCCGGGCATCCGGCGGCCGGTTCGGCCCGATGAGCGGCCCGCACACTCTGGTGACGGCGTTGGCGCACAACGCCGCTACCAGAGCACAGCACCCAGCCCTCATCGACTCGACCGGTGTGGTGGACTTCGCCGAACTGGAAGCCCGCTCGGCGGCCGTCGCACGGGCGCTCGGGTCGGCGGGGGTCGGCGTGGGTGATCGCGTGCTGTATCTGGCGCAGGATTCGACCGCGGTCTACGAGCTGCTGTTCGGCTGTGCCCGCGTCGGGGCGGTCCTCGTACCCGTGAACCGGCGGCTGGCCGCCGCGGAGATCGGCTACATCCTCGAACACAGCGGAATCCGGCTCGCGGTCACCGATATCCCCGACCGGCTCGGCGCGTATCCCGCTCCGGTAGTGGAGCCCGCGGGCTATGCGCAGTGGCGGGACGGGGCACTCGGGGCCGGCGCGGACCCGTTCCCGGCGACCGCCGATACCCCGATCGTGCAGATGTACACCAGCGGCACGACGGGACGGCCGAAAGGCGTGGTGCTGGCGCACCGGACGTTCTTCGCGGTCCGGTCGCTGCTCGACGCGGCCGGACTGGACTGGATCGATTGGCGCGATGAGGACGTGAGCCTGGCCGCGCTCCCGTCTTTCCATATCGGGGGCATGTGGTGGGCCACCCAAGGCTTGAATTCCGGTGTCTGCACGGTCGTGCTGCCCGCCTTCACCGCGGCAGCCGCTGTCGCCGCTGTCCGCGAGCACGGAGTCACCACTTCCTGTTTCGTCCCCGCGATGCTGCTGCTCATGCTGACCGAGCCGGGCACCGGCCCGGCGGATTTCGCGTCGCTGCGCAAAATCGTCTACGGCGGATCGCCGATCGGCCCCGATCTGCTCACCCGTGCGGTGGACGCGTTCGGATGCGAGTTCGCCCAGATCTACGGGCTCACCGAGACCGGCAATACCGCGATCTGCCTGCCACCGGCCGATCACCGGCCGGGCAGGGGGCTGCTGCATGCGGCCGGGCGGCCGTACCCGGGTGTCGGCGTACAGATCCGGCGGCCCGACGGGATGCTTGCCGCGCCGGGGGAATCCGGTGAGGTGCTGCTGCGCAGCCCGGCGCAGATGCTGGAATACTTCGCCGATCCGGCGGCCACCGCTGCCACCGTGACAGCGGACGGATGGGTGCGTACCGGTGACGCCGGATATCTCGACCACGAGGGATATCTCGTGATCCGCGACCGGGTCGGGGACCTGATCATCGTCGCGGGCGAGAACGTCTACCCGGCGGAGGTGGAGAAGGTCATCGGCGCACACCCGGATGTGCACGATTGCGCGGTGGTCGGCGCACCGGACGACCGCTGGGGCGAACGGGTGCACGCCTTCGTGGTCGCCCGGCCCGGCACCGGACTCACCACCCGTGGCCTGGTGCGGTTTCTGACCGGCCGGCTGGCGGGGTTCAAGGTGCCCTCGGGCTACGACTTCGTCGAGGCGATCCCGCGCAATCCCAGCGGCAAGATCATGCGACGCGAACTGCGTGAACGGTTCTGGGCCGACCGTGATCGGCGCGTCAACTGAGGCGCCGTGCCGCGAGTCGCGGACGGCCGCGCCGCGGCGGCCGGCCCGGTACACCAGGTGAGAAAGGACGGACCGGATGGCGTTGACCCGGCAGCAAGTGATCGACGATCTCGTGGAGGTGTTGTTCGTGGAGCCGGCCGAACTGGCCGCCGACACCGATCTGGCGGATCTCGGACTGGATTCACTACGGCTCACCACCCTGATCGAGCGCTGGCGTGCGGCCGGCCTCCGGATAGGGTTCGCCGAACTGGCCGAAGAACCGGTGCTCGGCGCGTGGTTCCCGCGGTTGGGCCTGTGACCGTGCCGCCGGGGTGGTCGCTCACCGCGGCGCAACGCGGGATAGCCGACGCCCTGCACCTGTGGCCACAGCGGCGCGGGTTCGCCTTGGCCGAGTACCTGACGGTACGGGGGCCGGTCGACCCGCACCTGTGGGCCGCCGCTGTCCGCTGCATGATCACCGATACCGAAGCACAACGTATCCGGCTGGTACACACCGATTCCGGGCCGCGACAGGTTATCGATCCGGCGGACCGGGTGCCGGTGACAGTCGTCGACCTCGCCGCGGAACCTGCCCCGGAGGACGCGGCGCGGGCGCGTATGGAGGCCGACCTGCGGCAGCCGTGTGATCCCTACGCCGGGGTCACTACCGCCCATCTGGTCCTGATCACCGGTCCGGGAATACTGCTCTGGTACCACCGGGCCCACCATGTGGCCCTCGACGGCTACGGTTTCGCCCAGTGCGCCCGCCGCGTCGCCGAACACTATCGGGCGCTGCGCGGTGGCCCCCCGGTGCCGCCCCCGGACCGCGGACTCGTCGAGGTGATCGCCGAGGACCTGGCCTATACCGAATCGGCACGGTGCGCCGCCGACGGCGCATATTGGCGATCGGTCCTGCCACATCGCAGCGCGCCTACTCCGTCAGCCGGACCGCTGCGTTCCGCCCCCGAACCGATACGGACCCGGCGTGCGCTGTCGCAGTGGCGGCCACCGGCGGGCGCCCGATACGGCGCGGGTGAGTCGATACTGGCCGCGGTCGCGATCCACCTCGGCCGCCATCTCGCCGAAGGCGAGATAGTGCTCGGTGTGCCGATGATGAACCGGCTCGGGTCGGTCGCCGCCACGGTACCCACCATGGTGCTCAACGCGGTCGCCGTGCCGGTGCGCATCGAGCCGGCCGAGACCGTGACCGAACTGGCGGTGAAGATCGGGCAGTCGTTGCGCGCCGCCCGCAGGCATTCGCGATACCGGCACGAACGGCTGCGTGCCGAACTCGGGCTGATCGGCGCCGGCCGCAGTCTGCTCGGGCCGATCGTCAACATCATGCCCTTCGATTACGAACTCGGCCTGCCCGGTATCGCGACGACGGCCCGGAACCTGAGCGCCGGACCGGTCGAGGATCTGTCGATCAATGTGTACCTGCGCGGCGGCGACGCGGAACTGATCGTCGATGCCAACCCAGGGCGCTACAACCCTGCGCAACTCGACGCCCATGCCGATGCTGTGGTGCGGATGATCGGGGCGGTCGCGGCGGAAGCGGGGCAGCAGGTCGCCGATCTCGGAATCGACTACGTACCGTTACAGTTCCCCGCGAACGCACACCCGGATCCTCCGCTGGAGCTGTTCGTGCGGCACGTCCGATCCGCCCCGGACGCCCCGGCCCTGATCGACGGCGACCAGGTCACGACGCGCGGTGAACTGCTGACCGCCGCGCTGGCCCGGGCCCGCGTCTTGACCGCGCACGGTGTGAAACCCGGCGATCTGGTCGCCGTCGTCCCGGGTGGCGAACCCGACGATATCGTCACCGTGCTGAGCATCGCGATCGCGGGAGCGGCGCACGCCGCACTGGATCTCACGCTTCCGGTCGACCGACTACGCGAGCTGGTCACCGCGCTCGAACCGGCGGTGCTGGTGCACGACGGGCGATTCGCCGCACTGGTGGCCGATATGGCGCCCGGGATCTCCGCTGTCGTTCTGCCACCGGAAAGTGTTCCTGCGCAACAATTCACCGCCGTGGCGCTGCCGCCCGGCGCGGGCTATGCGGTGCTCACGTCGGGCTCGACGGGCCGGCCCAAGGCCGTCCGAGTCGGCGGCGGAGCTCTGGCGGTCTTCGTCGGCGCCGCGATCCGGCGCTACCGGTGGGGACCGCAGGACCGAGTGGTGCAGTTCGGGCCGCTACACGCCGATACCAGTGTCGAGGAGATCTTCGTGACTTTGGCGGCGGGCGGTGCACTGGTGGCCACCCGCGCCGCCGACCGCAGCTCCCCGGCCGCCCTGCTTGCACTGGCGGGCCGCACCGGCGCCACCGTCCTGGATCTGCCCACCGCGATCTGGCACGAACTGGCGGTGGCGGTGGGGGCGGGGACGCTCACCGTCCCGCCGTCGGTGCGCCTCGTGGTGATCGGCGGCGAGGAAGCGTCACCGGAACTGGTATCGCGCTGGCACGCCCGCGGTGGACCGCCGCTGCACAACAGCTACGGCCCCAGCGAGGCGGCGATCGCCTGCGTGAGCGCCGAACTCGTGCCGGGTTCGGTGCCACCGGTCCCGCTGGGCGCGCTCTTCCCCGGTACCGGTGCCGCGCTGGCGGTGGACCGACTCGCCGCCGGCCCGGACTCCCGGTGCGGGCTGCTGCACCTCTACGGGCCGGCGCTGGCCGAGGGCTATCTGCCGCCGGGCGGCGGATTCCGCGAGATCACGGTCGCCGGCACCGTGGTGCGCGCCTTCGGCACCGGCGACCGCGTCCGGGTACTCGACAACGGCACACTGGAATTCGTCGAGCGGGTCGACGGCACGGTGAAGGTCGGCGGGCAACGGGTCGGTGTGCGCGCGATCGAAGACCTGCTGCGCCGCGAGCCGGGCGTACGGGACGCCATGATCACCCGGTACGGCGAATTCGCCCTGCACGCACTGGTCACCGTGACCGCGACCCGGCCCCCGGATTGGTGCGCCGCGGTCCGGCGTCGGCTGGCCGAGCGGCTGCCCCCGGCCTGGGTTCCGGCGCGCGTACGCGTGGTCGAGCAACTACCGCGTACCCGCAACCTGAAGGCGGACCGGTCCGCGAGTGCGGCGGACGACCAAGCGCCGGGCGCTACCGCCGCACAGGTGCTGGCAATATTCGCCGAGATCCTGGGCCGCGACGATTTGACCGCGGACGACGATTTCTTCGCAGCGGGCGGTACCAGTATGCAGACCATCGCTGTGGCGAACCGGCTCACCGTAGCGCTGGGAGCCCCCGTGGAAGTCGACGACGTACTCGCCCGGCCCACCGCGGCGGCACTGGCCGCGCCGATGGGCGACGATCGTCACAACGGTCCGGTCCTCGCTGCCGAACTCGCCTCTCTGCGGGCAGATCTCGCCGCCGAAAGTGCCGCTCTCCGGGTGGAACTCGCTGGTGCGTGTAGCGAGCCGTGGGCGGAGCAAGCCGGTGTACGCGCCGCCGGGTGGGCGGTCGGCGCCGGTGAACGCGCCACCTTCCGGGGGAATCGTACCGGTGCACGCGCGTCTCATCGGGCGGGTTTCGCCGGCGATCGGCACGGGTCGCCGGTGGATTCCTCTGGTGCACAGGGTCTTAGGCGGAAGAGCCCCACCGCCGCAGCACCCGCATCCACTGGCCCGGTGCTGCTGACCGGCGCAACCGGGTTCCTCGGTGCCTATCTGCTCGCCGAACTCTTGAACACCACGCAGGACGACGTGGTGGTGCCGGTACGCGCCGCCGGTTGCGAGCACGCCCGCCAACGGCTGCGTGCCGCGTGCACGGCCGTCGTCGATCCGGATACCTTCGATACCGCCTGGGAATCGGGACGCGTGCGCGTGGTCACCCTGCCGCTCGCCGAATTCGCCGCGAGCCCGGCCGCGTCTGCGCCGCCGAGCCGGATCGTGCACAGCGCGGCCGAGATCAGCGCGGTCCGGGCCTACAGTGCCCTACGGTCGGCCAACGTGGAGTCCACCGCCGCGCTGGTGCGTCTGGCGTACCGGACCGGGGCCGCACTCACCGTGGTATCCACCGCCACCGCCGCCGGCCCGCGCGGGGGACTGGGCGAACCGTCCACGCTGCCCACCGGTTACGCGCAGAGCAAATCGGTCGCCGAACACCTGCTCGCGACGGCCGCCGAGGAATTCGGTGTTGCGGCCACGATCGCCCGCCCGGGCCGGATTCTGCCGCATCCGGCGGATTCTCGTGGTGCGCGCGGGGATTTCCTGCACGAGTTGGTCGCGGCCGCGGAGTCCGTCGGGGCGGTGCCGCGGACCACGCTGCGCGAACCGATGGTTCGCGCCGACGACGTCGCCCGTCTCGTGATCGCTTCGCCGCCACCCGGTCGCTCGCCGCGCATTCTCGATCTGTCCGGGCCGGAGCCGGTCGCTATCGCCGAGGTGCTCGGCGCGGTGACCACGGCGGAATCCGTTCCCTTGGACCGCTGGCGGGAGCTGGTCGCAGCCTCCGGTGTGCTGCCCGTGCCGCGCCGGAGCGCGGTGCTCCGCTGGTGCGATATCCAGCTCGCCGGCTTCGATCGGGACTGGGCGTCCGACTATGCGGCCGTCCTTCCCGCGCGCAGCGTCGCCGAAGTAGTCGAGCTGCTGGGTTTGCGTAGAGAATGAGCCTTCCGGTTCGCGTTCGCGTCACCCCGGTCGCGGGGCCGGTTCCGGTGCGAAGGCGAGGATACGGTCGGTCAGATCGGGCGCCGGCGGGCCCTGGGCGAGGCGGGTGCGCCGGGCCAGTTCCGCCGACTCCGCCGACCATCGGCGGCACGCCGGACACTGTAGGAGGTGCTCGTCGAGCCTGGCTGCCGGCACCTGCCCGGCTTCGCCGTCGAGCCGAGCGGACAGCGATTCCCGTGCCACCGAGCATTCCACGCGCCGATTCTCGCACTACGGGACCACCTGCTGTCGCCGGGATCACGCGAGTGGCGCGGAACCATGCGCTGCCGTCATCCGACTGCTCGATCGTGCCGAACCCATCGATCATCCGTCCGTTGCCCGGGCCGTGCCGATTCTGCGGAACGGCGCGGTGATGCCGATGCCACCGGGCACCCTCGCGGCCGGGCACCGCAACCGTATCCGCCTCGCCGTCGGCGGCATGACCTGCGCGGCCTGCGCCGCCCGGGTGGAGCGCAGGCTCAACAAGATCGACGGCGTCACCGCGGCCGTCAACTACGCGACCGGTACCGCGACCGTCGATGCCGGCCCGGTGATCACTGCTGCCCGGCTGTGCGACGAGGTCGCCGCCGCCGGTTACTCCGCCGAACCGATCCCACCGGAGCGTCCCGCTTTCGCCGATACGGGTGCCGAGGACACGGAGGTCACGAATCTGCGGCGGCGGTTGTTCGTCGCCCTGCTGGCCTTCTTCCCACTGGCCGATCTGTCGGTGATGTTCGCGTTCATCCCGAGTACTCGTTTCGGCGGCTGGCAGCTGCTGCTCACCGGCCTGGCGCTTCCGGTGGTGCTGTGGGCGGCCGCACCGTTCCACCGGCGTGCACTCGCCAACGCCCGGCATCGCGCGGCGAGCATGGACACACTCGTTTCCGTCGGTGTGCTCACCGCGACACTGTGGTCACTGCACACCATGTACCTGAGCCCGGCCCGCACCGAAACCCCGGACGGCGTCTGGGCGGCGATCTGGTCCAGCGATTCGATCTATCTCGAGGTGGCCGCGGGGATCACCACGTTCGTCCTGGCGGGGCGCTATTTCGAGGCCAAGGCCAAACGCGCCGCGGGCGGCGCGTTGCGGGCACTGGCCGCATTGGCGGCCCACGAGGTCACCGTCCTGACCCGGGACGGGCGTGAGATCACGGTGCCGGTCGCCGAACTGAGTACGGGCCAGCGGTTTCTCGTCCGGCCTGGAGAGACCGTCGCCGCCGACGGCACGGTGATCGGCGGAGCCACCAGCCTGGACGCCGGTGCGATGACCGGCGAGTCGATACCGGTCGAGATCGCCGTGGGTGACCGGGTGACCGGCGGCACCGTATCGCTCACCGGGCGCATTGTCGTGGAGGCGACGGCGGTCGGCCCGGATACCGCACTGTCGGCGATGATCCGCCTGGTCGACGAGGCGCAACAGGGCAAGGCACGGATGCAGCGCATCGCGGACCGGGTATCCGCGATCTTCGTCCCCTTCGTTTTCGTGATCGCCGCCCTCACCTTCGCGGCATGGCTGCTGCTCGGCCACGGGGCCGATACGGCGGGCGCCGCGGCGATCGCGGTGCTGGTGGTCGCCTGCCCGTGCGCACTCGGCCTGGCCATCCCGACCGCATTGATGGTGGCCTCGGGCCGCGGCGCCCGGGCAGGGATATTCATCAAGGGTCACCGGGCGCTCGAGGCGACCCGGGATGTGGACGTGGTCGTGTTCGACAAGACCGGAACCGTCACCAACGGGTCGATGCGCGTTGTCGGCGTCACCGCCGAGGGAATCGGCGAGGCGGAGGTGTTGCGACTGGCCGGTGCAGTGGAAGCCGCGTCGGAGCACGCTGTCGCGGCGGCGGTGGCACAGGCCGCGCGGCGGGCGGGGGAGCTCCCGGATGCCGAAGCGTTCGAGATACTTCCGGGGCTCGGCGCTCGTGGGCGCGTCGAAGGCCGGGACATCCTGGTCGGGCGTGGCCGGCTGATGGCCGAATTCGGCTGTGTGCCACCGGCGTCCTTGGCCGCGGAACTCGACGGACATGCCCGGGCGGGGCGCACAGCGGTGTTCGTCGCAGTGGACGAGACCGTTGTGGCCGTGCTCGCGGTCGCCGACACGGTCAAGGAGTCGGCGGCCGCCGCCGTGGCCCGGCTGCACCGGCTGGGCCTGCGAACCGTCATGCTGACCGGAGACAACACCTTCGCCGCGCAGTCGGTCGCCGACGAGGTCGGCATCGGCGCGGTGTACGGCGAGCTGCTGCCGCAGGACAAGGTGGCCCGGATCGCGCAGTTGCGGGCGGCCGGGCACCGGGTGGCCATGGTCGGTGACGGCATCAACGACGGGGCCGCGCTGGCCACGGCGGATCTGGGGCTGGCGATAGGCACCGGCACCGACGTCGCCCTCGCGGCCGCCGACGTGATTCTGGTGCGGCCCGACCTGCACACTGTGCCCGACGCCGTCGAACTGGCGCACGCCACCCTGCGCACCATCCGGGTGAACCTGCTGTGGGCCTTCGGCTACAACGTGGTCGCGATCCCGGTCGCGGCGCTGGGCTGGCTCAACCCGCTGATCGCCGGGGCGGCCATGGCGTTCTCCTCGTTCTTCGTGGTCACCAACAGCTTGCGGTTGCGCCGGGACCGGACGAGCGGGAACGGCCGCCGGGCCGTCGAGTCATCCGCGTGAGCGCGCCAGCTCCGCCAGCATCGCGTTGTAGGCCTCGAGGTCGGAATCGCCGTAGGTATCGTCCTTCCGGTCGGTACGTACGGCGGTCCGCCGATCCTGGGTGACCCACTGGGTCAGCAGTGCGCCGACCACGATCAATACCGGAACCTCGCCGGCCACCCAGGCGATACCACCGCCGGCATGCTGATCCGCCAGCAGATCGATACCCCACGACAGTTGCAAGTTCGTGTAGAACCGGTCGCCGATCACCGACGTGCTCGACATGACGACAACACCGAAGAAGGCGTGGAACGGCATGATCGCGAACAACATACCGAGCCGGCCCAGATGCGGGAGCCGGCGCGGGCCCGGATCGATACCGATGACGGCCCAATAGAACAGATAGCCGACGATCAGGAAATGCACGTTCATCAGCACGTGCCCCCAGTGATAGCCGATCAGCTCCTCGAACAGCGAGGTGAAGTACAACCCGTAGAGCGTCACCACGAACACGGGAATGGAAAAGCCCGGATGCGCCAGCACAGCGCTCAGCCGGGAATGCACCACCTCGAGCAACCCCTCACGCAGACCGCGCAATTCGCCACGGCCGGCGGCCGGCACCGCCCGGAGCAGCAAGGTCATCGGCGCCCCCAGGATCAGCAGCACCGGGACGACCATGTTCAACGCCATATGGGTGATCATGTGCAGGCTGAACATCGCGTATCCGTACGCGCCGATACCCGACGAGGTCGCCACGAGCAGACTCAGGCAACCCAGGATCCACGAAAGGGTGCGTCGCGCCGACCAGGTGTCACCCCGGCGACGTAACCGCACGACACCCACTGCGTAGAGGACGATCCCGGCCAGCGCCGCGGTGCCGAGGACGATATCGAACCGCCAGAAGGTGAGCAACCGCCACGCGGTCGGCGGATCCACGATATCGAAGCCGATGAACGCCTCGTGCGCGGTGAACCGGCGTTGCTCGAATGCGGGCGCCGGGCGTACTCCCGCAGTGGCCGCACCCGCCACCGCGACCAGTGCCGCGGCCCCGGCCACGGTGAACAGCGCCGCGGCCCGCGCCCGCCTCCGGCCGGCCTGCCACACCAGTACGGCGGCCAGGCCGCCGAAGGCCGCCGACCCGAGTACGAGGCGCCCGTAGCCGGTGGTCAGCAGTTGATCCGGCGGCACCAGCAGTGCGATCAGCAGCCCGCCGGTGAGCGTGGCCACCGACAGACACGCTCCGGTCAGTAGCCGGGTCCGCCGGATCACGGTGTTCCGGTGAGCACCCCCGCGCCGCAGATGCGCACCGGCACACCAGAGCAGTCCGCAGCAGACCGAGAGTGCCGGCTGCCACAGCACTACCGCCCCGGTCGCGTGGTCGTGGCCGGGACCTTCGCCGGCATTGCCCACGAGTACCGGCGGCAGTATGCCGATCGTGGCGAACAACAGCGCCGTCGCCGCACCGAGCCAGGACAGCGACAATCGGGCGATCAGCACGACCGCGGTGGCGAAGAGCGCCACCACAACCCATGCCTTGGGTTTATCGCTCGCTTCCAGCAGGGGGACCAGGGTGCCGTCGCGTAACAACGCCACAGTTGTCGAACCGCCGATATCCGCCGCCGTGACCGGGACCAGGACGACCGCCGCCACCGCCCATGCGGTGGCGGCGCGTTCGACGACCCGGAGTCCCGCGTACCCGTCCACGCCGACCCGTCCGCGGCCGGTGGTCGCGGTGCAGCACACGGTGTACGCCAGCGCGCCCAGCGTGACGGCGCCGGCCATCATGGCGAGCACCCGCAGCACGGTGTAGCAGATCGCCTGGGCAAGGCCCGGGAACGCGGTCCCTGCCGCGGTATAGGGCATTTCTCCGGCCGCTATCGCAGCCCCGGCCGCCGCAGCCACCGAGAACACCACCGTGCCGAACCACACTGTCCGCGCCGAGATCATCTCGAGGTCCATCCTGTCTGTCCCGACATCCGCCACCGATCGGTAGTCGGATGGATCGGGCGGACGGTTCCGCGATCGGTGCGGATGTGGTGCGGCTCTCGGCCCTGCCGCTAGTCTTTCCAACCGCTCGAATCGATGATCTCGTCCCAGGTCGGATACGACACCTCCGGATGTCGCTGTCGAACGAGTTCGGTTGCGAGGCTGGAGGGGAACGCTTTACGCGGATCCGCGAGGACTTGGTTTTCCATGATGGTGGTCAGGGCGCGGGTGCCGCCGAGGCGAGGATAGGCAGTGTGCACGAGGTCGGCGTAGCCGGGCGGCAGGTCGGCGGGACCGCCGCTGATATCGATGCCGATACCTTCCACCGCTATCCAGATCTCCGCGGGACGACGACGACGGTAGACAGGCGAGGCGCTGAATCCGGACGTGTGGGCGGCGATGGCGTCCCATACGGTCTCGACTCTGCTGTCGGTGATTCCGTTGCGTTCCAGGAATTCGGCCGCGAAGTCTGCGCTGTCCACTTCGAATCGCTGATGGCCGTTGGCCATATCGCCCAGAGCGATGTCGTGCAGGGCGCAGATGAGGTAAATGATCTCGTCGTCGTAATCGGCGCCCGCACGTAGGCCGTGGGCACCGGCGACGGCCCGGGCGAACAGGTACCCGCGCAGACTGTGGTTGCGCACAGCCGGGGCGACCGCGGTGTCGAGCAGCTCGCGGGCTGCCTTCGATACCGGCGTGGCCGGGAAGATCAGTGTGCCGGGTTGTGCGGACGCGGGCGTGCGCGGCAGCGCGAGAGCGGCGGCGGCCGACGCGGCGGCACCGAGAGCTGTGCGACGTGGGAATTCCATGGAGACTCCGATCGAGAAGGATGAGACGTCATCGCGGAGATGACCGCTGGCGAACTGTCGCGGAACACTGTGATCGGCAATCGGTCGCGTTGTGCGTGCCGGCGCGGCTCATAGCGAGAAGTAGGGATCGTCGATCACATACCGCCAGGAGCCGTCGCTGCCGCGCCGTGCGATTTCGGTGGATGTCGAGATCACGGGCTCACCGCTCGGTGCGGCGCCGGTGACCGTGGCATCGTTGGATATCAGCGCCAGCTCTCCTACCACGTGCACGCGACGGGTCCGTAACTCGATCTTCGCCCCGGAGTCGATCATCGCGCCGAGTGAATCCTGAATGGCCTGTGTGCCGGATCGTGCGGCACCCGGCGTGGGGAAGAGCAGGGCGGCAGGTTCGTACAGCGACATCAACGACTCGAGGTCGCCGGCGTTGAAGTACAACGCGAACAGTGTGGCCAGCTCGGCAGGTTGCGCGGCGGCGGCGCGCCGCGAACCGATTCCCACCGGACGATCGTTCCAGCCCGCGCCCTCGACGGCATCGAACCACGTGGTCGGCGCGTGGGTCGGGTAATAAAGCTGGCAGAGCTGGCCCGGGAAGCTGAACCAACTGCCCTTGGCCGGGTTGTCACGCACCTGTTTGGCCAGCATTTCACCGAATGCGTATCCGAGGTCGTATCGCGGCCAGACGGCATGCACTCGATCGGCGAAGCCGGCGGGCAGCAGTTCGCGCCGCAGTCCGGCGATATCGGCGCCGGTGCCCATCTGCATCAGTGCCTCGACCGTCCCGAAGCGGTGCGCGATACCGTCGCTGGTGTGCAGCGCGACAGCGTTCCATACGGTCTGGATGCGCTGCTCGTCGACGCCCTTTTTTCTGAGGAAGTCCGCGGCCGCGTCGGCTCCGTCGACCTCGAAACGCTGATCACCGTTCGCATAGTCCGTCGCCCCCAGATCGTGCAGCATGCAGCTGAGGTAGAGCAGCTCGTCGTCGTAATCCTCATCGGCCCGTAAGCCTTGCGCGGCGGCCAACTCGCGCCCATACAGATATGCGCGTACGCAGTGGTTGTAGACCAGCGGTGCCGAGACTTCGGCGACCAGCGCGTCCGCCGCGACGGCGAGTTCGGAGCTGGGCAGATCGAATTGAGCCGAATCGACTTCTTGTACGGTCATCGTGTTTCCTTCCGAAATGTGCGCACTCAGTGTGTGCCCGGAAGAAACGCCCGCCCAGTGGCCAGATGGCCAACTAGTGCCCAGATCTGGCCAAGCCGTTGGCGGCACCGGCGGCATGGTGAAAGCTGTTGCGATAGGCCTGCGGAGATGTTTTCGTCAGGCGGGCGAAGTGGTAGCGCAATGTCGTTGCGGCGCCGAATCCTGCCTCATCGGCGATACGGTCGATGGACAGGTCGGTGGTTTCGAGCAATTGCTGCGCACGGTGTACCCGGGCGCGCAGCAACCACTGCAAAGGTGTGGTTCCGATCTCCGCGCGGAAGCGGCGGGTCAAACTTCGTACGCTGATGGCGCCGTGTGCGGCGATGTCGTCGAGGGTGACCGGTCGGTGCAAGTTCGCCTGCATCCAGTCCAGGACCGGCTGCAGCGACATGTCCGGGCTCTGCGGGTCGGTGTAGGCGATGAATTGCGCCTGCCCGCCGTCGCGTTGCGGCGGCATCACGATCCGGCGCGCGGTATCGGCGGCCACCGTGGCGCCGAGATCTCGCCGGACCATGTGCAGGCACAGATCCAACCCCGCCGTCGCTCCGGCCGAGGTGAGCACGCTGCCGTTATCGATGAACAGCACCGAAGCGTCGACCTCGACAAGGGGATAGCGGCGGGCCAGCTCGTCGGCGTATTCCCAATGGGTCGTCACCCGCTGCCCGTCGAGGAGTCCGGTGGCGGCGAGGGCGAACGCGCCGACGCAGATCGAAGCCATGCGTGCGCCGCGGGCGGCCGCCGCGAGCAGGGCGTCGCGAACGCAATCGTCGGGTTCCCAGAAGAATCCGGCCGAGCCGGGCACGACGACGGTGTCGGCATCGGCCACGGTGTCGAGGCCCCACTCGGTCTCCAGGCGCACCGCGCCGTGCGCGGAGAAGGTTGCGGTGGTACCGCCGATCGTCACGACCCGGATGTCGTAGTGCTTGTCCTCGCCGACCGAATTGGCCGCGCCGAATACGAAGCCGGGAAGCATTACTTCGAATCCGAACGCGTGGTCGGGAGCCAGAACTGCCACGATTGCCATGGCCAGAATTTAACAGGCACCGAAAAACGGTCATCCCGGCGCAGTGGACCCGGCTCCCGGCCTCGAAGGAGTGGGTGTGGTCGGGAAGACGGTCCCGACCACACGGCCGCTAGCGAGCTCCGATTGCCTCGGTCGCGGTGTCCGGGGTCGCGGTATCCCCGCGGGTGTTCACTGTCCACAGCCCCACGATCGCGGCGATGACTGCGATGACCCCGCCGACGAAGAGCGCGCGGGCGAATCCGGCGTTCAGTGCTTCGAGGGGTGCCCGGCCCGTTGCGAGCTGAGCGTTGGTGTGCGACGTGGCGATGGCGGTGAGTACTGCCAGACCCAGTGCGCCGCCGAGCTGCTGCCCGGTATTGAGCAACGCCGCCGCGAGACCGGCGCGGTCGGCCGGCACTCCCGCGTTTGCCGCAGTGGTGTTGGCGACGAAGACACCGCCTGCCCCCACGGACATGATCAGCATCCCGGGCAGCAGATCGCTCACGTACGAGCCATCGGCCGAGATACCCGAGAGGAGCAGGACGCCGATTCCGCACAGCAGTGATCCGGCCACTGTGAAGATCCGGGTGCCGGTTCTGGTGAAAAATTTCGTCGCAAGTCCGGCCGCGGCGCCGATGGTGAAGCTCACGGGAAGGTATGCCAAGCCGGATTCGAACTCTCCGTAACCCAACACTGTCTGCATATAGAGGGTGACGAAGAAGAACATCGACAGCATTCCGGCAGCGATCACGAGATGGGTGAGATTGGCGGCGGCAAGTCCCCGAATGCCGAATATCGACAGTGGAACGAGCGGATCGGTGTGGGAGCGCTCATTGGCGACGAATGCGGCGAGCAAGGCCGCTGCGGCTGCGAGCGCAGTGATGGTGCGCATATCGTCCCAGCCGTATTCGGGAGCTTTCACCAGACCGAATACGAGCGTCATCAGTCCTGCGGTCGCCAAGACGGTACCCAGCACATCGAAACTCCGCCCGACTCTGCTGCGCCGGTCGTTCTCGATCAAGAACGGGATAGCCACCAGCACCAGTACGCAGACCGGTGCGTTCACGTAGAAGACCCAACGCCAGCCCGGTCCCTCGGTGATCACTCCGCCCAGGAACACGCCGGCCGCCGAAGCCAGACCTGCCGTGCCGCCCCAGATTCCGACGGCGGTGTGGCGATCGGCACCCTCCCGGAAGCTGGTCGTGAGAATCGACAGCGCGGCGGGCAGCATCAAGGAAGCCCCGATGCCCTGTGCCGAACGCGCGGCGATGAGGAGCCCGCTGCTGTCGGCGAGACCACCGACCGCGGACGAAAGGCCGATGATGACGGTTCCCGCGCTCAGGATCCGGCGGCGTCCGAGCAGATCGGCCAGTCTCCCGCCCAGCAGAAGCAACCCGCCATAGGTCAGCAGGTACCCGCTGGTGACCCATTGCAGCGTCGGCACCGACATGCCGAGTTCACGTTGGATGGTGGGTAGGGCCACGTTGACGATGGAGCCGTCGGCGAAATCCAGGAAGGCGACCGTACAGAGCAGGCTCAAGGTGAGTTTGCCCCGGCGAGTCGCCAGGAAGGATGGCTCATCGGTGGGTGGGTGCACGACGAAGTCCTCTCTCGAAAATTGGGGTGTTGTCGGGAACCGAGAGCGGCCGCCCGGTGCGCATGTGACATTGCGGCGAAGAACGAGAGTTAGGTCACAGTCCGGCAAGGCATGTCACAAACCATGGCGTTGTCTTGTTCTTGTTTTGCGAAAACGAAGGAGCGCGGATGAGTGAGGGTGTGGAAGACGCCGCAACAACGGTTTTCGCCGACCACAGACAGCTGCTGTTCTCGGTGGTGTACAGCATGCTCGGCAGTGTGGCGGATACCGAGGACGTCCTGCAGGAGACCTGGTTGCGCTGGGCCGGGCGGGTCCGCGGTAGCCGCGACAATATCGCCCATCCCCGCGCGTACCTGGTGCGTATCGCGGTGAACCAGGCGCTGACCAGGCGGGCAGCGATCAATCGCAGGCGCGAGACCTACGTCGGCCCGTGGCTACCCGAACCTCTGATAAGCGAGATGGAGCCAGGCCGGCCCGCGCAGGATGCCGCACAAGATGCTGTGCGCGCCGAGACGTTGTCTGTGGCAGTACTGGTGGTGCTGGAAACGCTCACCCCGCTCGAGCGTGCGGTCTTCGTACTGCACGAGGTCTTCGGGTATCCGCACGCCGATATCGCCGACATCCTCGATCGCCGGCCCGCTTCCATCCGGCAGCTGGCGCACCGCGCCAGAGAACATGTGCAGGCGAGGCGGCCCCGCTTCCGCGCCGATCCCGGCACCCAGCAGCGGGTCACCGAGAAGTTCCTGGCCACGCAGCAGGACGGCGACGTGGCCGGGCTGATGGAGTTGCTGGCGCCGGAGGTTGTCCTCTGGACCGATGGCGGGGGCAAGGTTCCGTCGGCAGCGCTTCGGCCTGTTCATGGCTCGGAGCGAGTCGCTCGCCTGGTCACGAGCAAGAAGGTGACGAACCGGATACCCCGTCTCGGCATCGGATACCGTCTCGTGAACGGCGACCCGGCCGCACTGATCTTCTCCGCGGGCGCACCGTTCGCCGTGGTCGTGTTCGACATCGATCCGGCCACCGAGCGAATCTCCGGTATCTATGCCATCGCCAACCCGGATAAACTCGCCTGCCTCGGGTCGGGCCGTGCCCCCGCTGCAACTGGTACTGCCGATTTCGGCTAGAGGACGGTACTGGTGACCGCCATCGCTGCGGTCAACGCCTGGAACCGCATCAACGTGGCTGTGCGGATGGTCGCCGGTGATTTCCGCTGATCCGTTTCCGGGCCGCCGGTGTCAGCGGCCGGGTTCCGGCAGTGGGATCGGCAGTCGCCGCAGCGTTTCCTCGGCGAGGAGGTGTTCGCCGAGATCGGTCAGGTGGACGCCGTCCGCGCGCCACAGCGACATGACGCCGGGCCGGGGTGGGCGGCCGGGCGACCAGCCCAGATGCGCGCCGGTTGTGCGGAACTGCTCCCATACGCTGGCGAACGCCGCGTCCGCCGCGGCGGCGACGGCTCGGGCCGCGTCGCCGTACCGATGGAGCTCGCTGTTGACCGCGGCGGTATCGGCGCCGGCGAGCCGGCCGACCGGAGGCGGGGCCACGACGAGGACGCGTTCGGTGCGGGCCCGGAGGGTCTGTACCGAGGCATGCAGATTCTCTTCGTAGCAGAGGCGGGTCTCGACTTCGTCGTCGCCGGTGCGCAGCCGACGCCAGACGTCGTTGGTGCCGCAGCCGATGACGGCCAGGTCGCCGGCTTGCCCGAGGGCGGCGTTATCGATGCGGTTGCGGACGTCGGTGGAGGTGGCGCCGCCGGCCGCGAAATTCGCGCTGCGGATATCGATCCACGGCATGCGCGCCTGCAGCGCGATGGCGACTCGGTGAGCGTAACCGCGATGTCGCCACTGGGTCACTGTGACCGCGCTGCCGACAGGCGGGAGCTCATAGGGATCGATCAGAACCGGCGCATGGGCCTCCTGGGCGGCGATCAGGCTGTCGCCCCACCAGGAGATGCGCAGTGCAGGTCGCGCGGGCTCGGTGTCAGTGGATATGGCTGCCTCCGTTGATGTCGACGGTGGTACCGGTGAGGTAGGCGGCGTCCTCGGAGGACAGGAAGGTGATCACCGAGGCGACCTCGCGGGTGGTGGCGGTGCGGCCGAGGGGAATGTCGCGGCGGATCGCGGCTTCCTGTTCCTCGGTGCTTCCCACGCGGATCGCGGTGTCGACCGCACCCGGGGTCACGGCGTTCACGGTGACACCCGAGTCGCCGAGTTCCCGGGCCAATGCGCGGGTGAAACCGAGGATGGCGGCCTTGGCCGAGGAGTAGGGCACCTTGCCGAAGACACCGCCGCCGCGCTGGGCCGATACGGACGACATATTGACGATCCTGCCCCAGCCGTTGTCGATCATGGCGGGCAGGAAGGCGCGGGTCACCAGGTAGGTGCCGGTGGCATTGACCGCCATGACCTTGTTCCACAACTCGAGCGTGGTCTCGAGGAAGGGAACGGGGGAGGTGATACCGGCGATATTGGCGAGCGCGCCAACCGGCGGGAGGGTGCCGGCGGCGACCTCGGCGGCCACCGCGGCGTGCGCGCGGAGCACCGACTCCTCGTCGGCCACATCGATCTCGTGACCGAAGGCGGGGACGGCGAATTCGGCGCCGATCTCGGCAGCCACCTTGGCCGACTTCTCGCCGTCGAGGTCGAGCACGACGACGGCCCAGCCGTCCTCGGCGTAGCGGCGGGCGGTGGCCAGGCCGATGCCCTTTTCGGAGGTGGCGCCGGTGACGACGGCGGTGCGCTGAACGGACATGGGGGTGCTCCTTCGATGGGTCAGCGGATCAGGGGGGAGAGCAGGCGCGCGGCCGCGACGGCTGCGGCCGGGCGTTCGGTGTCGGTGATATCGCGGGTTTCGAGTTCCAGGCTGAAATGCCCGCGGTAGCCGTGCGCGGCGAGCGCGGCGAACCCCGCACCGAAATCGACGGCACCGCAACCGATGCTGAGGTTGATATCGCCCGCCACCGCATCGCGCAGATGTACGTGCGCGATCCGGTGGCCGAACAGCCGGACGAATGCGACCGGGTCGGCGCCGGCGGCAACGAGATGGCTGAAGTCCATAACGATGCCGACGTCCGGCGCCAGCCGCGCGGTGAGCCGGGTGGCCCGGGCCAGGTCGTGGCAGAGCCGGTGCACATGCAACGACTCGGTCCACAGGGCGAGCCCGGCGGCGTGGGCCGCTTCGGACGCCCACTCCAGATGCGTGGCGACCAGATCCAGATCCTCGTCGAGGGTGTGGACCGGGTCGTGGGACAGTGCGCCGCACGGGAGCACGAGTGCCTGTGCCCCGACGGCCGCGGTCAGTTCGAGCAACCGTTCCAGATGTGCCCGCCTGCTCTCGTCGGCGGGGCGGTTCAGGTCGCCGATATCGCCGTTGACGCTGCGCACCCGTAGTCCGGACGCGCCCACCTGCTTCGCCACCCGGTCGACCGCCGCGGTGTCCAGCACGAACGGGACGTGGTCGCATACGCCCGGCAGCGCACCGAGGTCGATCTCGGTGAAACCCAGGTCGGCGATGGTGCGCAGGGCCGCCGCGAGCGGTAGATGGCGGAAGCTGATCGTGGAACAGCCGAGCCGGTCATGGAACACGGGAGATCCTCCGGGCGGGTCGGTGACGACGCCCACAGTACGACGAGTCATTGTCAACAGTCAACGGTCGGTGCTCGACGGTTGACATGCCATGGTGGTACGGGTCACACTGGCGTCACTGTCGACAGTCGACATAACGTTCCCTCGAAACCCACCACCGGTCTCCACCCGGTGCGCTAGGAGAAACTCATGAGCACTGACGCTCTCGGGATGCGAGGTCCCGTCCACGGCACGAAGGACGCCAAGCGCGTCGCCATCGGTTCGTCCGTGGGCGCGGTGATCGAGACCTATGACTTCATCGGCTTCGGCACCGCTGCCGCGCTTTATTTCGGCACTGCGTTCTTTCCCAGCGGTGATCCGGTGGTCGGCACGCTGGCCGCCTTCGCCACGCTCGGCGTAGGCTTCGCGGCCCGGCCGCTGGGCGGGGTGCTCGGCGGACACCTGGGGGACCGGCTGGGCCGCAAGCCCGTGCTGGTCGCTTCGCTCATCGTCATGGGCCTGGCCACCTTCGCCATCGGGCTGCTGCCCACCTATGCACAGGTCGGGCTATGGGCGCCGGCGCTGCTGGTGACCGTGCGGATCATCCAGGGGCTGGCCTTCGGCGCCGAGTGGGGCGGCGCCATCCTCATGAGCTACGAGCATGCGCCGTGGAAGGCCAAAGGCCGCTACACCGGCATCGTGCAAGCCGGATTCCCGGTAGGGCTGCTGCTGGCGAACCTGGTCTTCCTGGTCAGCGTGCATCTCGGTGGCGACTGGGCCTGGCGGGTGCCGTTCCTGGCCAGCATCGTGCTGGTCGCCGTCGGCCTGGTCATCCGGTCCAAGGTGCCCGAATCCCCGGTGTTCGAGGACGTGAAGGACAGCGGCGATATCGTTGCCTCGCCGGTGCTGGAGTCGGTGAAGAAGGATTGGCGCGATATCCTGCGCGGCATCGGCCTGCGCGTCGCGGAGACCGCCGGATACGCGGTGTCCATCACCTACATGATCTCCTACCTGCACGAGAACGGTCTGGCGGGAAAGTCCGAGACGCTGCTGGCCCTGTGTATCGCGTCGGGGGTCGGCGTGGTGGCCACCGTGGCCTGGGCCGCGCTCACCGACCGGGTCGGTCGCCGGCCGGTCTACCTCTGGGTATGCGGATTCGCGGTACTGTTCGGCATCCCGATGTTCCTGCTGGTGAACACGGGTCTGTTCGTCCTGGTGATCGCGACCTTCGTGATCTCCTACGCGGTGTGCCAGAACGCGCTCGCCGGTACCCAGGGCGCCTGGTTTCCCGAGCTGTTCCAGGCCGCGCGACGGGCGTCGGGGGCTTCGCTGGCCTACCAGATCTCGGCCATGGTCTCCGGTTTCACCCCGTTTGTGACCACGCTGCTCTACGTGTGGCTCGGCTGGATAGGCCCGGCATTGCTGTTCAGCTTCTACGGGTTGATCGGCCTGATCGCGGCCGTACTCACCCGGGAGACCTGGGGTCCGCGCGAGCGGCTGCTCGCCGAAGAGGCCACCCGGGTCACCGTTTCCGATCTCGGCGCGGCGTCGCGCCTGCCCATCTCCCCCTCCACGACTGCCAGGGAAAAGGAACTGCTGTGACCACCACCGCGCACGCCGCCACCGGCCGCCGCGCCGTCGTCGACGAATTCGCCTATCGCATGCGGCACCACGTCCTCGATATGGGCGAGGAACAGGGACAGGGCTACGTCGGACAGGCTCTCGGTGCCGCCGATATCCTCGCCACCGTCTACGCCCAGCACCTGCGGCACCGCCCCGACGATCCGGAATGGGAGGGGCGCGATCGGTTCCTCCTCTCCACCGGCCACTACGCCATCGGGCTCTACGCCGCGCTCGCCGAAGCCGGCATCGTTCCCCGCGCGGAATTGACCACCTACGGCTCCGACAACTCCCGCTTGCCCATGTCCGGCATGGCCAGCTACACGCCGGGGATGGAGATCTCCGGCGGCTCGCTCGGCCACGGCCTCACCGTCGCAGTCGGTATGGCCCTCGGTCTGCGGCATCGGGATTCGACCGCCCGGGTGTTCAACTTCCTCTCCGACGGTGAACTGGACGAGGGCTCCACCTGGGAAGCGGCGATGAGCGCCCACCACCACCAGCTCGGGAATCTGATCGCGATGGTCGATATCAACGCGTTACAGGCCGACGGCGCCACCGCGGGAGTGCTGAGCACCGAACCGGTACACGACAAATGGCGTGCCTTCGGCTGGCGCACCTACCGGGTCGACGGCAACGACACCGCCGCATTGCTGGCCGCGTTCGACGCCGCCACCGAGCACGCCGCCCCGCACGGGGCACCCGCGATCGTGCTGTGCGACACCAAGGTCGGCAAGGGCGTACCGCTTCTGGAGAACCGGACCAAGGCGCACTTCATGCGCATCGACGAACACGAATGGCAGATCTGCCGCGACCAGCTGACCGCCGGATACGAGGACATGCGATGACCACCACCGCTCCCAAACTGAAAACGTCGGCGATGATCGCCTCGTTCGTCGACCCGGGGCAGCGCACCACGGCCGCGCCGTTCGGGCATGCCCTGGTCGCGGCGGCCCGGGAGGACGACAAGATCGTCGGTCTGTCCGCCGATCTCGCCAAGTACACCGATATGCACATCTTTGCCGAGGCGTTTCCGGAGCGCTTCTTCCAGATGGGCATGGCAGAGCAGCTGCTGTTCGGCGCGGCCGCCGGTATGGCCGAGACCGGTCTGGTGCCCTTCGCCTCCACCTACTCGGTGTTCGCCGCGCGGCGGGCCTACGACTTCCTGTGCCTGGACATCGCGGAGCCGAACCTCAACGTCAATATCGTCGGTGGGCTGCCGGGGCTGACCACCGGCTACGGCCCGAGCCACCAGGCCACCGAGGATATGGCGATCTTCCGCGGCATGCCCGGGCTCACCATCGTCGACCCCTGCGACTCGGTCGATATCGAACAGGCGGTCCCGCAGCTGGCCGCGAGCCCCGGCCCGACCTACCTACGCCTGTTGCGTGGCAAGGTCGCCACCGTGCTGGACGAGTACGACTACCGCTTCGAGCTGGGCAAGGCGGCGGTCCTGCGCGGCGGCGCCGATGTGGTGTTCGTGAGCAGCGGCCTGATGACCATGCGTGCCCTGCAAGCTGCCGACGCGCTGGCCGCGCACAAGGTCGACGTCGCGGTGGTGCACAGCCCCACCATCAAACCGTTCGATACGGCGACCGTGCTCGCCGAGATCGACACCCCCCGGCTCGCGGTGACCCTGGAGAACCACACCGAGATCGGAGGACTGTTCGAGACCGTCGCCGCCGCGGTGGTCCGGGCCGGGCTCGGCCGGCGGGTGGTACCGATCGCGCTACCCGACGAATTCCTCGACGCCGGAGCGCTTCCCACGCTGCACGATCGCTACGGTCTGAGTACCGAGCGGATCGTGGCACGGGTGCTCACCGAGCTGGGCTGAGCGGTACGGCCCGCCCCTCCCTGAGAGGCGGGCCGTACAATTGTCGACAGACTGTTGTCGACAGTCGTCCGCTGACATACGCCTGGAGGCACGCATGGTTGCTCAACCTGCCGCTCTGCTCGGATTGGAGAAGACCAGCCTGCGCCAACAGGCCGTCGCCGCCTTGCGCAGCGCCATCACCAGCGGCGTGCTGGCGCCGAGTAGTCCGCTGGTGGAGACCGAGCTCTCCGAGAAGCTCGCCATCAGCCGCGGAACCCTGCGGGAAGCCATGCGTCAACTCCAGCAGGAGGGGCTGATCACCGCCGGTGCGCGGGGCCGGCTCTACGTCCGGCATCTGGACGAGAAAGAGATACGCGATATTTTCGCGGTGCGCGCCGCCCTGGAATCTCTCGCCGTGCGCGAACTCGCCGAACGCCCCGACCGCGCCGAACTGCTTCCGGTGCTCCGCGAGGCGCTGCACGCCATGACCCGCGCGGAGCATTCGCTCGACGAGCGGATCGAAACCGACCTCGACTTTCATCGCGTGCTGTGCCGCCTCACCGGCAACGAAACTCTCCTGCACTCCTGGCAGTCGCTGGAGGGCTCGATCCGGATGTCGATCATGTGGGCCGGGCTGGACAAGGCGGTCGGGAACATGGACGTCGGGCGGCACAGTGCCATCGTCGAGGCCATCGAGACCGGAAACGCCGACGCGGCCGCAGCCGCGGTCCGGCACCATATGGCCGGCGCCGCGGAGAATCTGGTCTCCTGACCGGCGGATGCGACACGTCACCATGATTCGTTCGGCAACGCCGGCGCCGAGTCGTCGGCCGGCCGCAGCTCGGCCGGTTGTCCAGAGGCGTAGTTACTCCGGGTTGCGGATCGATCCCTGACCTCGACACGAACCGGCGGGGAATGCACGATAGGGGACCGCAACCGCCGCGGGCCGGGCCGTGATCTGCCCCATACTCCATCACATCGGCCCGGGGTCGCTCGTCCAACAGATGTCATGCTCCCCTGATCAGAAAGTCTGTGCCATGACATCGAAAACGGCATTCAGGACGTCGGCCGCGATCGCCGCAGTGCTGCTCGGCGTACTCGCGGTTCTGATCGTGCCCGTCGCGTACGGTCAGCCGCCTGCCGACGACTATCGATCGCAGTACCTGGCGCGGGTGGAATCCCATTACGCCGATACCGAGCTCGCTCGTTTCCACTACACCCGAACCGGCTCCGGAAGCCCGGTCGTGCTCGTCGCGGGTGGTGGTTTGTGGGGGTACTCCTGGCGCGACGTGATTCCGGCGCTGGCGGCCGAACACACCGTCTACGCCGTCGACCTGCCCAGTCAGGGGTTCACCGACGTACACCGCGGTGACTTCGCCTACGACCTGCCCGCGATGGCGCAGGCACTGGAAAGCTTCCTCGACGCGGTCGGGCTGCAGCGCACCGCGCTGGTCGGCCACTCTTGGGGTGGTGCCTGGAGCCTGTACTTCGCCGAGCAGCACCCGGACCGCGTCGAGCGGCTGGTCCTGCTCGACTCACCCGGGCTCGACGCCGAAAAGGCGCCGGTGACACCGCTGTTCACCACACCGTTGGTGGGGGAGCTGGCGACGAACCTCACTACCAGGTCGTTCTACGCCGACAACATCCGCGGGACCTTCCAGAACAAGCATCTGGTCACCGACGAAGTGATCGACGAGCTCTACGCGCCGTTCTCCCGCCCCGCCAACCGTGCCGGATTCCTGTCGTTGTGGCGCAATCTCGATTACCGGCTCACCGATGCCGGTCTGGGGCAGGTCACCGCGCCCACCCTCGTGCTGTGGGGCGGCGCGGACAGTTGGCTGCCCGCATCCCAGGCCGGCCGGCTGGCCGAACGTATCCCGAATGCCACCGCCACGGTCCTTCCGGGCTGCGGGCACACCGTGCACGAGGACTGCCCGGCGCAGACCAACCCGCTGATCACCGCGTTCCTGCGCTGAACCGCGACGATCACCCGGCGAGCGCGCTACCGGTCGCGTCGGAATGACACCCGCCGAAACGCGGCGGCACCGGGCGGGGGGGGGGGGGGGGGGGGGGGGGGGGGGGGGGGGCGCGGGCGGGCGGGGGGGCCCCCCCCGGCCCGGGGGGGCGGCCCGCCCCGCCCCCGCGCCCGGGGGGGGGGCCGCGCAGCCGGGGTAGGACGAGGGCGGCGGCGTAACCGTCGTCGTGCGCGGCCCGCGCGTGCCGGCCGAGCTGTCGCCTCAGTGAACCTTCGGTGGACGCGGCGAGTGAGAGCAGAACCGGATCAGTGGTGGCGATTCGCAGCCGGCGCAGTGCGGCCCGGGCGGCCGCATAGTGTCCCGCACCACCGAGCGCGACGGCCTGCCACCATATTTCGAGGGCATCGCGTGGCTCCGGCAACTCGGCAGCGGACCGGGCGGGTGCCGCGCCGAAGGCATGGTCGGCGAACGACGAGATGGGGGTTTCGGAGGGGAGAACCGGGGCGGACACCGGTGCACTGTACCGAGGTCCGGCCGGACCGGCGGAAGGAAAATCACGCAACCCGGTCCACAGCCCCGGCCTCAGCAATCTTCCAGCATTAATAGAATCACTCGTGTTTCGATCAGGTTAAACTCCACCCAGCAATCCATGAGCGGATGCGCATCGAATTCTGCGACGTTTCGCTTAATTAACCTGGACGCCGTCCCGCGGCCACCTGTAATCGTACCGAGATGGGCGATACAACGCCCGGCCGAACCGGGCACGCCCGCGAATTTACGGTCCGGACCGATCGCCCGGCCCCAGCTATTCCTCGCCACCTGCGAAAACGCCGACCAGCACCGACGACGGCCGAGATCCGGTAGCGGGGCAACCACACAGTATCGCCCGAAGATTAGCGGAAGTAAACAGCCATTTGGGTTAAATTCAGGGCGCAAAATATCCGACAAATCAGCGCGCCGAACTGTTGACGGAATTTCCCCGATACCCCTAACGTAACTCATCGCCACGAACGGCGCCGGGCGAAAATCGCATCGGCTGCCTATGGTCCGCGCGTTCCCGGAACGCCGGGCACCACCCGAGAAGTTGACCCATTACTCGCTCGACAATGCCGACGAGCTCGCGTCTACGAGGAGTTCAACCCATGCCCATGCCCACCCACCTTCCCGGACCGAACGCCGATGTCTGGGACTGGCAGATGCGCGGTTCCTGCCGTGGTGTGGACTCGGCGGTGTTCTTCCATCCCGACGGCGAACGCGGCCGGGCCCGCGCCGCCCGCGAGATGCGCGCCAAGGAAATCTGCCGGACCTGCCCGGTTCTCATGCAGTGCCGCACCCACGCGCTGAAGGTCAGTGAGCCCTACGGGATCTGGGGCGGGATGTCGGAAACCGAACGCGAGATGCACGCGCGCCGCAACCGCCGCCGGATGGCGGTGTAACCCGGCCCGGACGCATCGGCCCAGGCGGGAGCACCGCCCGCGCCGCACCGCGAGCAACATCGCAGCATCGGGTGCGACGCGGACGCCGCTTCCCCGGGGCCGCATACGGTCTCGGTCATAGCGGGGAGTTATTGTTATGACCGATGACACAGGAGAGTATCGAGCTCTCAGCGCTGTTGCAGCGCTGTGGCCATTCGGATGCCGAGGCTTTCGCCGAACTCTACGATCGGACCCGCACGCGGGTCTTCGGTCTGGTGTTGCGGGTGCTACAGGATTCGGGGTTCGCCGAGGAGACGACGCAGGAGGTCTACCTGCAGACCTGGCGTACCGCCGCGAGTTTCGACCCGGCCCGCGGTTCGGCCGTGACCTGGCTGCTCACGCTCGCGCATCGCCGCGCGGTCGACCGGGTGCGCGCCGAACAGGCACACACCCAGCGGGAAATCGCCTACGGCGCCCGGGTACTCGGGCACGACTACGACGAGGTCATCGAGGAGGTCGAGCGCAAACTCGACCATCAGGCCGTGGTGGTGGGCCTGCGTTCGCTGACCGAGACCCAGCGGGAGGCGATTTCCCTCGCCTACTACGACGGACGGACGTACGCGGAGGTGGCGCGGCAGCTCGAGATCGGCCTGCCGACGGTCAAATCCCGTATCAGAGACGGGCTGCTGCGGTTGAGGAAGAGTATGGCGGCGCCGCCGATTCGCGAGCGGCGGCCGCTACGAGAACGGGGCCGTTAAAATTACGGGGGGAATTGTTAGGGCCGGGGGGGGTGTGGCCAACCGGGGCGGGCGGGCGCCGGGCCGGGGGTGGGGTGGGTG
>NZ_JARWPM010000258.1 GCF_029869215.1 Nocardia carnea
CCCGAAGTCTCGTTCTTCACTCCGCCGCTCCTCCGCTTCGCTCCCCCGCTCTGTCGCTCCAGAACGAGACGGGCCCCGAACCATGGAGGTAGACCGATAGGAGGTTAGCTGCGGTGTGCCCCACGGCGCGGTCGGGCGTCGATGCGAGTAGGGCCGGAACATTCGGGTGCGCGGTCGACAGGAGGGGTGCTTCTACGGTCGGGCGGATCGGGAATCAGACGCGGTGCTTGCGGACCAGATCGAGTTCGGTGGGGGTGAGCAGACGTTCCAGGCGTTCGTCGACGCGGTCGTCGCCGGTGTCATCCGGTTCGAGGGCTGGTAGCTGGGGTAGCCCCGCGGAGTTCTGGCGGCGCAAGAGCGAGCGAAGGTTCACGGCCCATCACCTTACCGTAGCTGAGTGTTTGCTGGCGTCGTGTCTTGCTTGCGGTGGCGTATGCGGAACCGGCTTGTCTACCCCCTCGATTCTGCTTCTGGATCGGCGATATCGATACTCGGCCCGGGAAAACGTGACCGAGCCGAAGCCAATCGCTACTCTTCCCGATACTTGGAGTTTCATCTACCTGGAGGCCATGGTGCCGAAGAACTTGGAAGCCAGCATCGATATCGACGCCGCGCCGGAGCGGGTCTGGGAGGTACTCGCCGACCCGCGCCGCATGCCGGAATTCAGCCCGCAATGTGTGCGGATGATCCCGATCGGCAAGCCGAAAGCGGGCGTGCTCACCGTCAACCTGAACCGGGACGGCTGGAAGTTCTGGCCCACCACCTCGCGCATTCTGCGCTACGAGAAGAACAGCGCCTTGGCGTTCCGGGTGAGCCAGAACCGCACCGTGTGGACCTACACCCTCGAGCCGTCCGGGAACGGGACCCGGCTGATCGAGCGCCGGGACGTTCCCAACGGCACCACCTGGGTCTCGCGCACGCTGGTGAACGCGATGCTCGGCGGCGAGGAGGCCTTCGAGGAGAACCTGGTACGCGGGATGAACGAATCCCTCGCCAAGATCAAGAAAGCGGTTGAGGCGAGCTGAACTCCGGCAGCTTCACCACCTGGGCGGCGTAGGACAGGCCGGCGCCGAAGGCGATGAGCAAGGCGGTATCGCCCGGCTTCGACTGTCCGGTGCGCAGCAGGGTCTCCATCGCCAGCGGAATCGAGGCTGCCGAAGTGTTGCCGGCTTCCTCGATATCGTTGGCCAGCGCGCAGTTCTCGGGCAGTTTGAGCACCCGCGCCATGATCTCGATGATCCGGCCGTTGGCCTGATGCGGGATCATGGCGTCCAGGTCGTCCATCGCCAGCCCGGCCCGGTCGACCGCGTCGCGGCAGACCTTCTCCAGCGAATGCGCCGCCCAGCGGAACACCGCGGTGCCCTCCATCGCCAGGTAGGGGCGGACGGCGTCGAGGCCCTTCTCCTCGATCTCGGTGAAGAATTCGATCCAGTCCTTGTCCTGGCGGATCGCCTGGTGCTGGGTGCCGTCGGAACCCCAGACCGTCGGGCCGATACCCGGTTCGTCGGCGGGGCCCACCACCACGGCGCCGGCGCCGTCGGCGAACAGGAACGCGGTCCCGCGGTCGGCCGGGTTGATCGTGTCGGTGAGTTTCTCCACCCCGATCACCAGCACCCGCGACGAGGTGCCGGCGCGCACGAGATCCGAGGCCATCGCCAGGCCGTGGCAGAAACCGGCGCAGCCGGCGGAGATATCGAACGCCGCCGCGCCGCCCCCCCCGCGTTAGGTGGCGATCCGCGGCGCGGCGGCGGGGGTCAGGAGTAGGTGGGTCGAGGTGGCCACGATCACGCAGTCGACCTGGTCGGCGGCGACCTTGGCCGATTCGAGTGCGCCCCGGGCGGCCGCCACGCTCATGGAGTGGATGGTCTCCGAATCGTCGGCGAACCGGCGCGTGCGGATACCGGACCGGGTGCGGATCCACTCGTCGCTGGAATCGATCGGCCCGGCCACCTCGTCGTTGGTGACGACGCGCGCCGGACGGTAGACACCCAGTCCCAGGATCGCGGTGAACTGCGCCCCGGTCGTCTGGGCGAGCTGAGTAGCCATACTGCTTCTCCTATGTACCTGCGACTGCGTTGCCGCGGGGTGGACCCGATTCGGTGTGTGGATTCCTCGCCCGGCGTCGGTGGCTGACGTCCGCCGGGCAATCCGAAGACATGAGGCACCCTCATATTAGCTCGATGTTCGCGTGCCGGCAGCTCGTATCCGATTTTCCCCGGAGTGGTTATCCGGACGGAGCCCGGGTATCGCCCGGATGGGCGTAGCGCCGCCGTCCGCCCGAGCCGTATGCGGGCGAGCGGGGCTCCGCCGCGGACGTTCGCTACCGCGAGCGTGCAACCGGAGAGAAAAGCGAGGGACACTCATGCTCGGTCTCGGCATCATCGGCTGGATCATCATCGGCGGTATCGCCGGCTGGATTGCCAGTAAGATCATGAAAACCGATGCCCAACAAGGGATCCTGCTCAATATCGTGGTAGGTGTCGTCGGCGGCTTGATCGGCGGCTTCCTGCTCTCGGTCTTCGGTGTCGATGTCGAATCGGCCGGTTGGTGGTTCAGTTTCTTCACCTGCCTGCTCGGTGCCGTCATCCTGTTGTTCCTGGTGAGGTTGGTCGTCAGGAGGTGATCCCGCGAGCGACACCCGGCACGAACACCGCGGCTGGGCGTAAGGTGTGAACGCTTGCGCCGACGGGTTCGTACCGGGTCGGCGCGGGCGTCCGACCGTACCGTCGGTCCGAACGGACCGAGTCGAGTGTGAAAGAGGAATAAGTGGCACGCCGTCCCACCCCGCCCGGTACCCCGCAACGGACCGGGCCGGGCCATCTGGCCGATCTGGTGCGCAATACCGTCCCGCCGCTGCATCCGGCAGGATTGCCCTTCGTGGCCGCACCGCTGGCCGTGGCCCTGCTGGGCCGGCGTCGCCGCTGGTTGCGCCGGGCCGGGCTCGCTGCGGCCGCGGCGAGTGCCACGTTCTTCCGGCATCCGCACCGGGTACCGCCGAACCGGCCCGGGGTGGTCGTGGCCGCGGCGGACGGTGAGGTCGCCCTCGTCGATACCGCCGCCCCGCCCGCCGAGCTCGGTCTCGGTGATCAGCCGCTGCCCCGGGTGAGCATCTTCCTGTCGGTTCTGGACGTGCACGTCCAGCGCACGCCGGTATCGGGTGTGGTGCGCGATGTGCGCTATCGGCGGGGCAGCTTCAAGTCTGCCGATCTGCCCGAGGCGAGCGCGGTCAACGAGCGCAACAGCATGGTCATCGATACCGAGTCCGGGGAGCAGGTGGTGGTTGTCCAGATCGCCGGGCTGCTGGCGCGGCGCATCGTCTGCGATGCCGCAGCCGGTGACCGGGTCACCATCGGCGACACCTACGGCCTGATCCGGTTCGGCTCCCGGGTCGATACCTATTTCCCGGCCGGTACCGAACTGCTCGTGAATATCGGGCAGCGGACGATCGGAGGGGAGACGGTGCTGGCGGTTCTGCCGTCGGCGGGATCGTGATGGAGCAGGTCATCGAAGGCAGGCGGCGCCGATCCATCCGGCTGCTGCCCAGTATCGTCACGATCCTCGCGCTGTGCTCCGGGCTGTCCGCGGTGAAGTTCGGCCTGGAGGGCGAACTGGAGATCGCGCTGGCCATGATCGGCGCGGCCGCGGTGCTCGATACGCTGGACGGCCGGCTGGCCCGGCTGCTCTCGGCCACCACCAAGATCGGCGCGGAACTGGATTCGCTCTCCGATGCCATCTCGTTCGGCGTGGCGCCGGCGCTCGTGCTCTACGTGGTGCTGTTCGACGGGGAGAGCAGCAGCGCCGGCTGGATCATCGCGCTGCTGTTCGCGGTGAGCGTCGTGCTGCGGCTGGCGCGTTTCAACACCCTGATGGACGACGACACCCGCCCCGATTGGGCCCGGGAGTACTTCGTGGGCGTACCCGCGCCCGCGGGGGCGCTGATCGCGATGGCGCCCATCGCGCTCTTCGTCCAATTCGGCGACGGCTGGTGGACCAGTTTTCCGCTCGTGGCGGCCTGGACCGTTTTCACTGCCGCCCTGTGCGTGAGCACCATCCCCACT
Source organism: Nocardia carnea (assembly GCF_029869215.1). Classification (GTDB taxonomy): domain Bacteria; phylum Actinomycetota; class Actinomycetes; order Mycobacteriales; family Mycobacteriaceae; genus Nocardia; species Nocardia carnea_B. Next base: position 4,059 of record NZ_JARWPM010000258.1, read on the forward strand.
TTGGCGATGAAATCGGTCTCGGTGGCGCCGCAGGCGGCCGCGGGGCTGCTCGTGCTGGTGGCGCTGGCCGGTGCCGCGCTGATCACCTATCCGATCGTGCTGCTGCTGGTGCTGATCGTGCTCTACCTGGGGCATATCCCGTTCGCCTGGTATTCGCAGCGCTGGGTGGCGGCCCGCCCCGAGACCTGGCAGTACAAACCCGCGGAACGCCGGGCCCAGCGCCGGGCCGATCGGCGGCTGCCGGTGCTGCGGCGCCCGGATATCCGCCGGCCGGCTCTGCGCGGGGATTCGCGGCTGCGGCTGCGGCGTCCGGGCGGACGGAACTGAGGAGATAGTGCGTCAACTTTTGGTTGACGCCAAGTCATGCGTCAACCTATAGTTGACGCATGACTTCTCCAGTGCGTTTGGACGACCTCATCGAGGTCATCAAGAAGGCCCGCCCCGACAATGCCTTGGAACAACTCTCCGACGCGGTGGTCGCCGCCGGCCACCTCGGCGATGTGGCCGACCATCTGATCGGCCATTTCGTCGACCAGGCCCGGCGCTCGGGCGCCTCCTGGACCGAGATCGGCGCGAGTATGGGCGTCAGCAAACAGGCCGCCCAGAAGCGCTTCGTGCCCAAAGGCCCCGGCGACCCGTCCGCCGAAATGGACCCCAACGCCGGTTTCGCCAAATTCACCGAACGCGCTCGCGCCATGGTGGTGGCGGCGCAGGAAGCGGCCCATACCGCGGGCGCCGCGCAGATCGCCATGCCGCATCTGGTGCTGGGCTTGCTCAGTGAATCCGATAGCCTCGCCGTCCGGCTGATCGCCGACCTGGGCTCTTCGCCGGCCGATATCGCCACCGCCGCCATCGCGGCCGCCGGGGCCGAACCCGGCGCGGCCATCGCGCCCGCGGATCTGAAGGCCGCCACCGCGGCGGGCAAGATGAGCGGACTCGTCCCCTTCGACGCCGAAACCAAGAAGGCGCTGGAACTGACGTTCCGCGAGGCGCTGCGCCTCGGTCACAACTACATCGGTACCGAACACGTCCTGCTGGCGATGCTGGAACAGGAGAACGGAACGGGCATCCTGTCCGAGGCGGGCCTGCGCAAAGACGCCCTCGAAACCCGCCTGATCGAACTGCTCCAGCAGATCGTGGGCGGAAAACAGTAACCCGCGCTCCGGACCCGGCCGGAAATCGCGACCGCGGCCGGTCGATCGGGTGTCCGCGGATTCCGCGGATACCTCGCCCGCAATGGCCTTCGGTGCTCCCGGCGCGGGCGGTCGGCCCGGTAATCTATAGCAATGGCGGATGAAACGGACCCCGATATGGTCGCCGGGGAACACCGGGACGATCTGCTGCGCGCGTTGACCTATGTATCCACCGAATCGCTGTCCGACGGCAGTTACGTGGTCAACGGTGATCTGCCGCCGGAAGTCGCGCCGCCGTTCATCCGCGCGATCATGCGAGTGGAGGCGGAGCTGCTACTGCACGATGCCGAATTCGTCACTGTCGACGAGGGCGAACCCCGGACCCCGGAGGAACGGCGAGCGGACGCGTTCCTCGCGCTCGCGCTGCGAGTCACCGACAGTCTGTAAGCGACCGGCCGCGCGGCAGCCGGTGCCACGCGTGCTACCGGCGGGGCCGATACCGTGCGCGCGGACCGTGGATCGCCCGGTTGCGCGCCGACGGCCGGCCGTCGCTCAGGACGTGGCCCTGGTCGGAACGAATCGAGCCGGTGCGGGCCGGACGATCGTATCGGTCGGGTCGGGCCCCGGCCCCGGGGCCGAGCGAACGACATCCGGAAGCGCCCGGGGGCCTTCCCGCAACTCGGGCAACTCCGTCCAGACCGGCTCGGCCGCCTGCAACTCCAGGCCGATGGCGATCAGTTCCGGCTCCGACCAGGGCAGCCCGGCCAGCTGTACCCCGAACGGCAGTCCCGTCGCCGCGGAGCGGCCGGCCGGTAAGGCGAGCACCGGGGCGCCGGAGTAGTTGCCCCAGATCAGCGGTGCGCTGGTATCGGGACGGATATCGGCGCGATCCCGGCGGTCGTTGACCACCGTGGGCAGCACGATGGCGGTCAGCCCGTTATCGGTGAGCACCCGGTTGTAGTCGTGCTGGAACCGCCGGCGTTCGTGCTCGAAGGTCAGGTACTCCTCGATCGGCGCGACCAGGGCGGCCAGTCCGGAACCGACCGTCGCCGCGGCCGCGGGGGAGTAGAGCGCCAGCCGGTCCGCCCACTGCTGGTGGTAGCGGCCTACTTCCAAGGCATCACCGAAGATGCTCTGGGGCGGCGGCGGCAAGGCGATATCGCGTAGCCGGCCGCCGAGCCGGGTGATGAGGTCCAGGAAGCCGGACATGAGCACGCCCAAGGGGCCGGGGAGTTGGTCCACGGAAGGCCGGTCGACCCCGAAGACCCGGCCGGCCAGCGGAGCCGTGCCGCCCGCCGCGGTCAGCGGATACCCGCCGGCGGGAACAGCGGCCGCGGAACCGGTGGCCGGATCGCGCGCGTCCACGCCCGTCAATGCCGAGAGCAGCAACGCGGCGTCGGCGATACTGCGTGCCATCGGCCCGATATGGTCGCGTGACGGTGTGGTCGGGATGACGCCGTAGCGGCTCACCTGGCCATAGGTGGGTTTGATCGCGCTGGTGCCCGCGCGCGAACTCGGCAGGCGGAGCGAACCGCCGGTATCGGTGCCGATGGCCAGCGGAGCGAAACCGGCCGCCAGCACCGCGGCATTACCGCCGGAGGAACCGCCCACCGAGGCACCGATATCCCATGGATTACCGGTTTGGGGGCAGGCGCCGTCGAAGGCGAACTCGTCGTTCTGGGTATGCCCGATCAGGACCGCGCCCTGCTCGCGCATCCGGCGCCACACGGTGGCGTCACCCGCGGCGATATTGCCCTGGAGAACCCGGCTGCACGCGGTGACCGGTAGACCCGCGACCGCGATCAGGTCCTTGAGCGCGATCGGCAGTCCGCACAGCAGCGGCGCGTCCCCGGCGGCCAAGCGCCGGCCGGCCTCTTCCGCTTGCTGGTACGCCTCCTCGGGATAGGTGCGTATCCAGGAGTTGATCGGGCCGTCGAAGGCGGCGCTGCGGCGCAGGCAGGCGTCGAGCAGTTCCCGCGGGTGCAATTGCTTGGCCTGCAGCAGCCGGGCGGCGTCCAGCGCGGACAGTAGCGCCGGGTCCGTCGTACCGAGTCCGCCGGGCGTCGAGAGCGGTCCCGGTCGTGCCGTCACGGGCGGTACGCCGAGTGCCGCCGCCGCGAGCCCGGTCGCGGCCGCGCGCAGGATGGTCCGGCGAGAGGGGCGTGCGGTCACCGGCGAATCGTTCTCAGCCGCGCACATGGCCGGGCCCAACGGCTCGTAGAAGCTTTGTAGCGCATGGGATAACTCTACTGATCTCCCGGCCGCGGGAACGGGGCGACCCGGCAGTGTCGGAGGTACGGCACCACCCGGTGCGCGGCGCCGGGGCGTTGTTTTGCCGATATCGGAGCCGGTCGACCTTGCACTCCCTATCCCCGAGTGCTAAAAATGGCTTTGGCACTCTCGATCGGAGAGTGCTAGGTCGGGACGGTGAGATCGGGTACACGACACCCCTGGTCGTCCGTCGCGGGCACCGAGCCTGGCCAAGCGTAGCTAAGGGTGACCCGACAAGGCGGTCATCCTGTGTGTCAGCCTCATTACTTGGAGGATCTCACCGCAATGGCCAAGACAATTGCGTACGACGAAGAGGCCCGTCGCGGCCTCGAGCGGGGCCTCAACAGCCTCGCCGACGCGGTCAAGGTGACGCTGGGGCCGAAGGGCCGCAACGTCGTTCTGGAGAAGAAGTGGGGTGCCCCCACGATCACCAACGATGGTGTGTCCATCGCCAAGGAGATCGAGCTGGAGGACCCGTACGAGAAGATCGGCGCCGAGCTGGTCAAGGAAGTCGCCAAGAAGACCGATGATGTCGCCGGCGACGGCACCACCACCGCCACCGTGCTCGCCCAGGCGCTGGTGCGCGAGGGCCTGCGCAACGTCGCGGCCGGTGCGAACCCGCTGGGTCTGAAGCGCGGTATCGAGAAGGCCGTCGAGGCCGTCACCACCAAGCTGCTCGACACCGCCAAGGAAGTCGAGACCAAGGAGCAGATCGCCGCCACCGCCGGTATCTCCGCGGGCGACCCGTCCATCGGTGAACTGATCGCCGAGGCCATGGACAAGGTCGGCAAAGAAGGCGTCATCACCGTCGAAGAGGCGCAGACGTTCGGTCTGTCGCTGGAGCTCACCGAGGGTATGCGCTTCGACAAGGGCTACATCTCGGGCTACTTCGTCACCGACCCCGAGCGTCAGGAAGCGGTCCTCGAGGATCCCTACATCCTGCTGGTCGGCTCGAAGGTCTCCACTGTCAAGGACCTGCTGCCGCTGCTGGAGAAGGTCATCCAGGCCGGTAAGCCGCTGCTGATCATCGCCGAGGACGTCGAGGGCGAAGCCCTGTCGACCCTGGTCGTGAACAAGATCCGCGGCACCTTCAAGTCCGTCGCCGTCAAGGCCCCCGGCTTCGGTGACCGCCGCAAGGCCCAGCTCGCCGATATCGCCATCCTCACCGGTGGCGAGGTCATCAGCGAAGAGGTCGGCCTCTCCCTGGAGACCGCCGGCATCGAGCTGCTCGGCCAGGCCCGCAAGGTCGTCGTCACCAAGGACGAGACCACCATCGTCGAGGGCTCCGGCGACGCCGAGGCCATCAAGGGCCGGGTCGCGCAGATTCGCACCGAGATCGAGAACTCGGATTCCGACTACGACCGCGAGAAGCTGCAGGAGCGCCTGGCCAAGCTGGCCGGCGGTGTTGCGGTGATCAAGGCCGGTGCCGCGACCGAGGTCGAGCTCAAGGAGCGCAAGCACCGCATCGAAGATGCCGTGCGCAACGCCAAGGCCGCCGTCGAAGAGGGCATCGTCGCCGGTGGTGGCGTCGCCCTGCTGCAGTCGGCCCCGGCTCTGGACGATCTGAAGCTCGAGGGTGACGAGGCCACCGGCGCGAACATCGTCCGCGTCGCGCTGTCGGCTCCGCTGAAGCAGATCGCCTTCAACGCCGGCCTCGAGCCCGGCGTGGTGGCGGAGAAGGTTTCCGGCCTGCCCGCCGGCCAGGGCCTCAACGCCGCCACCAACGAGTACGAGGACCTGCTGGCCGCCGGCGTTGCCGACCCGGTCAAGGTCACCCGCTCGGCCCTGCAGAACGCGGCCTCCATCGCGGCCCTGTTCCTCACCACCGAGGCCGTTGTCGCCGACAAGCCGGAGAAGGCGGCCGCCGCGCCGGCCGATCCGACCGGCGGCATGGGCGGCATGGACTTCTGAGTCCCGCCACCCGGCAACCCTTTCGAACCGAAGGCCGGTCCACCTACGAGTGGGCCGGCCCTCGGCCTTTCTGCGGCTGCGCGTCCCCGTGGGCCGGCTTGTCACCGAGTGGTCCGGAGCGCGGAAGGCCGACGAAGGTATCCCTGTTCGGGGCAGGCGGACGCTCGGTGACCGGCATGATGATGGATCGGTGGCAAATACACGAGCGAATGATCTCGGCGGGTTCCTGCGCAGTCGCCGCGAACGGCTGACTCCGGAAGAAGCGGGCATCGAACCCGGCTACTCCCGTCGGCGCGTGCCGGGGTTGCTGTTCCTCGACCCCCATCACCGCGCGTTGTATTGCGATTGGCAGTCCAAAGCGCAGGTCACGGTCGCGGCCCTGCATCAAGCGGTGGCGCGGCATCCGGCCGACCATATCCTCGAACGGATCGTCGGCCGGCTCGCCGTCGACAGCCCGGAGTTCGCGCGGATGTGGGCGCGTCGCCCCGTCCGAACCTGTTCGTACTATGTGCGTGAGCTCGATCATCCGGTCGTCGGGCGGGTGACCCTGGCGAACGAGACGGTCACTTTGACCGACGACGACCAGCAGCTCGGCCTGTTCTACCCGCGTCCCGGTACCTCCGACGCCGACGCGCTCACCTTGCTGACGCAAGGTCTGGCACCGGCGCCGACCGGCACTCGGAGGGAGACCGCTCGGTGAGAATCATCGTTGTCGGTGGCGCCGGCACCATCGGACGCCGATTGGTTCCCGCACTTCGCGAACACGGCCACGACATCATCGTGGCCGGGCGCACGACGGGTGACGTACATGTCGACCTTGCCTCCCACGAAACCATCGAGACCATGTATCGCGAGGCCGGTGCTGTCGACGGTGTCGTGTGCATCGCGGCGCACGGTGCCCTCGACTAGTTCGGCACGCTGACTCCGGATGCGCTGTACGGCAACATGCGAGCCAAGTTCTTCGGGCAGGTCGATCTGGTCCTCACCGGGCAGCATCATTGTTCCGACGGTGCCTCGTTCACCCTCACGTCGGGTATTTTCGCCGACGAACCGTGGCCGCATGTCACCGGCGGCGGCGTTATCAGCGGTGCTCTGCACAGCTTCGTCCTATCGGCCGCGATCGAGCTACCACGGCGTATGCGGATCAATGTAGTGAGCCCCACCCTGATCGGTGATTCAGTCGATGCGTTCGCCGCGGAGTTCCCCGGTATGCGTCCGGTGCCGATGGACGAACTCGTCGAGCACTACCTGCACTGCGTCCACGGCGGCGGCACCGGCCGCATCATCCGCGCCTACGGATGACGGCGCTACCTGGCCGGCGTCGCCCGTCGTGGTCACGCCGTCGACGTAACCGAGAATCGGTTCCTTGCCGACGAAAGAGCCCGCGGGGCGCGCCGATTGTGGAGCCGGCCATGTGGTAGTCGCAGGGCGACCGTGATGAGGGAGTGGATACGCGCGCTGATCAGCTAGTGTCGGAGCTATGCCCGAATCCGGCACGAGCTCATGAGACGCGCATCGCGCAAATACCGACAACCCGGGCCGCCCCGTGAGGAGCGGCCTCTCCGAAACCGTCGGGCGGTGACGTCGTGACGAGTGTGCTCGGCATCGCGCTCGGTGTCGTCGTTGTCCTGCTGATCACCGCGTTGACCGGCTATTTCGTGGCCCAGGAATTCGCGTACATGGCCGTGGACCGGTCCCGGCTCAAAGCCCGCGCCGGTGCCGGGGACAAGGCCGCCGGCCGCGCCCTCCGGGTTACTCGCCGGACGTCGTTCATGCTGTCCGGTGCTCAACTGGGGATCACCGTGACGGGGCTGCTGGTCGGCTATGTCGCCGAACCGCTGATCGGCCGCGGTCTGGGCGAACTGCTCGGCGGGGTCGGTGTCCCCACGGCTGTCGGGGTCGGTGTCGGCGCGGTTCTGGCAATCGCGTTCTCCACACTGGTGCAGATGCTGTTCGGGGAACTGGTGCCCAAGAATCTCGCCATCGCCCGCCCCGAACCGGTCTCCCGTCGGCTGGCGGCCTCGACCACCGTGTATCTGAAGGCTTTCGGATGGCTGATCCGTCTGTTCGACCAGTCGTCGAACCTGCTGCTGCGTGCCCTGCGTATCGAACCCGTCCACGATGTCGAGCATTCGGCCACCCCACGCGACCTCGAACATATCGTTGCCGCATCGCGCGCGGCCGGGGAGTTGCCGCCCGAGTTGTCCACTCTGCTCGACCGCATGCTGGACTTTCCGACCAGCACCGCCGAACACGCCATGATTCCGCGCGGCCGGGTCGACACCGTCCATATCGACGATCCGCTGGCCGATGTACTCGCCCGGATGCGCACCGGCCATACGCGCTACCCGGTCGTCGGCACATCCAGTGACGACCTGCGCGGGGTGATCCGTCTGCACGATCTCCTCGGCGCGCAGACCAGCGGCACCGTAGCCGACCGGCTTCGTCCGGCCGTTCTCGTACCCGAAACCTTGCCGCTTCCGGAGGTCGTGACCCGCCTCGGCGGGCAGCGCGAGGAAATGGCCCTCGTTGTCGACGAATACGGCGGATTCGCCGGGATCGTCACCGTCGAGGATATCGCCGAAGAACTGGTCGGTGAGATCGCCGACGAACACGACCCCGGTGCCGCGGCCGATATGGTCGCCGAAGACGACGGCTGGCTGCTGGCCGGCGATGTGCACCTGGACGAGGTCGAACGTCTGCTGGACCGGCAATTGCCCGCCGGCGACTACGAAACCATCGCCGGGCTGGTCATCTCCGCCTTCAACGGGTTGCCCGAGGTCGGTGAGCGGGTCGGTATTCCACTGCCGCCCACCGCAATCGATCGGCCCGAGCCGCGAACCACCCTGATCGCGCACGTGCGAGCCGTCGAAAAACATGTTCCCGCCTCGGTATTCGTCACCGTGTGCGCCGAACCGGAGGATGTCGGCGATGAGTAACCCCGGGGTCGTCGTGGCGGTCACCGTTGGATTGATCGCCGCCAGCGCGTTCTTCGTCGCGGTCGAGTTCGCGCTCATCGCCGCCCGCCGCCACCGTCTGGAAGACGCCGCCCCCGACAGCCGGGCCGCCCGGGCGGCGTTGCGCAGTGCCTCGGAACTCTCGGTGCTGCTGGCCGGCTCTCAGCTCGGCATCACCGTCTGCACCCTCGCGCTGGGCGCGACCACCAAACCCGCTGTGCATCATTGGCTCACGCCGCTCTTCGAGGACGTCGGTGCACCCGCGTGGGCCGCCGACGTCGGCGGATTCGTGCTGGCCCTCATCATCGTGACGTTCCTGCACCTGGTCGTCGGCGAGATGGCGCCCAAATCCTGGGCGATTGCTCACCCGGAGAAGTCGGCCACGATCCTGGCCATCCCTATGCGCGCCTTCATGTGGCTGACCAGGCCGCTGCTGACCACGCTGAACCAGGCCGCCAACTGGTGCCTGGTCAAGGTCGGTGTGACCCCGGTCGACGAAGTCGAGGCCGGTCAGGATCCCGCCGCGCTCCGTCACCTCGTCGAGCATTCCGCCACCGCCGGCACCCTCGACGAGCGTTATCACGGCAATCTCACCAGTGCGCTGGAACTGGAGCAACTCACTGTCGGCGATATCGTGCGACCGAACGCCACACCCAGCTCGGTAACCCCGGATGCGGGACCCGACACCGTCCAAGACGTCTCCCGCCGGAGCGGCCACCTGCGGTTACTGGTCCGTGACGGCGCCCGGATCGAAGGCTTTCTGCACGTCCGCGACAGTCTTCAGGCGCGACCGGGAGCCACCGCCCGCCAGCTCATGCGCCCGGTGCTGACCCTGCCCGCCGAACTCCCCGTCTACGAGGCGCTGCGCACGATGCGCGAAACCCGGAGCCACCTCGCCACCGTCACCGGCCCGGGCACCGGGGAGCTGATCGGTCTCATCACCATCACCGATGTCCTGCAGCGGTTACTGCCCGTGACAACGGGGGAGTGATGCCCCCGCCCGTTCGCCGGCGAGTGGTAGGCACGGCGGCCAACCCTGCGGCGCTCCGGCCTCGGTGCCGGAAGGGGCCGGAGACCGGGGTGGCAGCACTTGCCGGCCGGGTGTGGTTAGGCTCGGGAGTGATCCCGTACCGGGAGGGCGAGGGAAGGGCGAGCGCGGTGGCCAAGGTGTTTTCGCAGATCGATGAGTCGTTGCGGGAGTTCATCGGAAAGCAGGCGATGTTCTTCGTCGCGACCGCACCGTCCGACGGGGGACGGGTGAACCTGTCGCCGAAGGGATACCGCGACACCTTTGCCGTGCTCGACGAGCACACCGTGGCGTACCTCGATCTGTTCGGCAGTGGTGTGGAGACCATCGCGCATTTGCGGGACAACGGGCGCATCACCATCATGTTCTGCTCGTTCACCCGCAACTCGCGAATCCTGCGCTTGTTCGGTACCGGCCGGGTCGTCCGGCCCGACGAGGCCGAATTCGAGAATCTCCGGGAGCATTTCGGGAGCGATCATCCGGGCGTCCGGATGGCCATCGTGATCAGCGTGGATCGGATCGCGGACTCATGTGGATACTCGGTGCCCTACTACGACCTCGTCGGTGAACGCCCGGTGCTCGACGCCCATCACGCCCGGCAGCCGGCGGAGAAGTACGCCGCGCGGATCTCCGGAGACAACGGGCGCAGCATCGACGGCCTGCCCGCGCTGGACCCCGGGCACCCCCTGCCGCCGGTAGCCGGGCGGTAGCGGCTGCTCACTGTGGTGCCGGTCACCGAGACCGACACCACGGCCGCGCTTCAGAATCCGGATACCGCCGACACCTGGAACGGGGTGGTGGGACTGCCCTGTCCGAGCGGGCCGCCTTTGTCGAATTGCGAGGAGACCACCAGGGTCGTCTCCGATACGTGGGCCAGGGTGGTCGGGGTGCCCAGGGCGTCGTTGAGGAATCGGTCTGCCGGGGGTAGCTCGGTAGATGGTGCCGGCGGCGAAGGGGAAATAGCGGCCCGGTACCGGCCGCCGGATCCACGGCCCGCTGCGCCGGTCGGCCCAATCGGGCCGCTGCCCCCGCTGCCGGACCAGGCTGACCGGCGTCACCGCATTCGCTGTCGCTGGGTCAGAATGGTCGGATGAGCGATGCACCGGACAGCGGATCCGATCCCTTTCTCTGGCTGGAAGAGGTCACCGGCGAACGGGCCCTGGATTTCGCCCGGGCGCACAACGAGGTGGTCATGGAGCGGTTCGCCGCGGCCGACCGGTTCGAGGTGCTGCGGGCCCGGATCCTGGACATGCTCGATACCGACGCCAAGATCGCGTTCCCGGGCCGGCGCGGGAAGTGGTTGTACAACTTCTGGCGCGATGCGCAACATCCGCGGGGGCTGTGGCGGCGGACCACGTTCGGCGAATACATGAAGCCGGAACCGGAATGGGATGTGCTCATCGACCTCGACGCGGTGGCCGCGGCCGAGGACGAGAACTGGGTGTGGGGCGGGGCGGGGGTCCTTCGGCCCGAACAGACCCGGGCGCTGATCAGTCTGTCGCGGGGCGGCGCGGACGCCAAGGTCGTTCGTGAATTCGACCTGGAGACAAGGCAATTCATCGCGCCGGAGGACGGCGGATTCTTCCTGCCGGAGGCGAAATCCCGGCTGAGCTGGATCGATATCGACACCGTCTACGTGGGCACCGATTTCGGCCCGGGATCACTGACCGATTCCGGTTATCCGCGGATCGCGAAGCGCTGGCGGCGCGGTACGGCACTCGACAGCGCCGAGACCGTATTCGTAGGCACCGCAACGGATGTCGCTGTTTCCGCCGGTTACGACCGCACGCCGGGATACGAGCGTCATTACGTCGCCCAGGCCACCGATTTCTTCAACGAGGAGGTGTACCTGCTCGACGCCGGCGGTTCGCGGATCCACCTCGAGACGCCCTCGGATGCCGATGAGTCGTGGTACAAGGAGTGGCTGCTGGTGCGGTTGAAGTCGCCGTGGGAGGTCGGTGGGCGAACCTACGGCGCGGGTTCGCTGATCGCCACGAATTTCGACCGTTTCCTGGCCGGGCACCGGGAATTCGAGGTCCTGTTCGAACCCGACGCGCACACTTCGCTACACGGTTACGGCTGGACCGAGAACCATCTGCTCCTGGTGACCCTGGAGGATGTGCAGACCAAACTGTATGTCCTCACACCGGACGCCGAAGGGTGGCGCACCGAACCGCTCGCCGACACTCCACCCATGGCCACCACCAGCATCATGAATCTCGACCCGCTCGAAAGTGGCGATGAATTCATGCTGATGACCAGCGGTTTCACCACTCCCACCACCTTGCTGGCGAGTGCGGTCGGTGCCCCGGCGACCGAACTGAAGCAGGAACCCGCATTCTTCGACGCGGCCGGGATCGATACCGAACAATTCTTCGCCCGCTCCGACGACGGCACGATGATCCCGTATTTCGTCATCCGTCATCGCGAGAATCGCGGCCGCCCGGGGCCGACGGTCATGTCCGGTTACGGCGGGTTCGAGGTTTCCCGCACCCCCGCATACAGCGGCGCGTCCGGTATGGGCTGGCTCGAACAGGGCGGCACCTGGGTGATGACGAATATCCGCGGCGGCGGGGAATACGGACCCGAATGGCATACCTCGGTGCAGAAAGCGAACCGGTACAAGGTGTACGAGGATTTCTCCTCGATCGCCCGCGACCTGGTGGACCGGGGTATCACCACCGCGCCGCAACTGGGTGCGGTGGGCGGTAGCAACGGCGGCCTGCTGATGGGCGTGATGCTCACCCGGTATCCGGAATTGTTCGGCGCCCTCGTCTGCCAGGTGCCCCTGCTCGATATGCGCCGGTATCACCGGCTGCTGGCCGGGGCGTCGTGGATGGCGGAATACGGTGACCCCGATATTCCCGAGGAATGGGCCTACATCAGCCGCTATTCGCCCTATCAGAAAGCGATGGAAACCGGCGCGGGCGCGGCCTATCCGCCGATTCTGCTCACCACCTCCACCCGTGACGACCGCGTACATCCCGGGCATGCGCGGAAAATGGCGGCGCTGCTCGAGCAACAAGGGCATCGCATCTGGTACCACGAGAACATCGAGGGCGGGCACGGCGGGGCCGCGGACAACAAGCAGTCGGCATTCCAAGCGGCCCTGATCTACGAATTCTTCACTCAGATGCTGATCGAGGGACGTACCGCGAAATAACGTTCAGCGGTCGTGCAGCCAATTCTCGATCCGGTCCACCACCGGGCCGGGATCGGAGATCCAGCCGTTGTGGCCCAGCCGCCGCGGTTCGTGCCATCGGGTTCTGTCCGCGGCGGGCAGTTTGTCCAGCAGGTGGTTCGCCGTGGCCGGCGGCGTCAGCTCGTCGCCGGCCAAGGTTATCGACAGGACCGGCAGTTTCAGCCGGGCTATTCGTTCCTCGTAGTCGATATCCGCACCGGCCGGGGCGAATTTTCCGGTGCGGGCGAGCCGGGCCCAATCCGAGATCAGCACCTTGGACTGGCGGCCGAACCCGTTGGGGCCGAGTTTGTCGCCGGGCCAGACACCGGCGAGGTTGGCGGTGAGCGATATGGCGGCGGTGCCCAGCAGCAGGCCCGGGCCCCGGATGCCGCCGAAACCGCGGTAGTAGGGAGTGCCGGAGGCGACGAGAATCAACCCGCCGAGCCGTCCCCGCACCCGGGCGGCGTAGAGCATCGACAGATGCCCGCCCATACTGTGACCCAGCAGGTACGGGGTGCTGTCCGGGAAGCGGGTGCGCACCGCCTCGAAGATCGCCGGAAAATCCACCGCGGCCAGTTCGTGGTAACCGTATGTGCTGGCAGCGCTGGGTTTCGGGGTGCTGTCGCCGTTGCCGCGCAGTTCGCCGACCGCCACATCGAACCCGCGGCGGGTGAGTTCCCGGGCGAAGTACACGTAGAACTCCCCGGGCACCCCGAGCCCGGGGATCATCACGATCACCGGCCGCGGCCGGTCGAGGGTGATCGGGTGCCGATGCGGGCCGGTAGCCGGGAGCAGCCGCACCGGCACGGTGCTCCCGTCCGGCATCTGGATGGCAACGGTTTCCACGGTGGGAAGCCTATGCGCCTACCCGTCGTGCTGCCCGTGCGCCGCGGCGTCAGGCGCGGATGGCGCCGATGATGATCCGGCTCAGCACCCGGATCACCTCGTCGAGCGGCCGCTGGGGTTCGATCCCGCTCCATTCTTCGACGACGTAGTTGACCGCGCCGATGATCGCGAGCATCCGCAGGTCGTAATCGCCGGTCGGGATCTCGCCGTGTAAGGCGGCATCCTCGGCGGCCCGGGCCAGTACGGCACTCCAGGAGCGCCGGGATTCGGTGCGCAGCTTCTCGACTTTGGTCCCCGCGCCGACCACTTCGACGAGCACGACCCGGGCTCGTCGCGGATCGGAGCCGATGGATTGCACGTAGGCGCGCACCGCCGCGTCGATACGGTGCAGTGGGCTCTGGTCGGCGCTGTGGTCCAGCGATGCCAGTACCGCGTCGCGCGATTCGCGGTCGATGAGAGCGAAGAGTTCGACGAGTAAGGATTCGCGGCCGGTGAACTCCTCGTAGAACTGACGCGAGGAGAGCCCCGCGTCTTTGCAAATGGCACCGACCGAGCTATTGGCGTACCCGTCGCGGGCGAAAACCGTCAGGCCGGATTCGAGAAAACGAGCGCGCCGCTCGCGTTGCCGATCTTCTACGGGCTGGCCGGCATACCTTCGTCCCGAATTCGCTTCCTGTGACATCGCGCAGAACAATACCGAAAAGCCCGATCCCCTCGTCATCGATCGGGCCTTTCGTAGCGCACCGGTAGCACCCTGCGGGTTTGCCGAAAGTTGGCTGCCCGCAAGCCTGGTCGCCGGTGAAACTGCCAAATCGGACAGTACCCGGTCGCGGCACGGTATGCGCGATTTTAGAGGGAAATTCTAGAATAATTTCTTTCGGCCGCGCGGGGTCGAGGCAATTACGCGGCAACACATAGTGTTCACCGTATGGGAACCGCACTGCTGTATGGACTCGGTACGGCCATTCCATTGGTGATCGGTGCCGCTATCGGTTTGCGTTACACATTGCCTCGGCCATTGCTCGCCTCGTTGATGGCCTTCGGTGCGGGCACCATGATCGCCGCGGTTTCCAACGAGTTGTTCGAACCGGCTTTCGTCCAGGCCGGGGCTTTCACCGCCGGTGCCGCACTGTTCCTCGGAGCCATCGTCTACGTGGTGGCCAACCGATTCCTCGAACGACGCGGCGGCGGTGCCGCCGTCGGCTGGGCTCTCATGCTGGGTACCGTCCTCGACGGGGTCCCGGAGAACACGGCGCTGGGGGTCACGCTGAGTTCCGGGGGCGGCCTGGTGCTGCTGGTGGCCATCGCGGCCGGCAATGTCCCGGAGGCGATCGGCGGCTCCGCGCTACTGCACCGCGAAAAGGATGTTGCCGGCGGCCGGGCTTTCGGTCTGTGGGTATTGACGGGCTCGGTGCTCGTCGCGGTCACCGTGGGCGGGCAGGTGCTCTCCGAGCATATCGACGCGACCGCGATCAGTGGCGTACAAGCCTTCGCCGGTGGCGCCACCGTCGCGGTCCTCGCCGATTCGCTCATGCCGGAGGCCTACCGCGAGGGCGGCTGGTGGGTGGGTATCGCGACCGCGGCGGGTTTCCTGGTCGCCTTCCTGCTCGGCTGATCCAGCCGGACCAGCATCTTGCCCGAGTTGGCTCCGGTGAGAACACCGAGAAAGGCGGCCGGCGCCTGTTCGAGCCCGTGGTAGACCGTCTCCCGCGTCCGCAGTGTTCCGTCGGCGAGCCAGCCGGCCGCCTTCGCGATGTACTCGCCGAAAAGCGGGAAGTAGCTGTTGACGAGCATGCCGCGCAGGGTGATCTCCTTGGTGGCGGCCAGGTACAGATCCGGGCCCGGCTGGGCGGTCTCGCCGTCGTAGCCGCTGATGGCGCCGACCAGGGCGATGCGCCCACGAGGGCGCATCGCCGCCACCGCGGCCCGCAGCTGCTCGCCGCCGACACTGTCGAGGTAGACGTCGATACCGTCGGGTGCGGCCTGTGCGAGCTGCCCGGGCAGGTTGCCGGCCCGATAGTCGATCGCCGCATCGAAGCCGAATTCGCCCGTCAGCAGTTCGGTTTTCGCCGGACCGCCCGCCGAGCCGATCACCCGGCCCGCCCCGAGCACGCGCGCCAGCTGCCCCGCGACACTGCCGACCGCGCCCGCCGCCGCCGAGATGAACACGGTGTCACCCGGCCGGACCGGCGCCACATCGGTGAGAGCGGCGTAGGCGGTGAGCCCGGTGGTGCCGAGTGCGCCGAGGTAGTGGTGCGCGGCGGCCAGAACTGGATCGATCGGTGTGGCCTGCGCGGCGTCGAGCACCGCATGCTCGCGCCAGCCGGCGAAATGGGTGACGGTCGCCCCGACCGGGATATCGGCGGAGCAGGAGGCGATCACTTCGCCCACGGCCGAGCCTTCCAGCGCCTGCCCCAGCTGGAACGGGGGGATGTAGGAAGGTTTGTCGTCCATCCGCCCGCGCATGTACGGGTCGACCGACATCCAGGTGTTGTGAACCAGGATCTGGCCGTCGGCGAGTTCTGGAATCGAGGTTGTGACCAGGGAGAAGTCGGCCGCTGTCGCCGCGCCCGCCGGCCGTGCGGCCAAATGGATCTCGCGCGTCGTGGCGGGGAGCGCCGGATGTGCCTGCTCGCCGGCGAACTCGCGGGTGGCTCGGCTCTGTGGATCTGCCTGCATGGTTGCGCCTTATCTCGTTTCGTGGACGGTTCGTCCGGATACCCACGACGCTATGGCGGTCCCCGGCCGCGTCCCAGGTCCGCGCGTGCCGCCTACCGGTCCGTACGCGCCAACTCGGGTCCTGTGCGCCTGCACCGCGCTCGCCGGTGGTGCGGACCGATCCGGCTGCGGCCACCGGGTACACGGTCGGAAACCGCGCGCCACCTCGGCCTTGTGAGTGCCGCTCGTGGGCCTGCGGGACAAGGCTCGACTGCCGGCGTTGCTGCGCCCGACGAGGCGGTGTGCTGATCGGCGCGGCCCGGGGCGAGCCGATCAGCGGGTGCGCAGGGCACTCGGCGGCGACCCGTTCCAGCGGCGAAAGGCTTTGCGCAGGGCGCGGTCATCGGTGAAGCCGAGCCGGGCCGCCACCGTGGCTGTCGTGGCGCCGGCGGACAGCAGCGCTTCGGCGCGCCGATAGCGGAGGAGGTCGAGTTCGTGCCGCCAGGTGGTGTCGTGTTCGGCGAGGCGCCGTTGCAGGCTGCGCGGGCTCAGCGCCAGCCGGGCGGCGACGGTGGCCAGGGTGGGGTCGCCGGTATCGATCGCGGCGGCCAGCGCGGTGCGGAAATCCTCCAGGGGTCCGGGGATCGGACGGGCCGAGGCGAGGACCAGGTCGGCGTGACCGCGCAGCAGTTCGGCGAGCGCGGGGTCGGCCCGTTGCAGCGGAGCCGCCGCATCGGCCGCGGCGAATGTGATGGTGTCGGCGGGCGCGTCGAAGTCGATCCGGTGGGTGCCGAACCCTTCGGTCAGCGCACGGTGGTCGCGGGGAGCGGGATGGCTGAACGTGACTCGCGCCGGCGCGACCGGTCGCCCGAGGCCCTCCCGGGCCCGCCGCAAGTAGTAGGCCAAGACGTACTCGTTGATCACCGAGGTGACCGCTGGATCGTCGGCGGTGGTGCGGTAGCCGATGGTCAGCTCGTCGTCGTACCGCAGATCGAATCCCTCGGTGGCCGCGGTGACCAGCCGGTGATACGGCTGCGCGGCGGTGAGCGCGGCAGCCAGCGTGGTCCCGGTCGTCACGAGATAATCCCAGGTGCTGAGCCTGCCGAGGGGCGCATCCGCGGCCACCGCGAGCCCCGCGCCCGGTCCGGCGCCCGCGAGCAGTTCCCACAGTTCGACCAGTGACCGCAGCGGTACGCGGTCGAGTTCGCCGCGCGATTCGCGCTCGTCCGCGCCGTGGATCGCGCCGATCCGGTCGGGGCCGGCGCCCGCCCGCACCGCGGCGTCCCGGACGAGGCGGATCAACTGGGTGGAGGCGGTCCCGGCAAGTGGATCGAGGAAGGCGGGCGCCGGATCGTTTCGGCCGGCCGCGGCCGGTGACGGGCGGTCCGGGCGGTGGGCACCGGTCGGGCCGAGGCCGGGAGGTCGAGCGGTCACCACGGATACCAACGTTAGTCGCCCGCGGTGCCGCGACGGTGCCGGTGATCCGGCTCACCAGTGGGGACGGGTGGGGTGGGCCGCGGCAGGCGGCGAGAGTTAGGCTCGACACCGTGACTTCCCACTACGATGTCGTCGTTCTCGGTGCTGGTCCCGGCGGTTACGTCGCCGCGATCCGCGCCGCTCAACTCGGCCTGCGAACAGCGATCGTCGAGCAGAAATACTGGGGTGGCGTATGCCTGAACGTGGGCTGCATCCCGTCCAAGGCGCTGCTGCGCAATGCGGAGCTGGCCCATATCTTCACCAAGGAAGCGAAAACCTTCGGTATCTCCGGGGAGGCGTCGTTCGATTTCGGGGCGGCGTTCGACCGGAGCCGTAAGGTCGCGGACGGCCGGGTCAAGGGTGTCCACTTCCTGATGAAGAAGAACAAGATCACCGAGTACGACGGCAAGGGATCGTTCACCGACCCCAACACCATTTCGGTCGAACTCAGCAAGGGCGGCACGGAGTCGATCACCTTCGACAACGTCATCATCGCCACCGGCACCACCACCAAACTGCTGCCGGGTACCTCGCTGAGCAAGAATGTGGTCACCTACGAGGAGCAGATCCTCACCCGCGACCTGCCCGGTTCGATCCTGATCGTCGGCGCCGGCGCCATCGGGATGGAGTTCGGCTACGTCCTGCGCAACTACGGCGTGGACGTGCGGATCGTGGAATTCCTGGACCGCGCGCTGCCCAACGAGGACGCCGATGTGTCCAAGGAGATCACCAAGGCGTACAAGAAGCTGGGGATCACCATCACCACCGGCGCCGCCGTGCAGTCGATCGACGACGACGGGTCCAAGGTCACCGTGGCGATCAAGGACAACAAGTCCGGCTCCGTGGAAACGGTCACGGTCGACAAGGTGCTGCAGGCCGTCGGGTTCGCGCCCCGCGTCGAGGGCTACGGGCTGGAGAACACCGGGGTCGCACTCACCGAGCGCGGTGCCATCGCCATCGACGACAACATGCGCACCAATGTGCCGCATATCTACGCCATCGGTGACGTGACCGCGAAACTGCAGCTCGCGCATGTCGCGGAGGCGCAGGGTGTGGTCGCGGCCGAGACCATCGGCGGTGCGGAAACCCTCACGCTGGGCGATTACCGGATGATGCCGCGGGCCACCTTCTGCCAGCCGCAGGTCGCCAGCTTCGGGCTCACCGAACAGCAGGCGCGCGACGAGGGCTACGACGTGAAGGTCGCGACCTTCCCGTTCACCGCCAACGGCAAGGCGCACGGCCTCGGCGATGCCACCGGATTCGTGAAGCTGATCTCGGACAACAAGTACGGGGAGCTCATCGGCGGGCATCTGATCGGCCCGGATGTCTCCGAACTGCTGCCGGAACTCACTCTGGCGCAGAAGTGGGATCTCACGGTGAACGAACTGGCCCGCAATGTGCATACGCACCCGACGCTGAGCGAGGCGTTGCAGGAGGCGATCCACGGCCTGGCCGGTCATATGATCAACTTCTGATCGTTTTCGCCGCGGTTCGGCCCGGCGGGACCCGGCGCGGTACTTCCGCGCCGGGTTTTTACGTTCCAGGGCCGGGAGACCGGTAGGAATCCTGCTAGGGGGCGTCGCGATTCCCGGATGTACGCGCGCCGTCGAGAAAGATCGCGAGTACCGCGGCGCTGGCCTGCTCCACTCCGGACTCGCCGCGCAACACCATGAGCAGCGCTTTTTCCAGTAGCCCGGTGAACATTTCGAACAGCGTGTCGACGCTCAGGTCGGTGCGCAGCGCGCCGGAGCCGGCGCCGCGGGCCAGAACGCCGCGGACCGGATCACCCAGGCGCTGTTTCAGGTCGGCGTCCTTCTCGGGAAGCTGCGTTTCCGGTTGTAGCAGGGCGGCGTACTTGCTACCGGCGGTCAGGAAACCGCGGGTCAGGCGGGCGAGCGCGGTGGGTACCGGGACCGAGTCGAGATCGGCGTCGGTGATACGAGCGATCAGGTCCCGTGCTGCCGCCGCGGTGAGTCCGCTCAACAGGGCTTCCCGATTGGGGAAGTAGCGGTAGAGGGTCGCGCGGCCGATTCCGGCGGCCGCGGCGATTTCGGCCATGCTCGCGGTGCCCCGTACGGCCAGCACGTCGGCGGCCGCGGTGAGGATCGCGGCTTCGATGTGATCGCGGAGAGCGGGACGTTCGGTCATGGCCCGAGCATATAGTTCGGTCCCATTCGTTGACAGCGGAATCTCGTCATGAGACATTAATGTCTCACCATGAGATGGGAGAAGATCATGCCTACGAAACGAGTTCTGGGATCCACAAATATCGAGGTCACGCCGATCGGGCTGGGGTGTATGCAATTCGCGGGGCCCGGCCTGGGGGCCCAGTTCTACCCGGAACTGGATGGCACAACGATCGGCAGCGTGGTGAAATCCGCGCTGGACAGCGGTATCAACTGGTTCGATACGGCCGAGATGTACGGCGGTGGACATTCCGAACGCGCGCTGACCACGGCGCTGCGGGCGAGCGGAACCGGCCCCTCCGAAATCTCGATCGCCACCAAATGGACTCCGCTGGGCCGCACCGCAGGGAATATCGCCGCCACCATCGACGCGAGAATTTCGGCTCTACAGGGCTTCCCGATCACATTGCACCAAATACACCAGCCGTTCGGCAGTTTCTCCTCGCAGGCCCGGCAGGTCGAGGCGATGGCTCGGCTCCAGCAAGCGGGCAAGATCGCGCATATCGGCGTCAGCAATTTCTCCGCCCGCCAGATGGAACGCGCCGACGGGATTCTGCGGGAACAGGGGTTGCGGCTGGTCGCCAATCAGGTGCAGATCAGCTTGCTGCACCGCAAGATCGAGGACAACGGAGTACTGGAAACCGCCCGCCGGCTCGGGATCACCCTGATCGCCTATTCACCCCTGAAATCCGGGCTGCTCACCGGCAAATTCCACGAATCGCCGGATCTGCTGGGCGATGTCCGTCCCATCCGCAGGGCGTTGGGCCGATTCAACCAGCGCACCATGGCCCGCACCGCACCACTGATCGACGAACTCCGGAAACTGGCCGCCGCGTACGGCGTCACACCGGCGCAGATCGCACTGGCCTGGTTGATCACCTACTACGGCGACACCGTGGTCGCCATCCCGGGCGCCTCCAAACCTCACCAGGCCACCGAACTCGGCGCCGTAATGGACTTGCGCCTCACCGAGCCGGAGCTGACTCGGCTGGCGGAAATCTCGGCGCCGCTGAATTGATCGAACCGGTCATCGGTGACCGTGACTTCCGCAGGAGGTCTATGCCCCGGCTGCGTACCCGACCGGGTTGCCGGGAACGGCAGCCGTCAGAATTCGTCGCGGCGGATGCGGAGGGTGTGGATGGTGGCGGCCAAACCCTCGTATTGGTTGACCAGAAGGACGATTTCGATCAGGCGTTTGTCGTCGTAGTAGGTGGCCAGATGGTTCCAGGTGTCGTCGTCGATATCGCGGGTCTGCACCAGTTGGTCCACCGCGGTCAGCAGGGCGCGGTATTTATCGGTCCAGCCGTCGGCGCCCGCGCCTCGGCGGATCCGGTCCAGGATTTCCGGGGTCACCCCGGCGCGGCGGCCCAGGCGGATGTGGTGATCGGTTTCGTAGGCGCAGTCACGCAGGTGGGCGACACGCAGGATCACCAGTTCGCTGTCGTGGCGGCGTAACCGGCCGGCGGGCATGAGCATGCCGGAGAAATGCAGCCAGCCGCGGAACAACCGGCCCGTGCGGCCGAGTGTGCTGAACAGCTGGGCGTCCGCGGTGCCGGAGGCGCGGGAGAGGACCTGCCAGGCCGCCCAGTTGACCGGTCCCAGCTCGCGCAGGCGGCCGGGGGCGATCCGGGGTTGCGACGCCGAAACCATCAATCTGCCCCTCTCGGGTGGAAACCTTGTGCTGCCGCGGCCTCGGGAGCGCACGGCTGTCTGCGAACCTACCCGCCGCGCGCTCCGTTCGCCGCGATCAAGACCGTGCGGTCTCGCCGTGGCCGATCAGCTCGGACACCGTGACGAAGCGGTAACCCTCGGCGCGCAGTGTCGCGACGAGGGGCCCGATGGCTTCGCGGGAGGCCGCCCCGCCGCCGAACATGGTGTGCAACAGGATGATCGATCCCGGCCGGACCTGCTCGACCGTGGCGGCGACGATCGCATCGGCCGAGGTATTCCCCGCTTCCGGTTCCACATCCCAGGTGATCGTCGTCCGGTCGTGGTCGGCCAGATAGTGCGGCAGGGTCCACAGTTTCTTGCCGTACGGCGGCCGGAAGGTGATCTCACCCCGGTAGCCGGTGCGGCGGATCTCGGCATCGGTGCGTTCCACCTCGTCGGCCACCGTCGCGGGCGAGACCAGCACCATGCGGCGATGGTTGTAGGTGTGGTTACCGATCTCGTGGCCGGCTTCGGCGATCGCGCGGCCGAGTTCGGGGCGGGCGGCGAGATCACGGCCGTTGAGGTAGAAGGTCGCGGGTATGTCCGCGGCGGCGAGCAGCTCGAGGACTTCGCCGGCGCGGTCGCTCGGACCGTCGTCCAGCGTCAGCGCCACGACCTTCTCACCGGTTTCCACTCGATCCACCAACCGGCCCGCGAGCTGGTAGGTGCGGGAATTCATCAGGAAATAGCCGCCGGTCACCACCAGGAGCACCGCTACCAGCCCGAGTGCCGAACCGACCATCCACCGCCGCATCCCAGCTGTATACCAGGACTATCGGAACCGGCGCGCCCTGCCGCCCCAGGTGAAGTGGCCGGTCGCCTTACCTGGGGGCCGTTCTGCGACCGGCCACATCAATCGGCGATTCGACCGGCATGCCGGCGGTGCGCCGCCCGCCGGTCCGGGCGGTTCAAGCGGGCCGGGTGTCGCGGGTTGTCTCCCGGCCATCCGGGCGCTGCCGCCGCTCGCGTTTCCCGCGCGCGACCTCGGTGGCGAGTGCGTCCAGCGGCTGGGCGAACTGCGCCATCGGATCCAGCAGCGCGGTCAGCCATTCCCGGGCGATGCCGATACCGTCCGGGTCGAGGGTGTAGATCCGCTGGACCCCCACCGACCGCACCCGCACCAGCCCGGCCTCGCGCAGCACCTTGAGATGCTGGGAGACCGCGGGCTGGGAGATCGGCGTCTGCGCCCGCACCCCGGCCACCAGGGCGCCGGCCGGCTGTTCGCCGGCGGCGACCAGGCGCAGGATGGTGCGGCGGACGGGATCGGCGAGTGCCTCGAATACTTTCGCCGGAGCGGTGGGCGACATCAGGACTGTGTGCCCTCCTCGGGGATGACGGTGTAGAACGCGAGGGTTGCCTCGGCTGCCGGGCGGGCGAGAGCCGGATCGTCGCCGTCGGCGATCGCCGCTTCCGCCCAGCCGGTGGCCGCGGCGCGCACGAACATCATGCCTTCCGGGGTGGTCGGGAATTCCAGGGCGGCCGCCGGGTCGACCGCCGCGCCGCTGTCCAGGTGCAGGCCCAAGCCCATGAGCCCGAGATCCCAGCCGACCCCCACCGCGCCCGGACCGAATTGCTTCCACATATCCGGGTCCACCGGTGCCTCGTGCACCAATTCCAGGGTGGTGCCCTCGGCCGCCGGATCGAGCCGGACTTCGAGCCAGGAAATCATCGGGCCCATTTCCCAGGTGACGGCGAATCGTTTCGGCGGTTCGCATTCCTCGACGACACCGCCCGCATTTCCTTCGAGCTGATACCGGCCGCCGACGGACAGTTCCCCGCTGATCGGCAGGAACCAGCGCGGTATCCGCCCGGCATCGGTGAGCGCGTTCCACAGATCATCCGGATCGGTGGCGTAGGTGCGCTCGGCAATAGCGATCTTGGTCGGCATCCCCTGGCGTTCGCCGGTGCGAACCTGCCGCGACACCAGTCCCGCGAGGGCGGTGGGATCACTGGGCAAAGTCATGTCTACCTCCTATGATAAGTGTAAACTTATATTAGACCGGCCGGAGCGCGTGCGCTACCGGGCCGATCGGATCAGGCTGCCGCGGCTTCCATTGCCCATCGCGCGGCCGCGACCGCTTTTCGGTTCCGTAACCGAATACCGCCGACCGGTGCGAGTGCGGGGTTGTGGTTCTACTATCGGCCGAGGGCCGGAGGTGCATCCGGTCGCGGCGAAAGGCGCGTCCCACAGATGACAGATCACGAATCCGGGATCGGGCGGAAGATTGCGTATTACCGCGCCCGCAAAGGATTGTCCCAACGTGATTTCGCACCGTTGATCAAACGTTCCGAGGCGTGGGTATCGCAGGTCGAACGCGGGGTCCGTCCGGTGAAGGCACTCGATGTGCTGGAGCGGATCGCGGAGGTTCTCGAAATTCCGGTCGCCGAGCTGGCGCCGAGCGCGCCCGCGGCGCAGGCCGAACCGATCCCCGCCGACGCGCGTGCCCTGCGCCTGCTGCTGGCCACCGACCACGCCCTGACCGCTGCCGTGACCGATACGCGTCCCGAACCGGACCTGGACCGGCTTGCCGAACAGGCCGAGTCCGCGTGGACCTGTACCCGGCAGGCCCGCTACGCCGATCTGCATGCCCTGCTGCGCGCGGTGCTGCCCGAACTGGCCTGGGCCGCCGCGGGTTCCGCGCGGGCCGCCGCGCTACTGGCCGATATCTATCAGGTGTGGTCGGTCGCCCTGGCGGAGCTCGACCAATTCGATGCCGCCTGGGCGGCCGGCGAGCGCGCCGCGGGCGCGGCGCAGCGCTGTGCCGACCCGGTTCTTCTGTCGGCGTGTGTGTTCCGGCGGACGATCGTTTTCCAGCGCGCGCAACAACTCGATCTCGCCCGGCAGGCCGCCGACAGCGCGCGGGCGGCACTGGAGGCGCTACTGGATCAGCCCGAACCGCGGGCCTTGATCGTCTACGGCGCGCTGACCCTGCAGTCGGCGATCATCGCCGCGCGTACCGAAGACGCCGAACGGGCACTGGAGATGCTCGGGCGGGCCCGTAAAGCGGCGAGCGCACTCGGCGCGGATCGCGAGGAATATCGCGTCGAGTTCGGGCCGCGCGCCGTAGTACTGCACGAGGTCGCCGTCGCGGTCGAACTCGGGGACGCCGGGACCGCGATCCGGCTGGCGGCCAAGGTCGACCCGGTGAGCCTCACGGATTTCCATCGTGCCCGGCTGCTCGTGGATACCGCCCGCGCCTGGGCGCAGCGCCGCAACCCCTCCCGTGCGCTGGCCCTCCTGCTCGAGGCCGAAACCCTTGCGCCGGAATACCTGTACCGGCAGCGGGTGGTGCGTTCGACCACCGCGGACCTCCTCAGTATCGACCAGGGCACGTTCGGTCTCGAAGAATTCGCGCAGCGCATCGGGGTCGAGTTGCCCTATATGCCGCTACCCGCCGGCCGGCCGGGGGCGCCGCGCGGCGGATTGCGTGCCGCGCGCGGTCCGCGGACCCGCTGAGGCCGGTGGGGCGAACCGGTTATCCCGCCGGCCAGAACTCCCGCAGTTCACCGGCGGCCGCATCCGCCTGCCGCAGACCCGATTCGTAGGAGGGGCCGAGTGCGGCCCCGGCGAAGAGGTCGGGACCGAAGGCGGCGACGGCGGCTTCGTCCGGGGTGATCGAAACCTGCCGCGCGGCGGACAGTTCGCGGTCCGCCCGGGTGCGGGGATAGACGTGCGCGAGCGGTTCCAGGATCACCACCGCGTCGTAACCGGCGGCGAGATCGGCGTTGATGGTCGAGCGCACACCGCCGTCGATGTAGTGCCGGCCACCGATTTCGATCGGCGGGAACACGCCCGGCACCGAGGTGCTGGCGGCCAGCGCCTGCACGAGAGTGGCCGGATCGTCCCGGGTCCAGGCGGTCAGCGCGCCGGAACCGATATCGATGGAGGTGACCACCAGGTCGTGGTCGGGCCAGTCGGCGAAATCCACCAGGGCACCGATTCGTTCGAGGTGGGTGGCCGGGTCGCCGGTTTTCGCGCCGAGAGCGAGTTCGCCCACCCGTTGCAGCACCAGTGCGCGGTCCTGGTCGACGGCGCGCAGCAACGCGGCGATCTCCAGGAGCGGGCCGAAATCGTGCGCCGGCGCCACGGCCGCGGTGGGACGCGGAGTGAGCAGGGTGGACAGGTCGGACCCGGCCGCGATCGCGGTACCCACCACGGCGCCGGCGGACGTGCCGATGATGCGGTCGGCGCGGGCCAGGTCGATACCGGCGGTCCGTAAGCCCTGGGCCAGGCCCGCGAGCCAGGCTATTCCGACGGGACCACCACCTCCCAGGACGAGAGCGATCGTGGTGTCTCGGTGCGGCACGGCGTCGGGCATGGCAGCAGGCTAGCCAACAGGCGGCTGGGGCGCTCGGTTTGTCGCTTCGGCCGGGGTCGTGGGCAGGGGCCGCACCCGCCGCCGAAAATGTGAAGCAGATCACGGTGCGCTACGCCGGTGAAACTACGTATGGTGTACGAAGTTGTTGGAGCCGATCGTGGAGGCCTGTTGCGTACTACCGAATCCGCCATCTCGCTGAATGTCGCCGACCCCGCTGCCTCGGCCGATTTCGTATCCACCCACTTCGGTTTCACCGAGCAGATGTCGGCCGAAGGTTTCGTATCCCTCGCGCACCCCGATGCCGGGATGAACCTCATCTACCTGCGCACCGGGTTGCCCACCTTCAAGCCCGCGCGGATCGCCGGTGCGGCCGGTACGGGTTTGCTGGTCGTCTTCGTGGTGACCGATATCGATGCCGAATACGCGCGTCTGCAAGCGGCCGGCGCGCCGATCGTCACGCCGATCGAGACCGAGGAATGGGGCGAACGTTACTTCCAGACAACCGATCCCAACGGCATCGTCTATCAACTCGTGCAGTGGGTCGAGCAGCCGCCGGGGTAACCGCCGCTGCCGGATGCGCGCGCCGAAATCCGATTCACCTGAGCCGCAGACCATATGGATGGTACGAAAGGAGCCGGTGGGTGATGATCGACTCCGGGGGTGAACAGTGGCAGCGGGCGCAACGACACACGGCAGAGGTAGAGCACGATGCTGGTGAAGGTCGACGATCGGGCGGAACTGTCCGCCACCGAGCGGGAATTCGTGGAATGCCTGCGGCAGCTGCCCTCGACCGGGCTGGCTATCGTGGACCTGCGCATAGCCACCCAGCGCGGGACCCGGCGGATCGGCGCGGTGATCTGGACGCCGCAGGGCGTACTCGTCACCGAGGTCATCGGCTTCCGCAGTATGCAGAGCGGAATCCTGACGGTTTCCCTGGAGCGGCCCTGGCGGGTCGGCGACGCCGTCGCCGATCTGGAACTGGACCTGGGCGCCGATCCGGTGCGCCGGCTGGAAAGCGCGGTACGGGAGGTGCAGCTCACCTTCGAACGCGCCTCCTACGACCCCGGCCAGTTGTGCGGTGCGGTCGCGCTGATCCCGCGGCGGGGCGCGGTGCTGCGCCCCGCGCGCGAAACCCTGCGACCCGGCCTGGATGTGGTGGTGGGTAATACCGCCGAGCCCACCGAACTGCGTATCTTCCTGGAGAATTTCGCGCCGGGCCCGCCGCGCTGGACGCTGGGACGGGTCTGTGCCGCAACCCGCGCACTCACCGGCTGGGCGCCCGAACGGAGCGAGCTGATCGCCGCCGGGTTCGAGGACAAACTGCCGGAACCACCGAAGCGGCCGCGGGTATGGCAGGCCATGCGTCGCCCGGACACCCGGCGCACCCACGATGTCATCGGCTGGGCGGTGCTGTCGGTCGCGGTGCTCGGCATGCTCATGGTGCTGGCCGCGATCGCCGGTTCGCTGCTGTCCGACGGCCCCGCTGCCGAGCCGGCCGCGCCGACCAGCAGTATCGAGCCGACCGTCGCCCCGACCTCCGCCGGTGCCGTGGAGTGCTGGCCGCTGCAATCCGGCTGCTGATTCCGGGGCCCGGGGTCGCGTGCGACGGGGTCTGTGGCGAGTGCGCAGGCTACGGTTGCGTAGCCGCCGCGCGGTCCGGCAGGCTGCGTTCGTACGATGTCCAAAAGCCTGTTACCAGCGGTCGGACCGGCCGCCGGGGAATCGACCAGGAGGGCGGCCGTGGGCCACTATCGGGCGAATCTGCGTGATATCGAATTCAACCTGTTCGAGGTGTTCGAACTCGGCAAAATTCTGGACACCGGCGCCTACGGCGATCTCGATACCGATACCGCGCGCGAGATCCTGGCCGAGGTGAAACGGCTGGCGGAGGGCCCGGTCGCGGAATCCTTTGCCGCGGCCGACCGGGAGCCGGTGGAATTCCGGCCGGAAACGCATTCGATCGCCGTCGGTGAACCGCTCACCCGATCGATCATGGCCATCCGTGAGGCGGGCTGGAACCGGCTCGGTAAACCCGAGGAAATGGGCGGTATGCCCGCGCCCGCCGCGCTCATCTGGGCGGTGAGCGAGATGATCATCAGTGCCAACCCGGCGGCGGTGTTCTTCGATATGGGTGCGGCGATGGCGCAGGTGCTGTACGGGATCGGTAACGAGCAGCAGAAGCACTGGGCGGCGGCGGGCTTCGAACGGCACTGGCAGGGCACCATGGTGCTCACCGAGCCGGACGCGGGCTCCGATGTCGGTGCCGGCCGGGCCAAGGCGATCGAACAGCCCGACGGAACCTGGCATATCGAGGGTGTGAAGCGGTTCATCTCCGGCGCCGATGTGGGCGAAACCGCCGAGAATGTCTTCCATCTCGTCCTCGCCCGGCCCGAGGGCGCGGGGCCCGGCACCAAGGGGCTGTCGCTGTTCTACGTGCCGAAATACCTCTTCGATCCGCAAACGTTGGAACTCGGCGAGCGCAACGGCGTGTACGTCACCAATGTCGAGCACAAGATGGGCCTCAAATCCTCGCCGACCTGTGAACTCACCTTCGGCGGCGACAAGCCCGCGATCGGCTGGCTGGTCGGTGATACCCACAACGGGATCGCCCAGATGTTCAAGGTGATCGAGAACGCGCGGATGACGGTGGGCGTAAAGTCCAGTGGCACTCTGTCCACCGGCTACCTCAACGCGCTCGAATACGCGAAACAGCGCGTGCAGGGTGCCGACCTGACCCAGATGTCGGACAAGGCAGCGCCGCGGGTCACCATCACCCACCATCCCGATGTGCGCCGCAGCCTGGCCACCCAGAAGGCCTACGCCGAAGGGCTGCGCGCGGTGTACCTGTACACCGCCGTGCACCAGGATGCCGACGTCGCGGAACTGGTGACGGGTGCGGACGCCGAGACCGCACACCGGATGGACGATTTCCTGCTGCCGATCGTGAAGGGTGTGGGTTCCGAACGGGCCTACCAGTACCTGACCGAATCGCTGCAGACCCTGGGCGGCTCCGGATATCTGCAGGACTACCCGATCGAGCAGTACATCCGCGACGCCAAGATCGACTCCCTGTACGAGGGCACCACCGCCATCCAGGCCCAGGACTTCTTCTTCCGCAAGATCCTCCGGGACGAGGGGGTCGCGGCGGGGCGGCTCTTCACCGAGATCAGCGAATTCCTCGATGCCCCCAGCGGCCGGCTGGAAGCCGAACGGGCGTTGCTGCGGACCGCCCTCGGTGATGTGCAGGGTATGGCGGCGGCGCTCACCGGGTACGCGATGGCGGCCCAGTCCGAGCCGCGGGAGTTGTACAAGGTGGGCCTGGGGTCGGTGCGCTTCCTGCTCGCCGTCGGTGATCTGCTGATCGGCTGGCTGCTGCTGCGGCAGGCGGAAGTGGCCGCTGCCGCGCTGGCCGGTGACGCGGCGGACCGTGATCGGCCGTTCTATACGGGCAAGGTCGGGGTGGCGAGTTTCTTCGCGAAGAACGTCCTGCCCACCCTGGCGTCGACCAGAGCCGTTATCGAATCGCTCGATACCGACATCATGTCGCTGCCGGAGGAGGCTTTCTGACGCCGGTGCGGGCGGTGACACCCACCCAGGTAACTTATGTTTCCATAAGTAACTATCTGGAGGAGGTGTGCCGCTATGCCGATCCCGGCCCGACCCGGGGTGTCCGGACTGCTGCTGGTGGTGCTGGCGCTGCTGTCGGCCGCGGCGCCGTTCGCCGTCGACATGTACCTGCCGGCCTTCACCGATCTGGCCGGCGATCTGGGCACCAACGCGGCGAGTGTGCAGCTCACGCTCACCACGTTCCTGATCGGGCTGGCCGTGGGGCAGTTGTTCATCGGCCCGCTGTCGGACCGCTACGGCCGGCGTAGACCGCTCGTCCTGGCCACCGCGATCACCGTCGTCGTGACGGTGATCTGCGCGCTGGCCCCGAGTATCTGGTTGCTGATCGCGATGCGATTCGTCCAGGGACTCTCGGCGTCCGCCGGCCTGGTGATCGGGCGTGCGGTGGGCGCCGACCGGACCGAGGGCCCGGCCACCGCGAAACTGTTCACCCTGTTCTCCGCGATCGGCGGGATCGCTCCGGTGATCGCGCCGCTGCTCGGCGGCGTTCTGGTGTCCTACGGCTGGCAGGCCGAGTTCTGGGCGCTGAGCGTGATCTTCGCGCTGATGTTCCTGGGCGCGGTGCTGGTGGTCCCGGAATCGCTGCCGCCGGAGCATCGGCAGGCGGCCGGATTCGCCGGCACGCTGCGCGCGATCGGGCGGCTGACGGCCGATCGCGGGTACCTCGGGTACATCTTCGCGTTCGCCTTCGGGTTCGCCGCGCTGATGTCGTATATCTCGGCCTCGCCGTTCGTGGTCGAGAATGTGCTGGGTATGTCGAACCGGATGTACACGCTGGTCTTCGCGGTCAATGCCGCCGGGATGGTGGCCGTGGGGACGGTCAGTTCCCGGCTCGTGGGCAGGTTCGGGCCTGAGCCGATTCTGCGGACCGGGCAGACCGTCACCCTGGCGGGCGGACTCGTCCTCTTGGCACTGCTGGCGGCCGGCGCTCCCGCGGCGGCGGTGCTGCCGGTGCTCTTCCTCACCGTGATCTCCGCGCCGATGGTGATGGGAACCGCGAGCGCACTGGCGATCGGCCGGGCCCGGCGCACCGCGGGGAGCGCCTCGGCGCTGATGGGGGCGCTGCAATTCGCGCTGGGTGCCCTCGTTTCGCCGATCGTCGGGCTCGGCGGTCCGGGTACCGGAATCCCGATGGCCGTATCGATCGTGGTGGCCGTCGCCCTCGGTACGCTCGCCCGGCTGATCGCGCGTACGGCCGGCCCGGTTCCCGAACACCGGCTCGCCGACGTGTGATCGGGGCTCCCGGGTGTGGTGAGTCATCACGATCCGGCTACCCGCACCGGCGGTACCAGGGGTTCGGCGGAACACTTCGGCAACGCTGCCGTATCGGTCCCCGATGCGGTGCGGGGCGCCGTGCACAATGCCAGGTGTGACAGTTGAGCTGCTGATTCTGCTGGTCGTCATTGTCACCGCGCTGGCTTTCGACTTCACCAACGGCTTCCACGACACCGCCAACGCCATGGCCACCTCCATCGCCACGGGGGCGTTACGTCCCAAGGTCGCCGTGGGTCTTTCCGCTTCGCTCAACCTGGTCGGCGCGTTCCTGTCGGTCGCCGTGGCCGCCACCGTGGCCGAGGGAATCATCCGGCTCGACGAGGTCTCCGGGCACGACCTGCTCGTCATCGTCTACGCGGGGCTCGTCGGCGGCATCCTCTGGAACCTGCTGACGTGGCTGTTCGGGTTGCCGTCCAGTTCCTCCCACGCGCTCTTCGGCGGACTCATCGGCGCCACCATGGCCGCGCTCGGCTGGAGCGGGGTGATCTGGGGCGGCGAACAAGGCGGCGTGCTCTACAAGATCGTGCTACCCGCGGTGCTGGCACCGATGATCGCCGGGGTGGTGACGACCATCGGGACCTGGTCGGTGTACCGGATCACCCGCTCTTCCGAAGAAGACAAGGTGACCACCGGTTTCCGCTGGGGGCAGATCGGGTCCGCCTCCCTGGTCTCGTTGTCGCACGGCACCAACGACGCCCAGAAAACCATGGGCGTGATCTTTCTGGCACTGGTCGCGTACGGCGAGATCACGCCGGACGACCCGATGCCGTTCTGGGTGATGGCCGCCTGCGCGCTGGCCATCGCCGCCGGGACCTACCTGGGCGGCTGGCGGATCATCCGGACGCTGGGCAAGGGTTTGGTCGAGATCGAATCCCCGCAGGGGTTCTCGGCCGAATCGGCCTCGGCGGCCATCATCCTGACGTCCGCGCATTTCGGGCTGCCACTGTCGACCACCCAGACCGTCACCGGCGCGATCCTCGGCACCGGGGTCGGCCGTGGTGCGGAGGTCCGCTGGGGGGTGATGGGCCGGATGGCGGTCGCCTGGCTGCTGACCCTGCCGGCCGCGGGAATCGTGGGCGCCGTCTGCTGGGCGCTGGCGTACTTCATCGGCGGACTCGCCGGGATCCTGATCGTTTTCGCGCTGCTGGTGGTGCTGGCCGGGCTGATCTACCGACGGTCGCTGCGCGACAAGGTGTCCAGCCATAATGTCAACGATCCGGAGCCGCCCGCGGCGGGCATCGCGGCGGACGCATCAGGGTCGCCGCCCGGCGTGCCGCAGGATCCGACGGGCGCCTCGACACAACAGCCCATCGCGGGCACGCCGCACCGGCCCGTTGCGGACCCGTCGCAACGAGCCGTTGCCGGCTCGCCGCAACAGCCCGTTGCCGGCTCGCCGGCGAAAGCCCGGCCCACTGCCGAGGAGGACTCCTGATGTCCACACTGCTGACCCATCTGCGGGCCCTGTGGGATGTACTGCTCGCCGCGCTGATCCTGGGCGCCGGGGTGCCCATGCTCTTCGCGCTGGGAGTGCGGTGGTGGTCGGCGGCCGAGGTGACCGGCCCGGACGGCACCGTCCGGCGCAATCCGGTCGCGCTGGCCGGTGCCGTGGCCTGCCTGCTGATCGTGCTCACCGTCGTCGTCACCGGGGTGCTGTTCGTCGCCAAGGGTTTCCTCGCCGACCGGGCCGGTATCCACCTCTTCGGGGAGTCCTGACATGGCCGCCGACCGGATGCCGCCGCAGCGAGCGGGGCTGCTCGCGCGAGTGATCGCCTGGCTACGGGCGGGCTATCCGCAGGGTGTGCCCCGGACCGACTACGTGGCGCTGTTCGCGGTCCTGCACCGGGACCTGACCGAGACCGAGGTCGTGCTGGTGGCCGAGGAGGTGTTGCGTGATCGTGTCGACCGGGCCGAGATCACCCATGCCGAGATCGAGGCGGCAGTGAAACGGGTGGCCAGGGAAAAGGCCGGCCGCGAGGATATCGCGCGGGTCGCCTCGCATCTGGCCGCCGGGGGCTGGCCGCTGGCACCGCTGCCCGGGGACCTGTCGTGATGCCGCGCATGCTGTCCGCCGTGATCGACTGGCTGCGCCGCGGATACCCCGACGGTGTGCCGGAGTCGGACTACATTCCGCTGGTCGCACTGCTGCGGCGGCGGCTCACCGACGAAGAGGTCGAGCAGATCGCGACGGCGGTGCTCGATTCGCCGGGGCATCCCGTGGACCGCACCGATATCCGGGTGATGATCACGAAGGTCACCGATGAATTGCCGTCCGAAACCGACGTCGGGCGGGTGCTCTCCCGGCTGGACCCGCCACACTGGCCGGACTGACCCCGGCCGCCCGCCCTCGACATTGTTTGCTAACCCCGTTATGGCAGCTTGCGAATAAGTTCTAAGCTGGACATATGGCCAAGACATATGTCGGCGCCCGGCTCCGGCAACTGCGGACCGAACGCGGGCTCAGCCAGGTGGCGCTGGCTCAGCAACTGGAGATATCGGCGAGCTACCTCAACCAGATCGAACACGATGTCCGGCCGCTCACCGTACCGGTGCTGCTGCGGATCAGCGAGGTGTTCGGCGTCGAGGCGACCTTCTTCTCGCCGCAGGACGATACCCGGCTCATCGCCGAACTCCAGGAAGTGGTGATGGACCAGGAGCTCGGTATCGAGGCCGACGCCCGGGAGATCGCGGAAATGGTGTCCGCCCATCCGAGCATGGCCCGCGCCCTGGTCAATATGCACAACCGCTACCGCAACACCAGTGCCCAACTGGCCGCCGCGACCGAGGACCGATTCGCCGACGGCGCGGGCAGTGCCACCATCAGCAAACCGCACGAAGAAGTGCGGGACTACTTCTATCAGCGGCAGAACTATATTCACCCGCTCGATACCGCCGCCGAGGAACTGGCCAACCGCATCCGCTTCCACGGCGGTGACGCGCACAGCGAAATCCCCAAGGTGCTGCGCAGCCACGGGGTGCGGATCATGGAACGGATCGACCTGGGCGAAGGCGTCCTGCACCGCTACGACCCGGAACACCGGGTCCTCGAAATCGCCCCACACCTCTCCGGTGGGCAGCGGCTGTTCAAACTGGCGGCGGAACTGGCCTATTTCGAATGCGGACCGCTGTTGGAGAAGCTCGTCGACGAAGGGAATTTCTCCGGTCCGGACGCGCGCCGGCTGGCGCTGCTGGGCCTGGCGAACTATTTCGCGGCGGCGACGGTACTGCCCTATACCTATTTCCACGAGGTCGCCGAGGATTTTCGCTACGACATCGAACGGCTCTCGGCGTTCTTCGCGCAGAGTTACGAGACGATCTGCCATCGGCTGTCCACCCTGCAGCGTCCCGAACTGCGCGGGGTCCCGTTCTCGTTCGTCCGGGTGGATCGCGCCGGGAATATGTCGAAACGGCAGTCCGCCACCGGTTTTCATTTCTCATCCAGCGGTGGCACCTGCCCGCTGTGGAATGTGTACGAGACCTTCGCCTACCCCGGCAAGATCATGACGCAGATCGCGCAGATGCCGGACGGCCGCAAATACCTGTGGGTGGCCCGCACCGTCGAACGCCGCGCGACCCGTTACGGCCAGCCCAGTAAAACCTTCGCCATCGGATTGGGTTGCGAGATCCGGCATGCCCCGCGGGTGGTGTACGCGGACGGGATCGACCTGCGGGAAGTCAACGCCACACCGATCGGCGCGGGCTGCCGGGTCTGCGATCGGGCCAATTGCCCGCAGCGTGCCTTCCCGCCGCTGGGTAAAACCCTCGATATCAGCGAACACCGCAGTTCGGTCTCGCCGTACGTCCTGAAATAGGCGGTTCAGGCCGATTCGGAATTCGATACGGGCGTATCCAATTCCTCGACCACTACGGTCGGTGCGAGATGGCCGCGCAGCCGCCGGTCGATCTCGCCCGCGATCGGGATGACCACCGAGGCGGCCGAGGTCGCGACCGCGTCCGTCAGGATCTCCGGCCAATCCGGGGAATCCGTACGCGACAACGCGTTGATCACGGCCGCGGAAACGGGATCGCCCGCGCCCGTGGGGTTTCCGGTGAGCGGTTCGGGAAGGTAGGCGTTCCATGCGCCGTCGGGTGTCACGGCCACCATGCCCAGCGACCCTCGGGTGACGATCACCGCCCCGACCCCGCGATCGACCAGCGGCCGGGCCGTGGCCAGCAGCGCGGCCGGCGTATCGGCACTGGATTTGGTGAGCGATTCGAATTCGGTGATTCCCGGCAGCAACACCACTCCCGGCACCCGCGAGGCCATCCGGAGTGCGGGTCCGTCCAGGTCGCAGACCGTGGGCACACCCGCCTCGAGCGCGGACTGGGCGATCCGGGCGGGTAGGCCGGGATCGATACCGTCGGGGAGCGAGCCGGCGATCACCAGCCCCGAGATATGCGCCAGGTTCCCCGAAACCCGCACCTCGAGCTGTTCGGAGGCATGCGGATTCGCCACTCGCGCACCGGGTTCGCGCAAGGCGGTCGCGGTGCCGGTATCCGATTCGCTGATCACGACGGTGCGCCGGACCCACGGCAGCGCGTGGACGAAATCCACCGGCAACTCCGCTTCCGCGGCGGCGGCGAAGGCGTGATCGGCGAATCCCGTCGCCCGGGCGTAGCGGCCCAGCTGGTTGAGTACGCGGGCCACATTGATGCCCTTACCGCCCAGGCGCTGCTCCACCGAGCGCACCCGATGCGTCCGGCCGCGGGCGAAATTCTCGACCCGGTAGGTCACATCGTAGGCGGGATTCATTGTTACGGTGAGGATCACGAGAACCACTGTCCACGAGAGTCGGCACACCGCAAATCCGGGCCGGCGGCGTGCGGGGGCGATTTCCGTTGCGGGCCGGGCCGGGCCCGCTGGGGGTGTGCCGTATTCAGATCGCCGCCTCCGCGGGAAAGGCGACGGTGATCCGCCCGAGCCGGCCGTTGCGGGCCGCCACCATTTCCGCCGCGACCGCGAGCGCGGTTTCGGTGGCGGTCGCGGCACCGATATCCATACCCGCGGGTGCGTGCAGCCGCGCCAGCGAGGCCTCGTCGAATCCGCTGGCGCGCAGATCGTCGATACGGCGGGCGCAGCCGACAGCCGAGCCCACCGCCCCGATATAACCCACCTCGGGTAGTCGCAGCGCCACCGTGAGCAGCGGGATCTCGAACTGCGGGTCGTGGGTGGCCAGCACGATACCGGTGGTCGAATCCACCTCGCCCTCGCCGACCAGCACGTTCAGATACCGGTGCGGCCAATCGCAGACGACCTCCGCGCCGGGAAACGATTCGGGGACGGCGAAAGCGGGCCGGGGATCACAGATGGCCACCCGGTAGCCGAGCAGCTGGGCCTGCGCCGACAACGCGGCGGTGGTCGTATTCGCGCCGAAGATCACCAGCAGCGGCGGCGGCGCGAACGACGCCACGAAAATATCGGACTGCGGCAGCGAGACCAGTTCGGTGGCGTGCCGTTTATCGGTGATCAGATGCTGCCCGATCATTCCGGGCTCCGGATTCCAGACGACGGTGAAAACGGTGACCCGCCGATGCTCGGCTATTTCGGTGGCGATGGTCGGGAATTCCGGGAAATGGCCGCGGGAGAACGGTTCGGTGAACACATCGATGATCCCGCCCTCGCCGGCCGATTCGGCACCGGGCACGGTGAGGCGGTGTAATGCGCGCTGACCGGTCCGTGCCGACTGCACGGTCGCCTCGTACACGGTGTCCTCGATACCGGTGGACGCCATGGATCCGTAGATCATCCCGTCCGGGTCCACGAGGATCGCCGTACCCACCGGGATATCCACCTGACCACCGGTGCGCACGATGGTGGCCAGCCCGCCGGTCCGGCCGGAACGCCACACCTGCAGCAGGTCGTCGACGATGTCGCGCATCAACAGCTCCGATCCCACCGTGCGACGGAGGGCAGGCGCTCACCATCGGCACCCGTCACCGATGACCGCGCACGTGACGGACACCCTAGCGTTGTTCAGTGAGAATTTGGCACGGCTGCGAAAATCTTGTCGGGCGCGCACATGAATGCTGTGTATATTTGCGCCGCCTTCGGCGGCGCGGGGGGTGGGGCCCCCCTGGTGGGGCCGCGGGGGGGGGGGGGGGGCGGGGGGGCCGCCGGCCCCCGGCCCCCCCGCGCGCGGCCGCGCGCCCCGGGGCCCCCG
>NZ_JARWPM010000259.1 GCF_029869215.1 Nocardia carnea
GGTCCCGGGCCGACGGCCCTAAACGACTCGCCGACTACGCCGCCGAATTCCCGTAAGTGCGCGACCGTCCGCTGCCCCCGTATCTCTTCTACGTGTAATACCACCCGCGCCGCCGCGCCGGCCGGCGCGTCGACCCAGCCGAGTACACCGCCGAGTATCCCGAACACGCGCCACAGCTGGCCGAATTGCTCGCCACCGGCGAATACCGGAGTACCAGGTTCGGCAGTACCGCGGCCACCGACGAGGTAGCCGTACAGCAGCTCGAAGCCGGTACCCGGATCGACGATTTCGATCTGCTCACGTTGCTCGGCCACGGCGCCTTCGCCCAGGTCTTCCTGGCCCGGCAACGGACGATGCAGCGGCTGGTGGCGGTGAAGATCTCCGCCGATTCCGGCACCGAACCGCAAACGCTGGCCCAGCTCGACCACGACTACATCGTGCGCGTCTTCGACCAGCACGTACTGCCGCAACCGCGGCTGCGGCTGCTGTACATGCAGTACGTACCCGGCGGGACGCTGCTGAATGTACTCGCCCGGGTCCGCGGAACCGCGCCGGCCGGACGCACCGGCACACTGCTGCTCGACGCCGTCGACGAGGTACTCAGTGCCAAGGGCGAGATCCGCCCTGCCGAATCGGCCGTCCGCACCGAGATCTCGCACCTGTCCTGGCCGGAAACCGTGGCCTGGCTGGGTATCCGGCTGGCCCGCGCCCTCGACTACGCGGACCGGGCCGGTGTGCTGCATCGCGATATCAAACCGGCGAACATCCTGCTCACCGCGGAAGGGGTGCCGAAACTCGCGGATTTCAACATCAGTTTCGGAGCCAATGTGGCGGGTTCGAGCCCGGTGGCGTATTTCGGTGGCTCGCTGGCCTATATGTCACCCGAACAACTCGCCGTGATCCATCCCGCTCTGCCGGACACGGCCGCGGACCTCGACACCCGCAGCGACCTCTACGCACTCGCCGTGGTGCTGTGGGAACTGCTCACCGGCCACCGCCCCTTCGACGACACCGCCGCGGCGACGGACCCCGCCGGCGGGCCACCCGAAACCACCACAGACCACCCCGTAACCCTCGGAACGGCAACCGCCGGTCCACCCGACGACACCGCCGCGGCACCGGCACCCGGCCACGCCGAGGCGGCGCGACCGGCCCCGGAACACCGGGCACCGGGCGACCGCACCACCCTCGACGCCATGCTCGAACTGCGCCACCGGGGCGCCCGTTCGCTGCCCTTCGCCGACCTCCCGCCGGATTGTCCGGCCGCCCTGCGCCGCACGCTGGTGCGCGCCCTCGATCCCGACCCCGCGCGACGCTGGGCGCACGGTGCCGATATGGCCCGGCAGCTGCAGATCTGCCTGGATCCGCGGGCCCGGGAGCTGGTGGATCCCCCGGCGGCGAGCCTGCGCCGCCGGGCACGGATCCTGCTGCATCCGATCATGTTCCTGGCAATCGCGGTCCCGAACGCACTCGCCATCTGGTACAGCTATTACCACAACCGGATCCTCATCATCGACGACCTCGACGACCGGGCGCACGACCTCTTCCAGCGCGTCGCGACGATCACCTACGGCCTCGCGTTCCTGATCGGTTTCGCCGTGACGAATATCCTCATCGCACATCTGTGGTCGGTGCTGCGCGGACTCCGGCACAACCGGATATACGACGCCGCCACCCTGGCCCGCACCCGCCGCGACACCCTGCTGCTGAGCAGCCGCACCGTGCTGACCTGTTTCGTGCTGTGGGCGATCACCGGTATCGCGGTGCCGGTCACCGTGCAGGCCTCCGGCAGCACTCTGGGCGTGGCGGCGTCGGCGCATTTCTTCGGTACCCAGATCGTCTGCGGCGCCATGGCGATGGCGTATCCGTACTTCCTGGTCGGCGCTTACGCGGTGCGGTCGCTGTACCCCGCGTTCCTGCCGCTGGGCGGTCCGGTGGGCGCCGATATCGGGCAGTTGCGCGCACTGGATCGGCGCAGCACCTACTTCCTGCTGCTGGCCGCGGCGGTCCCGCTGCTCGGCGCGGCGGGTGCGACCTTCCTGCCCGGCGCCGAGGTCGCCCGGGTACTTCCGGCGTTACGGGTGCTACTGCTCGGCAGCGCACTCGCTTTCGCCGGGGTGTACCTGCTCTTCCGGACCCTCGAACGCGATATCGCCGCCCTCGCGCGGGTGGTCGTCCCGTTCGGCCCCCGCGCGACGGATCCGGCTAGTACGGTATAGCCACCGCATTGCTGCGGGGTGAATCGGAGCGGTGGGAAAGGCGGGGCAGGATATGCACGATCCGGTATCGTCGGCGACCGGATTCATTCCGTCGCAGGCCGATCGGCACGCGCCGGTGGCCGGGGCCGGTCAGCTACCCAGATTCCTGCGGGGTGGCCGTCGTGATGCCACACCGTTGCTGACGGGGCTGCCGCGCGCCGCGGCCCGGCCCGGCACCCTCCCGGCGCCCCAGCGCCGCCCGTTGGCCGCCCGCTACCGCAGCGCCGACCCGATCGATGTCGACGGTGCCGTCGTGTACCCGATGTACAGCGAACAGTTGCCGGCGCCCGCGACAGCGCTGACCATCACCCTGCTCTCCGCCACACCACCGGCCGGGCTGGCCGGAGTCGGGATCGGGTTGTCCGTCCTCGACGGCTGTATCGAACTGGACCATCGGCAGCTGACCGGGGTCGATATCTGGCGCGACGCGCTCGAACGCGGCATAACCTTCGATCTCGTCGCGCACGCACCGGGCGCGCTGTTCGCGCTCACGCCGGTCTGGTCGAACAGCGCCGGTGAACCGCAATCGTGGTCGGGTAACTACGGGATCGTCGTCGAACACACGGAGACGGGCCGCACCGTGCTGTGGTGCAGTATGGGTGAGGGCCCACCCCATTTCACCGACCTCGTGATCGAGATCCGCAGCACCCCGCTCGATCCGCATCCCCAGTTGTTCACGCCCGGGGCCGTCCCGGTGGTGTCGACAGCCGGGGAACGCCCCGGCAACCGCCATCGCCGGCCGGATTCCGGCGCGGCGCTCCCCGGCGAGACCGACCCCTGGGCCGCACACTACGAACCGGCCGTGGATGATCCCGGCACCGCACTTCCCGTGGTCGAATTCCGTACCGCCGGCGTCCGCGGCGATGCGGGAACAGTACCCGCCGTACCCGATTTCGCAACGCCCCCGGCAACCGGCTTCGAAAGCATTCCCCTGGTGGCCGACCGGAATTCGATAGACGCCACGCCCACTCGCGGTCCGGTGTCCGCGGAGGACGACGGTGATGACCAGGGCATTCCCTGCAGTTTCGCCGATATCGATCTTTCCGCGCCGGCACCGGCCGGCGCACCGGACGCCGCCATCGTCACCGGACCCGCGGCGGCGAGCGCGGCGATAGACGACTTCACGGGCTACGACGACCCCTTGACCGGCACGGCGGTGCTGTCCCGTATTCAGGACAACGAGTCTCGGGACACGGCTACCGGAAACGGCTGGGCCGCAAGCCCGGAACTCACCGGGCTGGTCCCGGTGATCCGCGACGCCGGCATCACCGACTACGGCGCGGAACCACCGCGCCGGCGCGCGGCTCCACCCGAGCACCCGGCACACCCCTCCCCCATCCCATTGCTTTCTGGACAGCAGAACCCGGCCGGCCCCGGCCCGCGTGACGACCAGGCACTCGTCGA
Source organism: Nocardia carnea (assembly GCF_029869215.1). Classification (GTDB taxonomy): domain Bacteria; phylum Actinomycetota; class Actinomycetes; order Mycobacteriales; family Mycobacteriaceae; genus Nocardia; species Nocardia carnea_B. The sequence continues at coordinate 3,663 of NZ_JARWPM010000259.1, forward strand.
TACCCTCGCCGACAACTCGCTCGCCCCGATACCCGCCGGCGACCCGTCCCCCGCGGCCGCGGATATCGACCTCGACCGGCTCCATTGCCTCGGCGCGGTCGCCCACGCCCAAGGCGACGACGACCGTGCCCATCTGCTGTGGACGCGGGCCGCCCGAGCCGGTCATCTCGGCGCTATCTATGACCTCGGCGCGCTGTCGCTGCACCACGACGATCCCGAAGCGGCAGAGCACTGGTGGCGGATCGCGGCGGGCCGGCGCCTGATCTCGGCCATGGCTGATCTGGCGGCGCTGCTGGAGGACCGCGGCGCCGTCGCCGAGGCCCGGATGTGGCGGACCCAAGCCGTAGCCGAAGAGGTCATCGCGACCGCCGCCCGGCCCTCCCCCGCCGAATCACTCACCGGAACACAGCGCTGACACCCGCCGGGCCGGAAAATCGGTGGAATCCGTGGCCCTGTTCGGTGAGGATATCCGCAACCACCCGGATCACCGAGCCTCCGCCCGGGCGGTCCGGGCCGCAGCCGGAACCCGCGGCGAAACGCTGTCTCGCGCGTAGGCCCTGATCCGCGGACGCTTCCGGCCACGGAACCTGGGCCGGGTGCACCGCGTCGTCACAGCGAAGCGGGCCGGACGGCTGCCCTCCGACAGCGCCGGGCCCGTGCTCCGATGAGTTTCGCCGGCGACCGGCGTCCAAGGTGATACGTGCCCGCCAGGTCACTTGACCTGAACCATTGTCGAGGTTGTTGAGTTCATGAGTATGGAAGCCCCGAACCGGCCCGCCGAGGACCTCCGGACCCGCCTCGACCTCGCCGACCCCACTGTCCGGACATTCGCCCAGCTCCTGGTGAACGTTCTGCTCGTCTCCTTCATCAACTTCACCGTGTGGTTCGGGATCACGTTCTTCGTGTATCTGCAGACCCGGTCCGTATTCGCCACCGGCACGATCGCCGGGATCTTCCTGGTCGCCATGGCCGGGACCGGAGTGTGGTTCGGCAGTATCGTCGACCACCACCGCAAGAAAACCGTGATGCAGGCGTCCGCGCTGGTCTCCCTCGGGATCTACGCGGTCGCGCTGCTGTTCTACCTGATCACGCCCGCCGCGGAATGGCGGGACCCGGCTAGTGTCCGGCTGTGGCTGCTGATCGTCCTGCTGATGGCCGGGGTGATCACCGGCGGACTGCGCACGATCGCGCTGCCGACCGTGGTCACCGCAATGTTCGAGGCGCGGCACCGGGATCGGGCCAACGGCCTGGTCGGGACGACCTCCGGGCTGTCGCAGCTGGCCACCTCGGTCGCCAGCGCCCTGCTGGTGGGCTGGAACGGAATGCTGGGTGTGCTGGTGATGGCCGTGGTCGTGCTCACCGTCGCCGTCGTGCACCTGCAACGCCTGGCCCTGCCCGATACCCTCGCCCGGGCCGCCGCCGCGGGGGAACCGAAGCGTGTCGACCTGCGCGGTACGGTCCGCATCATTCGCGGTATCCCCGGAATGATCCCGCTGATCGCCTTCACCGCGTTGAACAATCTGCTGTTCGGTGGCCTGATGGCGCTGATGGACCCGTACGCGCTGTCGATGATGTCGGTGCAGGCCTGGGGCATCATCTGGGGTGGCCTCAGCGCGGTGATGATCGTCGGCGGGCTGCTGGTCGCCCGGGTCGGCACCTCGTCGAATCCGGTGCGGCTGATCCTGCTCGTCAATCTCGCGTTGTGGGCGGTCATGGTGGTGTTCCCGCTGCGGGATTCGGTGCTGCTGCTGGTGGCTGGTATGGCGGTGTTCATGGTGCTCATGCCGTTCGCCGAAGCCGCCGAACAGACCGTCCTGCAGAAGGTCGTCCCCTTCGAGCGGCAGGGCCGGGTCTTCGGATTCGCGCAGAGTGTGGAACAGGCCGCCGCACCGCTCACCGCATTCCTGATCAGCCCGCTGGCGCAGTTCTTCTTCATCCCGTTCATGACCGGCGGCCCGGGAGCCCGGTGGATCGGCGACTGGTTCGGCACCGGGGAAGCCCGCGGGATGGCGCTGGTCTTCGTCCTGCTCGGCATACTCGGGCTGCTGTTCACGGCATACGCCCTCGGCAGCAGGCACTACCGCAACCTGAGCCGGAGCTACCGCAGCAATCCTGCCGCCCCGGCCCCGGAGCCGGCCGCGGCGGTCACCGGCGGTACCGAGGACAACGGGCAGCCGGCGGCGCGGATCGTCCTGCTGCCGGACACCGGGCCCGCCGTCGTCACGCCGGATGAACAGTGCGAGGTCACCGAGCGTGTACCGGCCGCCACTCGATGACTCCGCGGTTCCCTCCGGCTCCAGCCTCCGAAAAACCCTTGGACGGGAATGCCGAATTTTCCCTAAGGTGACCGGCATGGGAACTTTGTGCATCGGCGGAGTGTGCGCGGGCGACGCGTACATCATCCGCCCGCGCACGGCAGCTCGGACTCTGCCGGCGCACCCCACACTCCGCTGACCAAGCGGCCGCTGAGTCCCCGCCCCGGGACTCACCGGCCGTAGATGTTTCCGGTCCCTCGACCGGTCACTCGTCGCGTTTTCTCGGCGCATTCCGCGCCGCTCACTGCCCCGGCATGGGTCCGGGCGAATCAGCGCACCTCGATTCGGCCCACTCCTTCGGAGGAACCCATGTCCCGCCCGCGTTCTCGTATGCCCGCGACCCGCAAACGGCTGTCGCAGAATTTCTTGACCGACCCGGCTACGGCCCGGCGGATCGTTGCGGCCTCGGATATCGGCCGCGGCGATCTCGTGCTGGAGATCGGCCCCGGCGACGGTATGCTCACCCGTCATCTGATCCGTCGCGCCGGGCATGTGGTCGCGTACGAGAAGGATCCGCATTATGCCCGGCGGCTTTCCGCGCGATATGCCGCGGACGACCGGATTCGCATCGTGAACACCGATTTCCGTGCGGTCCGGCCGCCGGCGCAGCCGTTCGCCGTGGTCGCCAACATCCCGTTCGGCGCGAGCACGGATATCGTGCGCTGGTGCCTCGCCGCGCCCCGGCTCACCTCGGCCACCTTGCTCACACAATACGAATTCGCCCGGAAGCACAGTGGCGATTACGGGCGCTGGTCCAAATTGACCATCACCCATTGGCCGGATTCGGTACCGGCGCTGGGCGAACGGATCGGCCGGGACGAATTCTTTCCGGTGCCGAAGGTGGACGGGGCGATCTTGCACCTCGTGCGCCGCCGGGTCCCGCTGCTCCCGGCACGCTGCGGTCCGGAATACCGCAGGATGGTGGAACTGGGCTTCTCCGGGGTCGGCGGATCACTCGCCGCCTCACTGCGGCGCGCGCATCCCACCCGGGCCGTGACCGCGGCCTGCGCGGCCGCCGGTATCGCCACCGACCTTCCCGTCGGGCTGGTGCCCCCGGCGGCATGGCTCACGCTGTACCACCGGCTTCACGATACCGGGAAGCCGGAACATCACCGGCCGGCTCCACGGCGCCATTGATCCGGACACGACAACGGGGACGAACCCTGCCGGATTCGTCCCCGTCGCCATGGGGCGGGACGTCCCTCCTATACCGCCGTGTATTCGCGGCTGGCGATATAAGCCGGCCGGCGCGCCGGTGCGGCGAAAGGCTCCTCCAAAGTGTTCTCCACACTGTTGAACACCAGGAAGATATTCGACCGCGGGAACGGCGTGATGTTGTTCGCCGACGCGTGCATGATGTTGGAATCGAACAGCAGCGCCGACCCGGCCGGGCCGGTGAACTGCTCGATCCCGTACTTATGGGCCAACTCGGTGATATCGGCCTTGCTCGGTACCCCGATCTCCTGCTCACGCAGCGATTCACGGTAGTGATCGGCCGGTGTTTCACCCTGGCACGGCACGAACGTGCGATGCGATCCGGGCATCACCATCAGGCTACCGTTGTACGGGTAGTTATCCGTCAACGCGATGGACAGGCTCACCGCCCGCGGCGCCGGCATTCCGTCCTCGGCGTGCCAGGTCTCGAAATCGGAATGCCAGTAGAAACCGGTGCCGAATCCGGGCAGGTAGTTGACCCGGCTCTGGTGGATGTACACATCCGAACCCAGAACCTGGCGGGCCAGATCCGCCACCCGCGATTCGCGCACCAGCTCTGCCACCGCCGGGCTCAGCTTGTGCACCTCGAATACCGAGCGCACCTGCTGCGACGTCTTCTCCACGATGAGCCGGTCGTCACCCCGCAAGTCCGGATCGTTTGCCAGCCGCTCGATCTCGGCGGCGTATTCCGCCACCTCCTCGGGGCTGAGCAATCGATCCAGAATCGCGTAACCGTCGGTATCGAACGCAGCCAGCTCCGCGTTGCCGATCCGGCCCCACACCGTCGCGTCGTGTCGCTCCTGCAGCGGCAGCGGCTCGGCGGTTCTGGTCGGATAGCGATCGATCCGATTGTGTAACAACGTCGTTCGTCCTTCCTCTCAGTCGGCCGGAACGGCGATCAACGGATAAACGCCGTTCTCGTCGTGCACCTCCTGCCCCGTGACAGGAGGATTGAACACGCACAGCATCCGCATCCGTGTCCGTGTCCGCACCTCGTGCTTCTCGTGTCCGTCGAGCAGGTACATCGTGCCCGGGGCGAGGTCGTAGGTGCGGTCGTTCGTCAGGTCGGTGAGGGTGCCTTCGCCCTCGACCAGCCAGACCGCTTCCACATGATTCTGATAGTGGAAGACGTGGGTGGTGCCGGCTTCGATGGTGGTCTCGTGGAACGAGAAGCCGACCCCATCACCGCCCAGCACGATCCGCTTGCTCCGCCAACCTTCGGCACCCACATCGCGGCTGGTGCCGGTGATCTCGTCGGTGGTGCGTACGATCATTCTGGTTTTCCTCTCAGCTGCAGACGGTTTCGACGGCATCACCCAGGATGCGCAGACCGTGGTCCAGTTCGTCCTCGGTGACGGTCAGCGGCGGCAGCAGTTTCACCACTTCGTCCGACGCTCCGGAGGTCTCGGCCAGCAGGCCACGCTCGAACGCGACCTGGCAGACCTTGCCCGCCTGCGAGGCGTCGTCGAAGACCAGGCCGTGCACCAGGCCGCGACCCCGAGTGGAGATTCCCGGTACGGCCACGGCGATATCGTTCAACGCCGCGGCCACCCGCTTACCCTTGGTGCCGGTGGACTTCTCCAATACATCATCGGACCAATACTGCTCGAGCGCCACCCGCGCCGTCACGAAGGACGGATTGTTACCACGGAAGGTGCCGTTGTGCTCACCCGGTGACCACACATCGTGTTCCGGCTTGAACAGCACCAGCGCCATCGGCAGGCCGTAACCGCCGATCGACTTGGACAGGGTCACGATATCGGGGGTGATCCCCGCAGTCTCGAAGGAGAAGAACGGGCCGGTACGGCCGCAGCCCATCTGCACATCGTCGACGATGAGCAGGATGCCGCGCGCGGCGCACAGCGAGGCCAGGTGGCGCAGCCATTCGGCGCGCGCCAGATTCACGCCGCCCTCGCCCTGTACGGTTTCCACGATCACGGCGGCCGGACGGTCCAGGCCGGACGACGAATCGTCGAGCACCCGCTCCATCCACTGGAAATCCGCGGTGGTGCCGTCGAAGTAGCCGTCGTAGGGCATCGGCGTCGCATGGTTGAGCGGCACACCCGCACCCGCACGCTTCATCGCGTTACCGGTCACCGAGAGAGCGCCCAGCGTCATTCCGTGGAAGGCGTTGGTGAAGCTGAGGATGGTCTGCCGGCCGGTGACCTTACGGGCCAGCTTCAGCGCCGCCTCCACCGCATTCGCGCCGGTCGGCCCGGGGAACTGCACCTTGTAATCCAGGCCGCGCGGCGCCAGCACGGTATCGCGCACGGTTTCCAGCAGCTGCCGCTTGGCCACCGTGGACATATCCAGGCCGTGGGTGATGCCGTCGCCGGCGAGATAATCGATCAGCGCCGATTTCAGCAGCGGATTGTTGTGGCCGTAGTTCAATGCGCCCGCGCCGGCGAAGAAATCGAGGAAATCCCGGCCGTTTTCGTCCCGCAGCCAGGCGCCCTGCGCGGTTTCGAAAACCGTGGGCCAGGAACGGCAGTAACCGCGGACATTGGATTCCAGGTCGTCGAAGATCGTCGTTTCAGGGGTAATCATCAGTGATCCCTTTCGTTTTTGCGGGCGATCGGGGAGATGGTGTAGAGGTCCTCGGCGGCGTGACTGTCCGGGAACACATCCGGTTCGAACAGGACGCTGCGCACCATATCGGCGCCGCGGCGGCGGGCCAGCGAGGCGAACATGGCGATCGAGGCAGGGTTGTCCGGGGATACGGTGGTTTCCAGCGCGTTCACTGCACCGCCGGCCGGGTGGCCGGGGGCGGTCACGGTGGCGACCAGCCAATCCAGCATGGCGACCCCGGTGCCGCGGCCACGCTGATCGGCGTCCACGGCCACCTGCCAGACGAACAGGGTGCCGGGCGCATCGGGTCTCAGGTAGCCGGTGACGAAGCCGACCACGCGGCCGTCGCTTTCGGCCACCACCGAGGTGGCGGCGAAATCCCGGCACCACAGGAGGTAGGAATAGCTCGAATTGACGTCCAGAACCTGCGACTCGTCCGCGATCTGCCACAATCGCGCGGCGTCGGTGATCCGCGGTGCGCGCAGGCTCACGCCGGTACTGGCGGGCTCCGCATCGGTTGCGGCGGACGAACCGGCGCCGGCGGCGGTCTGGGTGCCGGCCGAACCGGCGGTTTGCGTGCCGGTCGAACCGGCGGTCTGCGGTGACTCAGTATGTAGAGACATACAACTCCGATGTCTGCTTGCAGTACTTTCCCAGGCTTACGAACCAACTTTGAGGTAGCCCGGTCGAGTTTTTTACGGTTGTGTTACAGGCTGATGACGCCCCTCTCGCTCGATGGCAGGAAGCCGGATGACGAAACGGGCGCCCCCACCGGGGCGTTCCGTACATTCGACCCGGCCGCGGTGCGTGGCCACGGTCTCGGCGACGAGCGCCAGACCGATACCGGTCCCGCCGGTGGCGGAGCGGCGGCCGCTACGGGAAGTCGCGAAACGTTCGAAGATTCGGTCGCGGTCGGCCGGCGCGACTCCGGGACCGGCGTCATCGACCTCGATGACCGCCTCGTCCCCGTCCCGCCGCACCGTCACGGCCACGGCGCCTCCGCCGTGGCGGTCGGCATTTTTCAGCACATTCAGCAGAGCGCGTTCCAGTTCGAGTTTACGGCCCAGCACGGTGACGGGGTCGGCCACGGTGAGCAGCTCGGCCGGCCGGTGACTGTCACGCAAGGTGTGGACCAGCAGATCCCCCACCGAGACGGGATCTACGTCACCGTGATGCATACCTGCCTCCACCCGCGCCAGCGCGAGCAGATCGTCGAGCAGGCGGCGCAGATGTTCCACTTCGGCACTCACCAGGTCCAGCGCCCGGCGCGACCGCGGCGGCAGCTCGTCGCGAGACCGCTCCAGCACCCCCACCGCGGTGGTCAGGGTGGTGAGCGGGGTGCGCAACTCGTGGCTCACATCGCCGAAGAGCCGGTGTTCGCGTTCGATCCGCCGCTGCAGCGACTCGACCATCCGGTTGAAGGAGGCGACCGTACTGGCAAGATCCTGGTCATTGCTGTCCGGCAATCGGGTCTCCAGTTCGCCCGAGGCGATGCGAGCGGCCGCCTCAGCGACATCACGCAGGGGTTTGAGCATCCGGCGGCCCACCCAGACCCCTACGGCGGCACCGACGAGGGCCGCGGCCAGCGCACAACCGGCCAGTAGGGCCGGCCGATTGTGCAGCCGTTCGCCGAATGTCCGGTTCTCATCGCTGACCACGGCGAATACCGCCAGGACGAGAACCAGCGCCATCAGACCGGAGGACGCCGCGAAGGCGGTGGTGACCCGGCTGCGCAGGCTCCAATGCCCCGGATCGCGGTCGACCCGGGCCGTGCTCGCTACGGTGACCATCGTTCAGCGCTGTACGTCCAGCCGGTAACCGAGGCCCCGGACGGTGACCACGATCCGCGGATCGGAGGGGTCACGCTCGATTTTGGTGCGCAACCTGCGCATATGGACGTCCACGATACGTTCGTCACCGAAGAAACCGCGGTCCCATACGCGTTCCAGCAGCACGTCGCGGCTCAGGACCCGGCCCGGCGCGTCGGCGAGTTCGCACAGCAGCCGGAATTCGGTGATGGTGAGGTTGATTTCTTCGTCGCCGCGGCGGACCGCGCCGCCCTCCGGCGACAGGATCAGCGGTGCGGCCGGGTCGGCGTCCAGGACCACCTCGATGGGTGCTTCACGTTCGACCACCAGCCGCGCCCGCCGGCGCAGGGCACGCATCCGCGCGGTGATCTCCTTGATTTCGAACGGTTTGGTGACGAAATCGTCGGCACCGGCTTCCAGGGCGGCCACCACGTCGTGGGTGTCGTCCCGGGCGCTCACCACGATGATGGGCACATCGTGATCACGGCGAATTTCCCGGATGCAGGTGAACCCGTCCATCCCGCCGAGCATCAGATCGACGATCATCACATCGGGCACGCCGATCGTCCGCAGATGGCTGAGCGCGGCCTCGGCTTCCTCGGCCTCCGCGACGTCGTAGCCTTCGTCCTCCATGGCCAGGCGTAACGCACCCCGGACCCGGTCGTCGTCTTCAACGATCATCAGGTTCGCGCTCAATTTTTCAATCCCTTGCAGACACACGTGGCGTGCCGCGGCGCGGGTTTCGCATCCCCAAACCGACGCGACAGCCCGCTACTCAGTTTTCTCGAGCAACCTTCCGGCTATACGGATAGCCGGATAGCCCGCAAAGTAAACCCCCGGAGTGAAATGACTCACTGTCAGATATCGCGCGCGTGCTCCAGGCGGAAGAAATTGCTCGGGGTGCCGTCCGCACGGAGTTCCTGGTAGCGGAAGCTCAATTTGCGCGCATCGAAGGTTGCGAACCAGTCGGCCCAGCTGACCGGCTGCAGCACGGCGCCGCCGTAGTGCGGGAAGTCCAGGCGCAGGACGCCCACTTCGCCGTTGTACTCACTACCCGGCGTGGTCGCCGGATTGGCACCGCGCCGCTGGGCCCACTGGCGGATGACCTCATGATTCGTGGTGACCATGGTTGTTCCGGGAGCGGCGGAAAGGCCACCCTTCATGACGAACCTCCTTGCGGTAGGTGCGTACGTACTCACCCTGTGCGGCCCCGCTGGCCACACCGGCTTTCCGGACTTGTACCCGGCTTCGCACTCTTGCAAACACAGCGGACACGCAGATGTCCGCGTGTCCGCACCGCCCGAGCGACCGCCGATTCACCGGCCGGCCCGATTGCCCGGAATTAGCCCACTCCGGGAAATTCCTCACCTGCCGCCGGAAATCGGCGCCAGAGCCACCGTGATGTTATCGCTGCCGCCGCAGACGACCGCGTAATCCACGAGCGCGCGTGCGCCCTCTGCGGTGGGCACGCCGAGCGCGCGCTGCGCCAGCTCGACCGGGCCCGGCAGATAGTTCCACAGACCGTCGGTGCACAGCAGCAGGGCGCCCGGGCCTTCCACGAAATAGGTGCGAATACTGTCCCCGGACCAGGGCTGCTGCCCGGCGTCGGCACCCAGCCAGCGCATCAGGGTGTGCGCGCGGGGATCGGCCATGGCGCTGCGCTCGTCCATGGCGCCGGCCTCGATGAGCGTCTGCGCCCACGAATCGTCCACCGTGAGCTTCTGCGGTCCGGTCAACGGGCCGGGGTGCCCGGGGCGGGCGGGCTGTTCGACCGCGGTCTCCCCCGCGGCCAGCCAGTACGCACGGCTGTCGCCGATATTCGACACGGTGACCGAGACCCGGCCGCAGTCCTCGGTGCGGACGATGGCCGACACGTAGGTGCACGACGGCGCGTCCCCGTCCGGGCCGACGAGATTACGCACCGCCTCGGAGGCGGCCGCCATCCCCGCGGCCGTCGCTTCCTCGGCGGTCCGGTCGGAGGCCAGCGCCGCCAGGCAGGCATCGACACCGGTCCGCGCGGCGGTTCCGGAGGCGGCCTGGGGATCAGGGGAGGAGGAGACACCGTCACAGACCACCAGCACGATGGTCTCCGGCTGTCCGCTGTCGTCGGGTACCACCGCGGCCGCCACCGCGTCCTCGTTACGGGCATGCACGATGCCGCGGTCGGTCACCAGGCCGGCCACGCCGAGATCGGCCTCGAATCGGTCCTGGAGCCGGTGCGGGTGATCACAGACCGGGCACCGCGGGCCCCGCCCCTGGGTGCCGCAGTGCACGCAGACCACTTCGGCGAGCGCGTCGTCGGGCAGCGCCACCCGGTGGATGCCCGGCGCCACGGACTGGCGCGGCACGGTGCGTTCCTGCGCCGCGGCACGGCGGCGGGTGTCGAGAGTGTCCCGGATCGCCGGCATGGGTTCGGTCACCGCGTCGAGAATGTCACCCGGTTCGCCACCCCCGGCATTCACGTCCCGATTCATCCGGCCGCCGCCCTCACCAGTCGTTTCCGGCGCCCCCCGACCCGGATCTCACGAGTCCGCACACCGCCCCCCTTCGTTCGACCCGTTCCGTTCTGACGATCGAGGATAGTACGCGGTGCCCCGGCGAACATGATCATCCGCGCTCCTCTACCGCCCGCACGGCTTTGCGTGCCGCCACCAGCACCGGATCCCAGACGGGCGAGAACGGCGGGGCATAGCCGAGATCCAGTGTGGTCATCTGCGCCACCGTCATGCCCGCGGTCAGCGCGACCGCCGCGATATCGACCCGCTTTCCGGCGCCCTCGCGCCCGACGATCTGCACGCCGAGCAACCGCCCGGTGAGCCGTTCGGCCAGCATCTTGACCGTCATCGGGGCCGCGTCCGGATAGTATCCGGCGCGGCTGGTGGATTCGATGGTCGCGGTGACGTACTGCAGACCCGCCGCCCGGGCGTCCTTCTCCCGCAACCCGGTTCGCGCCACCTCCAGATCACAGACCTTGCTGACGGCGGTACCCACCACCCCGGGGAAGGTCGCGTAGCCGCCACCGATATTGGCGCCGATGATCTGGCCGTGTTTGTTCGCGTGGGTACCGAGTGCGATATGGCGGCGCATCCCGGAAACGAGATCGAGCACCTCCACACAATCGCCGCCGGCCCAGATATGGTCGTGGCCCTGTACCCGCAGGGCCGAATCGGTCAGCAGCCCACCGTGTTCGCCGATCGGTAGCCCCGCGTCCCGGGCCGGACCGGTTTCCGGGGTCACCCCGATCCCCAGCACCACCACATCCGCCGGATACTCGCTGTCCCCGGCCACCACGGCGCGCACCCGCCCGTCCCGGCCGGTCCGGATCGCGGTGACCTCGCGCTCGCCGGCCACCCTGACGTCCAGGCCGTCCAGCGCCGTCCGCACCAGGGCTCCCATATCGGGGTCCAGCGTCGACATCGGTTCCGCGCCGCGGTGCACGACGGTGACGTCGAATCCGCGGCGGATCAGCGCCTCCGCCATCTCCACCCCGATATAACCGGCACCGACCACTACGGCGCGCCGGCCGGTGGTCGCGGCCAGGGTCGCGATGAGTGCCTCGCCGTCGTCGAGGGTCTGCACGCCGTGCACGCCCGGCGCGTCGATACCGGGCAGCCGCGGCCGGATCGGCCGGGCGCCGGTGGCGAGGACGAGTTGGTCGTAGCCGGTCCAGGTTTCGGCGCCCGTCGCCAGGTCGCGACTGCGTACACGGCCGCCGGCGATATCGAGTTCGACGACCTCGCTGCGTAACCGGACATCGATATCCCGGGCCCGGTGCTCCGCGGGGGTGCGCGCGATCAACTGGTCCCGTTCCCGGACCTGACCACCGACCCAATACGGGATTCCGCAGGCGGAGTACGAGGTGAAATGCCCGCGTTCGAAGACCACGATCTCGAGGTCGCCGGCGTCCCGGTACCGGCGGGCCTGCGCGGCCGCCGACATGCCGGCCGCATCACCGCCGACGATCACCAACCGCTCGGTCATAGGACCAACTTACCCAGCCGGCCGCCGATCCCCGCGGTAGCACCGCCACCTCCGACGCCGGGCCCGGCAACGCGGCGTCGACCGGACCGTGTCCGGAACCACCCGCCCGGTCCGGCACGACGACCGAATACCGATATCGGGCGGGTCAGGCCGACCGCGATCCGATCAGCGGGAGCCGGCCCACGGCGCCGCGGGCCGGAGCACGGGAACCCGTGATCTTCCGGCCGTCGCGGTCGGTGAAGGTCAGGATGCCGTCTTCGATGGGGCTCTTGCGCAGATAGGCGCGGTCCCGGAAGTAGCTGTTGACCACCTTCCACGGCCCGCCGGTGCCCTGGCGCGGCATCACCGAATCGCCGCGCTGGATATAACCGGAACTGAGCGCGCCGCCCATCACCGAGACCTCGGACCGGTCGGTATCGCGGGCGTTCACCTCGAACCGCGTATAGCCGCGGTCCCGCATCCGGTTGAGCACCTTGCAGAAATATCCCGCGGCCAGATCGGCCTTCAGGGTCCAGGAGGCGTTGGTGTATCCGAGCACCATCAGTGCGTTCGGCACGCCGTCGAGCAGCGAGCCCTTGTACATGACCCGGTCGCGGGTCACCACCGGTTCGCCGTCCACATCCAGGGTGGCGCCGCCCAGGATCTGGATGCGCAGCCCGGTGGCGGTGACGACGATATCGGCCTCGATCTCTTCGCCGGAGGAGACGCGGATCCCGTTCTCGGTGAAGGTGTCGATGGTGTCGGTGACGATCGAGGCCTGTCCGCGGCGCAGCGCTTTGAACAGATCGCCGTCCGGCACCACGCACAGCCGCTGATCCCACGGCGCGTACCGCGGGCTGAAATGCCGCATCTCGATATCCGGGCCGACCGCCAGCCGCACCCAATTCAGGAACAGTTTCCGCGCCAGCGCCGGTTGTTTGCGCGACAACTGGTAGCTGGCCTGCTGGACGGCGATATTGCGGGCACGGCCCACGTGGTAAGTGAGACCGGCGGGGGATTTGACCTTCGTCAACCCGACCGCGACCGGGTCCTCGGCGGGGATCGAGGCGATATACGTCGGCGACCGCTGCACCATCGTCACATGCGCCGCCGCGTCGACCATGGACGGCACCAGCGTGATGGCGGTGGCGCCGCTGCCGATCACCACGACCTTCTTGCCGCGGTAGTCCAGATCCTCGGGCCAGTGCTGCGGGTGCACGATCTGCCCGGTGAAGTTCTCTTCGCCCGGGAACGACGGCCGGTACCCGTTGTCGTAGTCGTAGTAGCCGGTGCAGCCGACGAGGAAGGAACTGGTCCAGGTCTCCTCGGTTCCGGTTTCCTCCTCGACGGCCCGGACGGTCCACCGGTTGTCGGCACTCGACCAGCTCGCCGAGACGACCTTGCGCCCGAACCGGATATGCGGGGTGACGCCGTATTCGTCGGCGGTCTCCTCGATGTACCGGCGGATCCCGGCGCCGTCGGCCAGCATTTTCGTGCCGCGCCAGGGCCGGAAACCGTAGCCGAAGGAATACATATCGGAGTCGGACCGGATGCCCGGGTACCGGAAGAGGTCCCAGGTACCGCCGATGGCCGTCCGGCGTTCCAAGATCGCGTAGCTGCGCCCGGTGTTCTCCTTCTCCAGGTGACAGGCCACGTCGATACCGGACAGCCCGGCACCGATGATCAATACGTCGACATGCCGCGTCATTGCGTTCCTCGTCTGTTCGTGCCGGGGTCGTCGTCGATCCTGACAGACACCTTTTACCTGTAACTTAGGGTACCTGATATCGACGCGAGCCGGCGCCGACGGTCCGATCGACAACCCAGGTGGCGTGATATATACCTCAATTCTCCACGCCGACTATGACGAGCGATCCCCCGGACGAATTCGGGCGCGGCCCAAGCGGTTCCGGGCCGCGGGCCCGGCGCCCCGCACGACTCCGGCGGACCAGAGCGCCGAGGGCGATCACCACAGATGCCACCAGCACGACAACCTCCTCGACGTCACGACCGGGCCGAGACGGCACGACCGGACACCCTCGCCGCCGGTCCACCCGGCCGGGTCACGACGCCGTGCCGCAGCAAACTCTCGGCGGTGTCGCGGATGGTCTCCTCGACGGGCCTCATGGACCACCCCAGTTCGCGCCGGGCGCGCTCGGCACTCACCCGTTCGACGCGCCCCAGCGTCGGGACCGTCAGCCGCAGACCCCGGTCGAAGAGTGCCACGGCACGGACCAAGAGATCGGGCAGTGGCCTGGTCGGGACCTCGAAACCCTGCGGGCCGTACTCCGCAGCCAGGATTTCGGCCATCTCCCCCATCCACAGATGCGCACCGGCACAGAGGAATCGCTTCCCGGCCGCCTGCGGCGTCTCCAGCGCGAGCCGGTGCGCCACCGCGAGATCCCGCACATCCACCGGCGACCAGCCCACTCGCGGCACCCCGGGCGCCGCGCCGGACAGCAGCCGCCGCACCGGTTCGTGCGAGGTACTCACCTCCGGGCCCAGCAGCGGGCCGAGCACCATCCCGGGATTCACGACGACGAGCTCGAACCCGCGGGCCGCGGGCAGCGCGCCGGCGAAGTCCCATGCGGCCCGTTCCGCCAGCGTCTTGCTGCGCTGATACGCCGGGCTGCGCTCGACGACGGTCCAGTCGGCTTCGGTGCGGACGGCATCGTCGCGGTGCCCGTGCGCGATGGCGGCGAGCGAGGAGGTCACCACGACGCGCCGCACGCCGGGTTCGTCGGCGCAGGCCCGCAGCACGCGCAGCGTGCCGTCGACCGCGGTCCGGATCAGCTCGCCCTCGTCCCTGGGCGGCGCGGCCGGAAAGGGTGAGGCGATATGCAGCACCTGCGCGCAGCCCGCGACCGCGGCGGCCCAGCCGTCGTCGCGGGTCAGATCGGCGGCGACGAACTCCAGTTCCGCGCCGGTGCGCGCGGCATGGTCGGCCAGATGCGCCCGCTTCGTCGTATCGGCGAGATCGCGAACCGTCGCGCGCACGGCATAGCCGTGCGCGAGCAGTTCGACAATGACGTGCCCGGCAACGAAACCCGTCGCGCCGGTGACCAGTACTCGTGTGTTCATCTCCACCTACCCGGTTCGGTCCGGCGCCCGTCTGAACGCCGCTCAGATTATCTAAGCACTGCATAGATTCGCTGTCCAGACCTATTTCCGCTACCCACCGGACCTCACATACCCTCAGTACGTGACCCGGACCTCCTACCATCACGGCGCCCTCCGCGACGCCCTGCTCACCGCGTGCCTGCGGCTCATCGACACCGAAGGCATCGCGGCGGTGAGCCTGCGCCGGGTCGCCCGGGAAGCCGGTGTCAGTTCCGGGGCCCCCTACCACCACTTTCCCGACCGAGCCGCGTTACTGGCAGATCTGGTCACCCAGGGCTTCCGGCTGCTCGCGGACCGGCTCACCGAAGCGCGTACCACCGCGGATTCGCCGGCGGCCGCACTCGTCGCGATGGAACAGAGCTACATCCGGTTCGCCCGCGACGAGCCGGCATACTTCCGGCTGATGTTCCGCCCCGAGCTGTCGCAGCCGGAGAAACACCCCGAGGCCCAGGAGGCGGGCGAGGCGGCGTTCGGGGTACTCGCCGCAGCCGTCGACGACTGCGTCGCCGCGGGCGAGTTGTCACCCGAGAGGGCCGAAACGACGGTGCTCACGGTCTGGGCACTGGGCCACGGGCTCGCCTCCCTGTGGCTCGACGGGCACCTCGACAAACGCGCCACCCTCCTCGGCACCGCCCCGGCCACGCTGGTGGATTCGGTACTGGGCGGACTCGGCGGATTCCTCGCCGCGGCGGCCCCACCCGGGGCCGGCGACGCGGGCGACGGCTCACCGTAGTTCGGCGATGACCTCGGCGAAGGTCTCCAGATCGGGTTCCAGCACCGTGATGTAGCCGAAGCCGAACCTTTCCCGGTTCGCACGCAGCCGGTCGGCGAGTTCCCGCGGGCTGCCGATGAGCACCGTGGGTAGCTCGTCCACCGCGGCGAGCACCTCGGGCTCCAGCGCCGGGCCGTACTTGTCGAGGAGCTCGGCACGGCGCGCTGCCGGGGCCACAGTCTGCACCAAGATGTTCAGCTCCACCTCCGGGGCGCGATCCCCCAGCGCCGCCCGGACGAAACGGACGCGCTCGTCGATCTCGGCGAGACCGGCCAGGCGCAGCGGACCGGCCGCCGTGGTCGCGGCTCCGGTCAGCGCCACCACGGAGGCGTAGCGGGCGGCCAGAGTCAGCAGCCGATCTCCCCAGCCGCCGATGAGCAGCGGCGGACCACCGGGCCGGGCCGGCCGCGGCTGGTACGCGGGATCCGCGAACAGCTCACGCAGGGTCCGTATCGTCTGCTCGAGCTGGGCGACCCGGCTCGCACCGGACCCGAACGGTATGCCCGCGGAATCGAATTCGTCGCGGACATAGCCCGCACCCAGGCCCAGCTCCAGCCGGCCCGCGACGAACCGGTCGGTCCCGGCGACCTCCCTGGCCAGCAGGACGGGGTTGTAGAAGGGGGCGTTCAGGACGAAGGTGTTCAGCCGTACCCGCTCGGTGTTCTCGGCGGCCAGCACCAGCGCCGGAAACGGCGGCGCGAGCCCGAGGTGGTCGGCCACCCCGATGACGTCGTAGCCCAGCGCTTCGGCCCGCCGGCATTTACGCACCCATTCGTCGCGCGCCTGCGGAACACCCATATTCACGCCGAACCGGAATTCCTGCGATGAACTCATCCTTCCTGCATACCGCGCCCGGTCGGATTGCGCCGCGTGTCACACGGCGCGTCATCGGACATAGGGTGGGTATGTCCCGGACAGGCGCGGCGCCTGTCCGAGCCACCAGGAGGATTGTCGATGAACGCCACGAAAGCCGGGATCGGCCTGATGATCGCGGCTACCGCGCTCGCGCTGGCAGGTTGCACCGAGATCGAGAAGGCGATGAACAAAGGCGGCGATACACCGTGCCGCGAGTACGTGGAGCAGGATCAGGAAACCAAGCGGATCACCATCACCAAGTTCCTCGAGGAACAGCACGGACAGCAACCGACCGGCACGAACGTGGACCTGTCCATGGCCGCCGTCGACGGTCTGTGCACCGTTCAGGCCAACGCGGACACCCCCATCGAACGCGCCGATCTGGCCGGTATCTTCATCCGGAAGTAGCGGACACCGCGGCTCTCCGGCGGTGGTCGCCGGCCTCGGCCGGCGATTCCGGATCGTCTTTGCGATTTTCGCCATACCACAACCGTTTTCGCCCGGCCATAGACGCCCTCTCGTGCCGGCACACGCGATACGCAAGAATGTGTTCGCAAAAGTGCTGGCGAAGAAGCGATCCGGATACCGGGCTGCGGCGAGCCGGGATCGGTGCGCCCGGCCGGTGCCGGCGCCGGAGACTATGTGCGAGGAGCGAAATGTTTCATCCGATCGGTACGGTCGCCCCGCGGTACCGCGGCACGGCACGGAGTTCCTGATGGCCTATCGCAGCGACCGGGTGGCGGTGACCGACCGGGCCCGCAACGCATTACGCGAGTTGATCGAACAGCACGGCCCCATCCTGCTCTACCTGCCCGACGACGACACCGCCGAACCGGCGCCGCGGTGGCTGCCCATCCGCGATTTCCGGGCCGCCGAGGGCGATACGCTGTTCGGGCGCCTGGCCTGGCATACGGAACTGTGGATGAGTGCGCAGGCCTATACGCGTTTCGAACGCGACCACCTGACCGTGGATGTCCCCGCCGACGCCGGTCCGGTACCCGACGGCGCCGGCCGACCGGCGGAATCGGCGGTGTTCTTGTTACGCACCCGCCGGCTCAGCGCGACCGAGGCCGCCGCGCTGGCCGCCCGCAAACGCGGCCGGGGCTGAACACCACCCGGCGTGTTTCATCGCCCGGGCACGAACTTCAACCCCCGGGCGATGGTCATCAGAACGCGTTGCCACAGCTCCGGCGGGATGAAGGGCGGCGGGTCCAGGTTCAGGTAGCGGGTGGTCACCACCGACTGGGGTTCGGTGAATTTCAGCAGGCCACCGGGGCCGTGCCGGCGGCCCACACCGGAGACGCCCATACCACCCATCGGCGCGGCCGTACTACCCCAGGCCGGGGCATACCCTTCGTTCACGCATACGGTGCCCGTACGCAACCGGCGGGCGATCCGTTCCCCCTCGGCCGTCGTCGCCGCCCATACGCTGGCGTTCAGGCCGTACTCGGTGTCGTTGGCGGCGGCGACCGCCGCATCCACGGAATCGACCGGATAGACGGCGACCAAGGGGCCGAACGTCTCGTCGCGGCCGCAGATCATCTCGTCGGTGACGCCGGTGAGCACGGTCGGCTCGAAGAACAGCGGGCCGATATCGGGCCGGGGCTTACCGCCGGTGAGCACCCGGGCGCCCCGGGCGGTGGCGTCGGCGAGATGCTCGGTGACGGTCTCCAGTTGCGCCGGTGAGATCAGCGATCCGATATCTGCCGAATTGTCGTAGGCGGCGCCCAGTTTCGCGGCTTCGACGGCCGCGACGAATTTCTCGGTGAACTCGCCGGCCACCGCACGTTCCACGTAGATCCGCTCGATGGAGATACACAGCTGTCCGGCATTCGAGAAACAGGCCCGCACCGCCGCCCGGGCGGGGGGGGGGGGGGGTGGGCGGCCCCGCCCCCCAAACACAGTTGTTTAACCCACCGAAAGGGGGGGTGGCCCCCCCACCCCCACCCCGCCGGTCCCCCGGCGGTGCGTTTCACCGGGCCGGCGACCGCGACCGCCCGCACCGCGCCGCTCCCGGGCTGGACCGCGAAGATC
>NZ_JARWPM010000260.1 GCF_029869215.1 Nocardia carnea
GGTTGGTTCGTGGTGGTCGTGCGGGCGCCGGGTGCGCGCGGGCTGGCGCCCCACACCTATGGTCGCCCTGGGGCGGGCGCCCCAACTGCCCGCGGTGGTTCACCGGTCGAGTCGTTCGTTCAGGACGCGGGCGATACGGGCCAAGACCGCGGGTTCGGTCATTGCCAGATGGGTTGCCTCGATATCGATATCGGTGACCCGGCCGCGGACCACCGGCTCCCAGCCGCGGTGGCCGGTGGCGTCGGCGCGTCGCTCACTGGTCGCGGTGAAGTACAGCAGGTCGCCGTCCAGGGGCCGGGGTCGCCAGTCGGCGGCCGCGCGGAGGGAGTCGTTGTAGGCGTCGGTCATACGCTGGATCAGTGCGGCGTCGATGCCGAGCCGGTCCCCCAGCTTCTCCTCGATCAGGGCGGCGGCTTCCTCGGCGGTGGCGTCGGCGGGTACGAAATCGATACCCATGACGGGACCGAGGTTGGCCACCAGTTCTCCGGCGGTCACGGTGGTGACCGCCGACCGGTCGAAGCCGTCGGCTTCGGCGTCCAGCAGGGCCAGCAGCGCCACCTCTTCCCCGGCGGCGCGCATCTCGACCGCGATCGCGTGGGCGATCTGGCCGCCGAGTGACCAGCCGAGTAGGTGGTAAGGCCCGTGCGGCTGAACCTTGCGGATCTCGTCGAAGTAGCGGCGGGCGGTGTCTTCGATACTGCCCGCCGCTCTCCCATTGCCGCTGAGCTGCGGGGCCTGGATGCCGTAGATCGGGCGGCCTGGGGACAGGTATTCACCGAGGGGCCGGTAGGACCAGGCCAGGCCCGACGCGGGATGGATGCAGAACAGCGGGGGTCGCTGCCCTTCGGTGCGGATCGGTAGCAGCACATCGAATCCGGGGGCGGCGGGTTCGGTGGCGACCTCACCGGTCCGCATCCCGGTTTCGATACGTTTGGCGAGTTCGGCGGGACGCGGATCGGACAGGATCCAGCTGACCGGGACCTCGTAGTCGAGTTCCTTCTTCAGCTCGGTCACCACCTGCACCGATTTGAGGGAGTTGCCGCCGAGGGCGTAGAAGTCGTCGTCGGCGCCGACACGGTCCACGCCGAGGACGTGCCCGTAGGCGCGGGCGACCTGCCCTTCCAGCCACGAGGACGGTTCCCGGAACTCCCCTACCGCGAACACCGGTTCGGGCAGGCGTTTGCGGTCGAGTTTGCCGGAGGCGGTGAACGGGACGGCGTCGAGCACCATCACGGTGGTCGGCACCATGTAGTCCGGGAGTTCGGTGGCGGCGTGGGCGAGGACGGCCGCGGTGTCGACGGTGGCGTCCGCGGCGGGCACGAGGTAGCCGACGAGGTGGTCGCCGGCGGCGGTGGTGTGTACGGCGGCGATGGCGCGGGCGATGGTGGGATGTTCGGCGAGGACGGCTTCGATTTCGCCGAGTTCGATGCGCAGGCCGCGGAGTTTCACCTGGAAGTCGGTGCGGCCCAGGTATTCCAGTTCGCCGTCGCGGCGGCGGCGGGCCCGGTCGCCGGTGCGGTACATGCGCTGCCCGTGGGCGTAGGGGTCGGGGACGAAACGGTCGGCGGTGAGTCCGGGGCGGGCGTGGTAGCCGCGGGCGATCTGGTTGCCGGCGAGGTACAGGTCCCCCGCCACTCCGGGCGGTACCGGGTGCAGGCGGCTGTCGAGGATGTAGGCGCGGACGTTCCAGACGGGTGTGCCCATGGGGACGCTGCCGGTGTCGGCGTCGGTCACGTGGTGAGCGGTGGCGTGCAGGGTGAATTCGGTGGGGCCGTACAGGTTGTGCAGGTCGGTGCCGGGCATGACCTGCCGGGCGGCGGAGACGACGTCGGCGCCGAAGGCTTCACCGCCCACGAGCAGTGCCCGCAGCGAGGTGAGGGCGGATGCCGGTGCCGCGCCGGCGAACGCGGCGAGCATCGACGGGACGAAAGAGGTGACGGTGATGTGGTGTCTGGCAATGGTTTCGGCGAGGTAGGCGGGGTCGGTGTGGCCGTCGGGGCGGGCGATCACCAGCCGTGCGCCGACGGCGAGGGTGGCGAACAGTTCCCAGACGGAGACGTCGAAGGTGGCGGGGGTTTTCTGCAGTACGGTGTCGGCGGCGCCGAGCCGGTAGGTGCCGATGATCCAGTGCAGCTGGTTGAGGGCCGCCCGGTGTGTGACGGCGACACCTTTGGGGCGTCCGGTGGAGCCGGAGGTGAACAGCACGTAGGCGAGGTTGTCCGGGCGCAGCGGGGCGCGGCGGTCGCGGTCGGTGACGGGGGTGTCGGCGAAATCGGTGAGGTCGATGCCGTCGAGGGAGGTCAGGACGACGACCGGGTCGGCGGTGGCCAGCATGTAGTCGATCCGGTCGGCCGGGTGGTCGGGGTCGACGGGGACGTAGCCGCCGCCGGCGGCGTGCACGGCGTACATGGCGGTGACCTGGTCGAGGGATCGGCGCATCCGTAGTGCCACCAGGGTGTCGGGGCCGACGCCGCGGTCGATCAGCCAGCGGGCGAGGCGGTGGACGCGGGCGGCGAATTCCGCGTAGGTGAGGGTGCGGTCGCCGGATTCCACGGCGGGCCTGTCCGGGTAGGTGCGGGTGGCGTGGGCGAACAGTGCGGGGAGGGTTTCGCCGGAGTCGAGGGGCCGGCCGGTGGCGTTCCAGTCGTGCAGGACGGCTACGCGTTCGCGGGTGTCGAGCAGGTCCACGTCGTGGATCAGGCCCGTGGGATCGGTGACGAGGGCGCGCAGTATCCGGTGCAGGCGTTCGACCATGGTGGCGGCGGTGGCCGGGTCGAACAGGTCGGTGGCGTAGGTGATGCCGCCGGTGATGCCGGTGGGGTTTCCGGTGGTGTCGTAGTTGTCGGAGACGGTGACCTGGAGGTCGAACAGGGAGGTTTCGGTGTCGGCGGCCACGGCGGAGGCGGTGAGTCCGGGAAGTTCGAAGTCGGTGGTGGTGAGGTTCTGGAAGGCGAGCATCACCTGGAACAGCGGGTGGTGTGCGTGGGAGCGTACGGGGTTGAGTTCCTGGACGAGGCGTTCGAACGGGACGTCGGCGTGGCCGAACGCGGCGAGGTCGGTATCGCGTACTTGGTCGAGTAGTTCGGTGAACGAGGTCCGGTCGGTGAGCCGGGTGCGCAGGACGAGGGTGTTGACGAACATGCCGACGAGGTTGTCGAGTTCGGGTTCGCCGCGTCCGGCGTAGGGGGTGCCGATGGCGATATCGTCGGTGGCGGCGAGCCGCGCGAAGGTGGCGGCGAGGGCGGCGTGGAACACCATGAACAGGGTGGTGTTGTGGGCGCGCGCGACTTTTTCCAGGTCGGCGTGTAGTTCGGCGTCGATGGTGAGGGGGACGGTGGCGCCGGCGTAGGACTGCGCGGGGGGCCGCGGCCGGTCGGCGGGGAGTTCCAGGAGCGGCGGCAGGTCGGCGAGCTGGGTTGTCCAGTAGTCGATCTGGGCGCGCAGCAGGGAGTCGGGGTCGTTTTCGGTGCCCAGGACGGTGTGCTGCCAGATCGCGTAGTCGGCGTATTGGACGGTGAGTGGTGCCCAGCCGGGTGGGCGGCCGTGGACCCGTGCGTGGTAGGCGGTCATCATGTCCCGGGCCAGGGGCGCCAGGGAGGATCCGTCGCCGGCGATATGGTGCAGGACGACGGCCAGGACCCAGCTGTCGGGGGCGAGTTCGAACAGCCGGACGCGCAGCGGTACCTGGGTGGTCACGTCGAAGACGGTGGCGACGAGTGCCGTGATCGCGGCCGGTAGTTCGGTCTCGGTGATCGGTGTGGCGGTGAGCGGCGGCGTTTCACCGGTGGGGAGAACCACCTGTGCGGGCTCCCCTTCGGTGTGCGGGTAGATGGTGCGCAGGACTTCGTGGCGGTCCACGACGTCGGTGATCGCGGCGTGCAGGGCGCCGGTATCGAGGCGCCCGGTGAGGCGGATGACGATGGGAATGCTGTAGGCGGCGGAGTCGGGTTCGAACCGGTTGAGGAACCACATCCGCTGCTGTGCGTAGGACAGCGGGATATGGGGTGGGCGGGGTTGCGGGGTGAGCGCGACGCGGCCGGTGTCGGCGTGGGATTCGGCACGGGCGGCGAGTTCGGTGACGGTGGGTGCGTCGAAGATCATCGCGACCGGGACGGTCGCGTCGAGGGCGGCGCCGATGCGGGCGGCGACGCGGGTGGCGACGAGGCTGTTGCCACCGAGTTCGAAGAAGTCGTCGTCGGCGCCGACAGGACGGTCGAGTCCGAGTACGTCGGCGAAGACTCCGGCGACGATTTCTTCCACCGGGGAGGCGGGGGCGCGGAAGTGCCTGGTTTGCAGGATGGGTGCGGGCAGGGCTTTGCGGTCGAGTTTCCCGTTCGGGGACAGCGGGACCCGGTCGAGGACCATGATCGCGGCGGGCACCATGTAGGAGGGCAGGGCGTCGGTGAGTGCCGCGGTGAGGTCGTCGACGGAGATTTCGGTGCCGGCGGCGGCCACCACATAGGACACGAGGGTGACGGGGCCGGTGCCGTCGCGGCGGGGCACGGTCACGGCGAACGCCACTTCGGGGCGGGCGCCGAGGACGGTGTCGATTTCGCCGAGTTCGACCCGGTAGCCGCGGACTTTCACCTGGAAGTCGTTGCGGCCCATGAATTCGAGGTCGCCGTGGCGGTTCCAGCGGACGACGTCGCCGGTGCGGTACATGCGGCTGCCGGGTTCGCCGTACGGGCAGGCGGTGAACCGGGCGGCGTTGGTGGTGGGCCGGTTCAGGTAGCCGCGGGCCAGGGCGGGGCCGGCGAGGTACAGTTCGCCGGCGACGCCGACGGGGACGGGTCGCAGCCGGTCGTCGAGGACCAGGGCGCGCATTCCGGGCAGCGGGGTGCCGATGGTGGGGCGGTCGCCGGGGCGGATGCGGTCGGTGGCGGTGGCGACCATGGTGGTTTCGGTGGGCCCGTACAGGATCCGGAATTCGCGGGTGCCGGCGCGGTCGGTGCCGGACCAGCGGGTGATGAGGTCGGCGGGCACTTCGTCGCCGCCGGACATGACCATCTGCAGGTCGTCGAGTCCGGTGGGGTCGACCGAGGCGAGTGCGGCGGGGGTGACGAAGGCGTGGGTGATGCGGTGGGTGCGCAGGAATCCGGCGAGTTCGTCGCCGCCGTAGATGCCGGTGGGAGCGATGACGAGGGTGGCGGCGCGGCCGGTGGCGAGCAGGATTTCCAGGAGGGAGGCGTCGAAGGACGGGGACGCGAAGTGCAGGACGCGGGTGGGTTGGCCGGGGTGGTGTCCGGCACGGCCGGCGGCGACGAAATCGGCGATACCGGTGTGGGTGACGGCGACACCTTTGGGGCGTCCGGTGGAGCCGGAGGTGAAGACGATGTAGGCGGCGTTGCCGGCGCGCAGGGGTTGCCGGCGTTCGGTGTCGGTGAGGGGTTCGTGGGGGTGTTCCTCGATTCGGCCGGTCACGGTGGGGTCGTCGAGGACGAGCCAGTCGAGGGTGGCCGGGAGTTGTGGTTGTGCGGCGGCGACGGTGACGCCGAGGCCGGCGCCGGAATCGGTGACCATCTGCTCGATGCGGCTCGCCGGGTAGCGGGGGTCGACGGGGACATAGGGGGCGCCGGTTTTGACGACGGCCCACCAGGCGAGGATCGCTTCGGCGGACCGGCCGGCGGCGACGAGGACGGGGTGTTCGGGTCCGGCGCCGTGGGCGATGAGCAGCCGCGCCAGCTGGTTCGAGCGGTGGTCGAGTTGCCGGTAGGTGAGTTCGGTGCCGTCGGCGATCACGGCGGTCCCGTCGGCGTTGTCGCGGACGGCGGCCGCGAACACGTCCGGGAGCAGGGCGGGCGCGTACGGTTCCGCGGTGGGGCGGGGGCCGATGCGGGTGACGAGGTCGCGGTGTTCGCCGGTGTCGAGCCAGTCGATATCGCCGACGGTGACGGCGGGGTCGGTGGTGACCGCGTCGAGGACCCGGATCAGACGGTGCACGAATCCGGCGGCGGTGGCTTCGTCGAACAGGTCGTGGGTGTACATGACGGTGCCGGAGATGCCTTGGGCCTCTCCCCTGTCGTCGTAGGTGTCGGCGAGCACGAATTGCAGGTCGAATTGGGTGAGGCCGGTGTCGGTGTCGGCGCGGGACACCGTGACGCCGGGCAGTTCGACCTCGGTGTCGGCGAGGTTCTGGAATGCCAGTACCACCTGGAACAACGGGTGCTGGGCGGCGGAGCGTTGCGGGTTGAGTTCTTCCACGACGCGTTCGAACGGTACGTCGGCGTGTTCGAAGGCTTGCAGGTCGGTTTCGCGGGTGCGGGCGAGCAGGCCGGTGAACGGTTCGCCGGTGTCGAGGGTGGTGCGCAGGGCGAGGGTGTTGACGAACATGCCGACGAGGTCGTCGAGGCCGGGTTCGCCGCGGCCCGCGACGGGGGTGCCGATCACGAGGTCGTCGCTGCCGGCGAGGCGGCCGAGGACGGCGGCGAGCGCGGCGTGCACGGTCATGAACAGGGAGGAGCCGTGGGTGCGGGCGAGGTGCAGCAGCCGGGCGTGCAGGTCGGCGCCGATGTCGACGGGGATGCGGCCGGCGGCCAGGGACGCGACGGGTGGGCGGGGGCGGTCGGCGGGCAGGTCGAGGCGTTCGGGTGCGCCGGTGAGGGTGTCGCGCCAGTACCGCAGCTGGGTGGACAGCAGCGATTCGGGGTCGTCGGCGGAGCCGAGTACCTGCCGTTGCCAGACGGCGTAGTCGGCGTATTGGACGGGCAGTGGTTCCCACCGGGGTGCGTGGCCGCCGACGCGGGCGGCGTAGGCGGTCATCACGTCGCGGGCCAGCGGTCCCATGGATTGGCCGTCGCCGGCGATGTGGTGGACGACCAGGACGAGCAGGAATTGCCCGGTGTCACCGGCGGTGTCGAGATCGAACAGGGCGACGCGGAGCGGGACTTCGGTGGTGACGTCGAATCCGGTGCGGACGAATTCGGTGACGGCGGCGGGGGCGGTGCCCTCGTCCACGGTCCGGGCCTGGACCGCGGGTGCGGGTTCGGCCAGTACCACCTGGCGGGGTTCGCCTTCGGTTTCGGGGTAGATGGTGCGCAGCACTTCGTGGCGGGCGATGACATCGGTGAGTGCGGCGTGCAGGGCCGCGGTGTCCAGTTGCCCGGTGAGGCGCAGCACGACCGGGATGTTGTAGGCCGCCGATTCGGGTTCGAACCGGTTCAGGAACCACATGCGCTGCTGCGCCAGGGACAGCGGGACCGGGTCGGGGCGGGCGCTCGCGGTGAGCGGTATCCGGCCGTCGCCGCGCAGGGTGCCGGTGTGGCGGGCGAGTCCGGCGACGGTGGATGTCTCGAACAGGGCGCGGACCGGTACCCGGACACCGAGTGCGGCGCCCACGCGGGATACGACGAGGGAGGCGCTGAGCGAATCGCCGCCGAGGGCGAAGAAGTCGTCGTCGGCGCCGACCCGGTCGGTGTGCAGGACTTGGGCGAACGCGTCGGCGACGAGTTCTTCCAGCCAGGTCGCGGGGGCCCGGAATTCGCGGACGGGGAATTCGGGTTCCGGGAGGCGGTCGCGGTCGAGTTTGCCGTTCGAGGTCAGCGGTACCTCGTCGAGGACGGTGATCGCGGCGGGAACCATATGGGCGGGCAGCGCTTCGGTGAGGGCGGCGGTCAGGTCGTCGGGGGTGAGGGTTGCGCCGGGTGCGGGCACCACGTAGGACGCCAGCCGGGCGGGGCGGCCGTGGCCGCGGTGGGCGAGGGTGGCGGCGAACGCGATATCGGGGCGTGCGGTGAGCACGGCATCGATCTCCCCCAGTTCGACCCGCATGCCGCGGATCTTCACCTGGAAGTCGTTGCGGCCGACGAATTCGAGGTCGCCGTCGGGGGTGTAGCGGACGACGTCGCCGGTGCGGTACATGCGGGTGCCGGGGTCGCCGAACGGGGAGGCGACGAACCGGGCCGCGGTGAGTCCGGGGCGGTCGATATAGCCTTCGGCCAGGCCGATTCCGAACAGGTACAGTTCGCCGGCCACACCTTGGGGTACCGGGCGCAGCCAGGTGTCGAGGACGGTGGCCGCGACGGGGCCGGCGGGGCGGCCGATGGTGACGGGTGTGCCGGTGTCGGGTAGTTCCCCGGCGGTGGCCCAGATGGTGGTTTCGCTGGGGCCGTAGAGGTTGATGAGGGTGCGGCCGGGGGCCCAGCGCTGCACCAGGTCGGGGCCGATCGCTTCACCGGCGGTGGCCAGGACGCGGAGACCGCCGAGATCCTCGGGTGGGACAGTGGCCAGCGCCGACGGGGTGATCACCGCGTGGGTGATGTGGTCGCGGCGGATCAGGTCGGCCAGTTCACGGCCGCCGTACACATCCGGTGGGGCGATGACGAGCCGCGCGCCGGTGCCGTGCGCCATGAGCAGTTCGAACAGTGCGGCGTCGAAACTGGGTGAGGCGACCTGTAGCACCGTCGACTGCCGGTCGACGTGCAGGACGCGGCGTTGTGCGGTGACGACGTCGGCGAGGCCGCGGTGCCCGACCCGCACACCTTTGGGGGTGCCGGTGGACCCGGAGGTGTAGACGACGTAGGCGCCGTCGTCGAGGTGCCGGGCGCCGTGGGTGCCGGGTGTGGCGGGTTCGGCGGTGAGGTCGTGGCGGGTGGTGTCGTCGTCGAGGACGAGCCAGTCGAGGTTGTCGGGCAGGCTCGGGCGGGTCGCGGTATCGGTGACCCCTAGTGCCGCGCGCGAGTCGGTGAGCAGGAATTCGATACGCCCGGCGGGCAGGTTCGGGTCGATCGGCACGAACGCGGCACCCGCTTTCGCGGCGGCCCAGATGGTGACGATCGCGTCGAGGGAGCGCGGCAGGGCGGCGGCGAGGACGGTGCCGGGGCGGGCGCCGCGGCGCGACAGGATCCGGGCGAGCCGGTTCGATTGTTCGTCGAGTTCGCGGTAGGTGAGGGTGGTGTCAGCGTATTGCACGGCGACCGCCTCGGGTGCCGCGGTGGCGGAGGCCGACAGGATTTCGGGCAGGGTCGCCGGGGTGGGGTGGCCGGCGGGCGGGTGGGTGGGTTGTGTGTCGCCGGGCAGGGACAGGTCGGCGAGGCGGGTGGCCGGATCGTCGGCAATACGGTGCAGGATCTGCACGAACCGGTCGAGGATGCGGTGGGCGCGGTCGGTGTCGAATTCGTCGCGCAGGAACCGCAGGGTGATCCGCAGGCCCGCGGATCCGTCGCGGGTGGGTGCGACCACCAGGCTGAGCGGGAACGGGGTGGCGTCGACGCCGGTGATCTCACCGACTCGCAGGCCCGCGGAGTCGACGAGCCGTTGCAGTCCCGGGCGGTCGACGGGGAACGACTGGAAGGCGATGGCGGTGTCGAACAGTTCGGTGACACCGGCGGCGCGGTGGATATCGGGCAGCCCCACATAGTGGTGGTCGAGCATGGTGGCGTGCTGCTGCTGGATTCCGGTCAGCAGATCCCGCAACGTGTGGTGTGGTGTGAGCCGGACCCGGA
Source organism: Nocardia carnea (assembly GCF_029869215.1). GTDB lineage: Bacteria > Actinomycetota > Actinomycetes > Mycobacteriales > Mycobacteriaceae > Nocardia > Nocardia carnea_B. The sequence goes on from NZ_JARWPM010000260.1 coordinate 9,441, forward strand.
CGGGCACGGTGTTGAGGAACATGCCGAGGGTGTGGTCGACCTGCGGCAGTTCCGGTGGCCGGCCGGAGACCGCGGCACCGAAGATCACGTCGGTGTCGTCGGTGAGGACGCGCAGATTCACCGCCCACGCGGCGGCGACGGCCGTGTTGACGGTGACGGCGCCGTCGGCGGCGACCTGCCGCAGCGCGTCGTGGACGGCGGCGGGGATTTCGGCGTTCACCTCGTCGGCGGTGCTGGCGGCGCCGGTGCCGCGGGCGACCCGGGTGGGTGCGGTGACATCCGAATAGGCCTGTGCCCAAGCCTCTTTGGAGGCGGCGAGGTCCTGGTGGTCGAGCCAGACCAGGTAGTCGCGGTAGGAGGGGGCGGGCCCGGCGGCGCCGATCCGTTCGGGGGCACCGTAGTTTTCGAGGAGCTCACCCATCAGCAGCGGCATGGACCAGCCGTCGAGCACGATGTGATGGTTGGTGACGAGCAGCCGGAATTCGCCGGGGGCGAGGCGGAGGAGGGTGAACCGGATCAGGGGCGGCGCGGACAGGTCGAAACCGGCGGCGGCGTCGGCGGCGGCGATCTCGCCGGCCGCGGGGCCGCCGGGAGTGAGGTCGATCTGTTCGAAGGTGACCTCGGCGTGGTCGAGCACGATCTGGGCGGGCCCGGAGGCGGTGTCGACGAAGGCGGCGCGCAGGATGTCGTGCCGGTCGATCAGCGCTTGGGCGGCGCGCCGCAGGCGCCCGGCGTCGACGGTGCCGGAGAACCCGATCGTGGTCTGCACCGTGTAGTTGTCGGTGTCGTGTCCGGCGGGACCGTCGGTGGCGAAGGTGGAATGGAAATGGATCCCGGATTGCATCGGCGACAGCGGCCATACTTCGGTCAGGCCGGGATAGGTGCGGTGCAGCGCGTTGAGGTCGGCTTCGGTGAGTGGGGTACGCGGCTGCCGGTCGGGGCCCCCGGCGGGCGCGGCCGCGTCCGGTGCGGGTGTGCCGGTGCGGGCGGCGGCGGCGAGCGCGGCGACGGTTTTGTGGTCGAACACGTCGCGGGGGGTGAAGACGAGCCCGGCGGTGCGGGCCAGCGCCACCAGGCGCATGGAGACGATGCTGTCGCCGCCGAGGGCGAAGAAGTTGCTGTCGGCCGAGACGGCGTCCAGGTTCAGCACCTCGGCGAACAGGTCGGCCAGTACCTGTTCCTCGGAGGTGCGCGGAGCCCGGCCGGCCGTGGCGTGGGCGGTGAATTCCCGCTGCCGCAGGGCTTTGCGGTCAATCTTTCCGGTGGCGGTGACCGGCATCTCGTCGAGTTCCACGATCGCGGCCGGCACCATGTAGTGGGCGAGGGTGCGGCCCAGGTAGTCGTGCAGGGCGGCGGTGTCCGGGTTCGCGCCGGGGGCGGCGACGATATAGGACACCAGGATCGGTTCCCCGGCGGGGCCGGTGCGGGTGACGGTGGCGGCACCGGCCACCGCGGGATGCCGCACGAGCTGGGCGTCGATCTCCCCCGGTTCGATGCGCAGGCCGTGAATTTTGACCTGCTGGTCGTTGCGGCCCACGTATTCCAGTTCCAGCCCGCCGCGGACGCGGATCCAGCGCACCGAATCGCCGGTGCGGTAAAGCCGTTCGCCGTGGCCGGAGCGCGGGTCGGCGACGAAACGGGACGCGGTGGTGCCCGGGCGGCCGAAATAGCCGCGGGCCAGCCCGGGGCCGCCGAGATACAGTTCGCCGGCCACACCCACGGGCACGGGTCGCAACCACATATCGAGTACCGCCACCGACACACCGCGCACCGGGCGGCCGATCGTCACCGGTGCCTCGGGTTGCAGGGCGCCGGAACCGGTGGCCCAGATGGTGGTTTCGGTGGGCCCGTAATGGTTCATCAGCCGCCGCCCGGGCGCCCACCGGTGCACGGTATCGCTGCCGGTGGCCTCCCCGACCACCGCGATCGTCGTCAGCGATTCCAGTTGCGCGGGGTCGAGAGTGTTCAGCACGGACGGGGTGATGATGGCATGGGTGACCCGTTCGGCGGCCAGCAGCCGCGTCAGGTCGGGGCCGCCGTACACCTCCGGTGGCGCGATCACCAGGCAGCCGCCGTTGCCGTGGGCCAGCAGCAGCTCCGAAACGCAGGCGTCGAACCCGGGTGAGGCGACCTGCAGCACCGTCGAAGTGGTGTCCACGCCGAACGCTTCGGTATGCGCGGCGGCGACGTCGGCGAGGCCGCGGTGGGTCACCTGCACCGCCTTCGGGGTGCCGGTCGATCCGGAGGTGAAGATGACGTACGCGGTGGCGGCGGGGTCGGGTCGCGGGGCCGGGTCCGGGGTGGCGGCGGGCCGCGGGTGGTCGTCGTCGAGGAGCAGCCAGTCGACGGTGTCCGGCAGGTGCGGGGCGAGGGCACCGATCGTCACGCCCAGGGTGCTGCGGGAATCGGCGAGCATCCGGGCGAGTCGTTCGGTGGGATTGGCGGGATCGAGCGCGACGAAGGCGGCGCCGGTGCGCGCCACCGCCCACATCGCCACCACCAGCTCGGCCGAACGCGGCAGGGCCAGCGCCACGAACGTTTCCGGGCGCGCCCCGCGCGCCGCCAGCAGCCGGGCCACGTCGTCGGCGCGTTGTTCGAGTTCACGATAGGTGAGGGTGGTGTCGCCGGACCGTACGGCCGTGGCGACCGGATAATGGTGGGCGGTGGCGGAGAGCAGGTCGCCCAGGGTGCGTTCGGCGACCGGCGGGTCCCCGGCGATTGACAGCAGTTCGGCGCGTTCGGTATCCCAGCAGGAGGGGACCGCGGCCGCGCGGGCAGCGGGATCGGTGACGAGCCGGGTGAGGATCAGTTCGAACCGTTCCAGCAGGCTACGGGCCTGTTCGCCGGCGAAACGGTCGGTGGCGTAGCGCAGGGTGACGGTGTAGGTGCCGGTTCCCTCGTCGCGGCCCGGGCGCGGCGGGGTGACCTGCAGGCTCAGCGGGTAGGGGGTGGCGTCACGGGCATCGACGTCGACCAGCCGCAGCCCGGCGTCGCCGAGATCGCGGGCCAGGCCGTCGCGGTCGAGCGGGTAGGACTCCAGCACGGTGACCGTGTCGAACATATCGGCGATACCGGTGGCGCGCTGCAGATCGGCCAAGCCGATATGGCGGTGCTCCAGCATCGCGGCCTGCTCGGACTGGACGCGGGTGAGCAGATCGGCGACCGTTTCGTGCGGGTCGAGCCGCACCCGCACCGGCAGGGTGTTGATGAACAAACCCACCATGTGCTCGACGCCGAGGATCTGCGGCGGGCGCTCGGTGACCGTATTCCCGAACACCACGTCCGGGCGGCCGGTGAGGGTGGACAGCAGCAGCGCCCACGCCACCTGCAGGGAGGTGCCGGCGGTGACACCGTGCGCGCGGCCCAGCTCCGCCACCGCGGCGGCGGTCGCGGGCGCGAGATCGAGACCGACCTCGCCGCTGGGAGCGCGGCTGGCGCGGTCGGGCCGGCCCGCCACCCGGGTCGGGTTCTCCACCCCGGCCAGCATCCGCTGCCAGGCCGCGGTGGCGGCGTCGCGGTCGCGGGTGTGCAGCCATTGCAGGTAGTCGCGGTAGGACCGTGGCGCCGGGAGCTCGCCCGCCGCGTCACCACCCGCGGTGTACAGGGCGAGCAGCTGGTGGATCAGCAGCGGCATCGACCAGCCGTCGAGCACGAGGTGATGGTTGGTGACCAGCAGCCGGTATTCGGCGGCGGCGGTACGCAGCAGGTGGAAGCGCAGCAGCGGCGGCCGGGCGGGATCGAAGGGAGCCGATTCCGCCGCGGCCAGGCGCTCGATTTCGCGGTCGCGGTCGTCGTCGCCGAGGCCGGTGAGATCGGTATCGCGCCAATCGACCCGGACCCGGTCGAGCACGAGCTGGCGGGGGCCGGCACCGCTTTCGGTGAACGCGGTGCGCAGGCTGTCGTGCCGGTCCAGCAGGATTTGCGCGGCGCGCCGCATCCGGGGCGCGTCGACCTGCCCGGCCAGGGTGAGTGCCGCCTGCACGATGTAGCCGTCGTCGCTGTCGCGGTCGTAGAGGGTGTGGAACAGCAGCCCGGACTGCAGCGCGGTCAACGGCCACACATCGGTCAGCTCCGGGTAGTCGCGCAGCCAGCCGTCGATCTCGGCCTGCGAAACCTCGACCAGCGGGAAATCCGACGGGGTGAAACCGCCGGCGGATTCGCTGCGCGCGTGCGCGGCCAGCCCGCGCAGCGCCTGCTCCCACAGCCCGGCCAATTCCCCGACGTCGTCGGCGCTCAGGATCTGTGCGGCGAATTCCCAGGTGGCGTCGAGTTCGAGGCCGTCGGGGCCGGGTTCGGCGATCGCGTTCACATCGACGACCGCGGGCAGCGCCATCTGCGGGTCGGTGGTCGCGGTGAGCGAGGTGAATTCGGTGGTGGGTGTCCACGCCCCCGAGTGTTCGCGGACACCCACCCGCCCCAGATAGTTGAAACTGATCTGGGGCTCCGGCAGTTGCCCGAGTTCGGCGTGACCCACGGGATCCAGGTAACGCAGCATCCCGTAACCGATGCCGTTGTCCGGCACCGCCCGCAGTTGCTCCTTCACCTGTTTGATCGCGAGTCCCGCCGCCGGACCCCCGGCGAACGCGTCGCCGGGGTCGATACCGGGCACTTCGAGCCGGACCGGGAACCGGGTGGTGAACCAGCCGACCGTGGCGCTGAGATCGGCGCCCGGCACAGCCCGCTCTTCACGGCCGTGCCCTTCCAGGGAGATCAATTCCCCGCCGCCGGCGGTGTCGCCACGGCGGCGCCGCCATTCGGCCAGCGCCAGCGTCAGCGCCGCGAGCAGGGGGTCGTTGGCGCTGCCGTGGTAGCGGGCAGGCAGGGTGGTGAGTACGGCCTCGGTGACCTCGGCCGGGATCCGCAACCGTACCCGGCCCGCGGTGGCCGCGGTATCGCGGTGCGGGTCCAGGGGCCGCGCCCCCAGTAGCCGGTCACCGCCGGCGAGGACACCGCTCCACCGCGCCAGTTCGCCGGCGCGCCGCGCGGACGCCTGTTCGGCGAGGCCGTGTGCCCAGCGCCGCACCGAGGTGGTGCCGGCGCCGATCCGCGGGTCGTCACCGGCCGCGATCTGCGCCCACGCCTGGGCCAGATCGGCGAGCAGGATCCGCCACGACACCGCGTCGACGGCGAGGTGGTGGATCACCAGCCACAGCAGATCGGGTTCCGTACCGGGATCGTGCAGCCAGACGGCCTGCACGAGGGCACCGCTGGACGGGTCGAGACGGTCGGCGGCCTCCTGCAGAGACCGGTCCACCTCGGCGGCGTCCCGGTTCCGGAGTTCGGTGCGGGTGAGGACGGTGGCGGCATCGACCGCGCCGGGGGCGAGGATTTCGAGGCGGTGGTCGCCGGGGCGCAGCATCGCGCGCAGGATGTCGTGACGGTCCAGCACGGTGTGCAGGGCGCGGACGAGATGGCCCGGGTCGAGGTGGTCGGGCAACTGGACGAGGGTGGCCTGGGCGAACCGGTCGTAGTGGCCGCGGCCGAGCATGGCGTGCACGATCGGGGTCAGCGGCAGCGGCCCGGTGCCGCCGCCGGGGAGTTCGCTCAGATGCGGGGCGCCACCGGATTCGGTGGCCGTCGCCGCGAGACCCGCGACCGTCTTCTGCTCGAACACATCCTGGGTGGAGAACCCCAGTCCTACGGCCTTGGCGCGGGCGACCAACTGGATCGACAGGATGCTGTCGCCGCCGAGGGCGAAGAAGCTGTCGTCGGCCCCGACCTGCGGAACACCCAAGACCTCGGTGAACAGACCCGCCAGCAGTGTTTCGCGTGGTGTGGCGGGGGCCCGGCCCGCCGGTCCGGTCCCGAATTCCGGTTCGGGCAGCGCTGTGCGGTCGAGTTTGCCGTACGCGTTCATCGGCAGCTGATCCAGCGGCAGGATCACCGCGGGCACCATATGCGGGGGCAGGGTGTCGCGGGCGAAACGCTGCAGCCGCAGCGGATCGACCCGGTGCCCGTCGACGGGAACCACATACGACGCCAGTACCGTCGCGCCCGCATTGTTGCGCACCGGGACGGTCACCGACAGGTCCACGTCCTCGTGGCCGGTGAGGGCGGCGTCGATCTCGGCCGGTTCGATCCGGTAGCCGCGGATCTTGACCTGGAAGTCGCTGCGGCCCATCAACTCCAGCGTCACCGCCGGGCCCGCATCGGTCCAGCGCGCGAGGTCGCCGGTGCGGTACATCCGCTCGCCGGGGCGGCCGTAGGGGTCGGCGACGAAACGGGCCGCGGTTTCGGTGAAGCGGTGGTTGTAGCCGCGGGCCAGACCGGGCCCGGCCAGATACAACTCCCCCGTCGTGCCCACCGGCACCGGCTGCAGGGTGCGGTCCAGCACCATGGCCTCCACACCGCGGATCGGGCCGCCGACGGTGAGTGTGTGGCCCGGGCGGATCGGGGCGCCGGCGGCGGTCACCGTGGTCTCGGTGGGCCCGTATTCGTTGAACATCACGCAATGCGGCACCCAACGGTCGATCACATGCGGCGGGCACACGTCGCCCCCGACCACGACCACCCGCAGCTCGGTCAGCGGTGCCGGGTCGACGGTGGCCAGCATGGCCGGGGTCAACGTCAGGTGGGTGACCCGCTGCTGGGCCAGCAGGTCGGTGAGACGGTCCCCGCCGAGGACGTCCGCCGGCACCACCAGCAGCGTCGCTCCGGCCGCGAAGCAGGTGAGGAACTGTTCCAGGGATGCGTCGAAACTGGGTGAGAGCGCATACGACACCCGCGATTGCGCGTTGACGCCGTAGGTTTCGCTGCGGTCGGCGATCAGGTTCGCCAGCCCGCTGTGGGTGACCTGGACGCCCTTGGGAACACCGGTCGACCCGGAGGTGTAGGTGATGTAGGCGAGGTCGGCGGCCCGCAACGGGCGGGTGCGGTGCGCGTCGGTGAACGGTTCGTCGCCGGGGTCGGCCGGGAGGGCCGCGGCGTCGTCGAGCAGCAGCGGGCGCGCGGTCGGCGGCACCCGGTCGCGCAGGTCTTCGACGGTGACCGCCACCCGGGCGCCGCTGTCGGCAACCATATGTTCGATCCGTTTCGGCGGATACTCCGGATCCACCTGCACGATCGCGGCCCCGGATTTGGCGACCGCCCACGCCGCGACGATCGACTCGACCGATCGCCGCAGCACGATCGCCACCGCCGTGCCCGGCCCGCAACCCAGTGCGGCCAGCTGCCGCGCCAGGCGCGTGGACCGGCTGTCCAGTTCCCGGTAGGTCAGGGTGGCGCCGGGTGCGGCGACCGCTTCCGCGTCAGGGTGGCGGCGCGCACTGCCGGCGAGGATATCGGGCAGCAGCCGCACCCCGGTGCTCTGCGGGCCGCGTACCGGCAGCAGCGTATCCCGTTCGCGGGCCTGCAGCAGCGGCAGCCTGCTGATACCGCAGTCCGTGCCGCGGGCGAGGAATTCGTGCAGGAACATCAGGAACCGGGTGTGGTGCCCGGACAGTTCGGCCGGGGTGTAGACGTCGGGGTTGCCTTGGAAATCGATATGGGTGCTGTCGCGGCCCGCGCCCGGATAGATGTTGACGAACAGGTCGGCGGTGGGGCCGGAGGTCAGCACATGCAACCGGCCGGTGGTCTCGCCGAGCACGAGCTCGTTGTCGACCATCATCAGGTTCACCGCGGGCCCGAACGACGCGGCCTCGTCCCGCGCGATCCCCATATCGTGGAAGATGTCCTCCTGCCGGTAGCGCTGGCGGCGCAACGCGCTGGTGAGCTCGCTCTGCGTGGCGTCGATCACCGATCCGGTGCTGCGGCCGGCGACCGGCACCCGCAGCGGCACCACGTTGGCCACCATCCCGCCGGAACGGCGCAGCACCGCGGAATGCCGGCCCGATACCGGCAGGCTCAGCAGCACCTCGTCGCTGCCGGTCATCCGGGCCAGATAGGCGGCGAACGCGGCGACGACGACCGGGGTGACGCTGGTGCCGCGTTCGGCGACGACACCGTCGAGCAGCGCCGCGGTGTCCGCGGGGAGGGCGGCGCTGACGAGCGCCGGATGGATGGTCGGCTCGGCCACCCGGCCCGCCAGGCTCACCACGGGCGGCGCTCCGGCCAGATGTTCGGTCCAGTAGGCGCGGTCGTTGTCGAACCGTGCCGAACCGCGATACGCCAGATCCTGGTCGATGATCTCGCTCAGGTCCTTCGCCGTCGACGGCGACGCCTCCTGCCCGCGCACCCACGCGTTGTACAGTTCGGTGATCCGCTGCAGCATCGTGACCGCGGCGAAACCGTCGAGCACGATATGGTGCGCGCGCTGATACCACAGGTAGTGGTCCGGGCCGATATGGAACACAACGCATTTCATGAGCCGGTCGCGCAGCAGGTCCAGGGGGGCGGAGTAATCGCGGACCATCAGGTCGTGGGCGGCCGCCACCGGGTCGGGGTGCCCGCGCAGGTCCACCACCGAGACCGGGGATTCCAGGCTGTCGTCCACGATCTGGTACGGCTCCCCGTCGACCTCGATCAGCCGGACATGCGCGGAACCGAACTCGCGGCCGGCGGTCTCGCACGCCAGCAGGAGCACATCGACATCCAGTTCACCGGCGATCTCGACGTACTGCGCCACCGATATCGGCGACGCCCCCGCCAGATGCTGGGCGAACCAGATCCCGCGCTGCGCCGCGGACAACCGCAGGACGTCACCGGCGGGTGGGAGGCCCGGTTCGGCGTCGGCCGTGGGCGAGCCGTTACCGGGAACCGGGTGACCAGGGCCGCCGGCCGAACCGTTCGGCGCCGAAACCGACTGCTCCCCGCTGCCGTCGAGGTTGCGCTTGGACTGGGTCACCTGACCTCCATGTATTTCGTCAATTTCCGGAGCCGTCCCATATCCCGGGTGGCGCCGTCACTGCGCAGAACGTGCATCAATTCGGAAAAGAATGGAATTCATCGAAGGGCGCATATCCCGCCGGCCCGGGATAATCCCGGATTCACCCGAATTCACGGACGAACGTTGTTTCGTGAATTCGTGGTCGATCTGTAATGTATCGATCCCCGTAATCGATACCCGACGGTTATCAATTTCCCGTAGAAGGCCGTCCGGAAATTGCGGGGCGGTCGATACCTGCCACGGCTGAATCCGACGGACGTATACGTGGCCGTTACGGCCGGAAGTGTTTGCGACGGACCCCGCGGGCGCGTGGCGGCCATCCGGCGGACTCGGCGCCGACGGGAGTCATCTCGTCGGCGCTCCTGCGGTCTCCGCGCTTCGGGCGGATTACCTGCAGGTCACGGCGGTGGCTCGGCCCCGGGTCGGGTGCGGCGAGCAGGAAGCGGACCGTAGTGGAATTCATTGGTTGCACTGGATCGCCTTCTGGGAGGTGGCGTGCCTATGTACCAGTTTGTTCCAGCAGAATTCGCCGACCACGCTGTCGCCGAATTCGCGCTATGGATTCCCCGCAACCCCGACAATTGGAGGATTCGTCAGTTGTGCCGATCTGTCGGTTGCGACAATCGGACCGGCAGTCGCCGGAACATCCTGTGCGATCCGACGACCATCTTGAGAAGGCAATGATAAGCAAGTTTCGGCGAGCGACGCAACGGGTATTTACTTTATGCGCTCTGTGCGGGGGCGGGACATCGGGGGCAACCGGTTCCGCCCGCGGGATATTCCTTGATCGACCCGTGGCGATGAAAGCCGGCCGCGGCGGGCGCCATCGGGGATGCCGGTGAGGAAAACGCTGGAGAAGAAGTGACCGGGCGCCAGTTCGTTCCTATCGTGCCGAACGGCCCACGGGTCGCGCCGAGAGAAGTCGGCGAGCCCGGTTCCGTCGTTCGAAGCAGGCGATGCCGGTGGCGCCGAACGGGCCCCGGCACACCGCGGCCCCGGGGCGTGGCGGTTCCCCCTGGGTGGGGGAACAGGTGGCCGCACAGGGGATGACCGGGTCGTGATAGAGGGCTGGGCGGCGGCCGGGGATATCGCGGGGCCGGTGAGCGCGGCGAGGGCGGTGATTACCGTGCGGCGGACCGGGTGCGCAGATATCCTCCACTGCCGAGGGGCGGGTTATCGCCCGGGCGGCGCGGATGTTACCGCGCATCCGCCGGACCCGCGGCTTTTCTGGATAGATACTTAGACTTGATTGATTCCAGAAAAGCGGTAAGCTTCCTGCCGTGACCACGACCGCGGAGTTCGAGAACATGCTGCGCGATGCCGCACTGCGTGTGACCGCGCCGCGGCTCGCGGTACTGAACGTCGTCCACGACAATCCCCATTCCGATACCGACACGATCATCGGGCAGGTACGCGAAACACTCGGCGCCGTCTCGCATCAAGCCGTCTACGACGTGCTGCGTGCGCTGACGACCGCGGGGCTGCTGCGCCGTATCCAGCCCACCGGCTCGGTGGCCCGCTATGAAACCCGGGTCGCCGACAACCACCACCACCTCGTATGCCGGTCCTGCGGCGCCATCGCCGACGTCGACTGCGCACACGGCGCGGCGCCGTGCCTGACCGCCTCCGACAACCACGGCTTCACCATCGACGAAGCCGAGGTCGTCTATTGGGGCCTGTGCCCCGACTGCTCCACGTCGTCCAGCCCGAAATCATGACCCCTGTAACCGGAAGGAAAGCAGTGTCCGAGACCACCACTGGCCAGTGCCCGTTCGCGGCCAAACACCCCACCACGGGTGCCGGCAACCGTGACTGGTGGCCCAATCAGCTCAACCTGAAGATCCTGCGCAAGAACGCGCCTGCCTCGGATCCGATGGAACCGGACTTCGACTACGCCGCGGCGTTCAAAACCCTCGACCTGAACGAGGTCCGCAAGGATATCGCCGAAATCCTCACCACCTCGCAGGACTGGTGGCCCGCCGACTTCGGCCACTACGGCCCGCTGATGATCCGGATGGCCTGGCATTCGGCCGGCACCTACCGCACCATCGACGGCCGCGGCGGCGGTGGCGGCGGCCAGCAGCGGTTCGCGCCGCTGAACAGCTGGCCCGACAACGGCAACCTGGACAAGGCCCGCCGCCTGTTGTGGCCGGTGAAGAAGAAGTACGGCAAGAAACTGTCCTGGGCCGACCTGATGATCTTCGCCGGCAACGTCGCACTGGAGACCATGGGCTTCAAGCCCTTCGGTTTCGCCGGCGGCCGCGCGGATGTGTGGGAACCGGACGAGGACGTCTACTGGGGCCCGGAATCGGCCTGGCTCGACGATCAGCGCTACAGCGGTGAACGCGACCTGGAGAGCCCGCTGGGCGCGGTCCAGATGGGCCTGATCTACGTCAACCCGGAAGGCCCCAACGGCAACCCGGACCCGCTGGCCGCCGCCGTGGACATCAAGGAGACCTTCGGCCGCATGGCGATGGATCTCGAAGAGACCGTCGCGCTGATCGCCGGTGGGCACACCTTCGGCAAAACCCACGGCGCCGGTGACGCCGCCCTCGTCGGCGCCGAACCCGAAGCCGCCTCCATCGAGCAGATGGGCCTGGGCTGGAAGAGCACCCACGCCTCCGGTAAAGCCGGCGACGCGATCACCAGCGGCCTGGAGGTCACCTGGACCACCAAACCCGCCCAGTGGACCAACGACTTCTTCGCGATCCTGTTCGGCTACGAATGGGAGCTCACCAAGAGCCCGGCCGGGGCGAACCAGTGGGTCGCCAAGGACGCCGAGGAGATCATCCCCGACGCGCACGACCCGGCCAAGAAGAAGAAGCCGATGATGCTGACGACGGACCTCGCGCTGCGCTTCGACCCCGAATTCGAGCCGATCTCGCGCCGCTTCAAGGACAACCCGGAGCAGTTCGCCGACGCGTTCGCCCGCGCCTGGTACAAGCTGACCCACCGCGATATGGGCCCGATCGAACGCTACCTCGGCCCCGAGGTGCCGTCGGAGATCCAGATCTGGCAGGACCCGATCCCCGCCGTGGACTTCGAGGTCGTCGACGAGGCCGATATCGCCTCGCTCAAGGAGCAGGTCCTGGCCACCGGCCTGACCGTGCCGCAGCTGGTGTCCACCGCGTGGGCCTCGGCCTCGACCTTCCGCTCCAGCGATAAGCGTGGCGGCGCCAACGGTGCCCGCATCCGGCTGGAACCGCAGAAGAGCTGGGACGTCAACGAGCCCGAGCAGCTGGCCACGGTGCTGGGCGCGCTGGAGAAGATCCAGGAATCGTTCAACGCGGCCCAGACCGGCGGTAAGAAGGTGTCGCTGGCCGACCTGATCGTGATCGCCGGCGCCGCCGGTGTCGAACAGGCCGCCAAGGAGGCCGGTGTGCAGGTCACCGTCCCGGTCACCCCGGGTCGTAACGACGCACTGCAGGAACAGACCGATGTCGATTCCTTCGCGGTGCTCGAACCGAAGACCGACGGTTTCCGCAACTACATCGGCAAGGGCCACCGGCTGCCGCTCGAGCACCTGCTGATCGACCGCGCGAATCTGCTCGGTGTCACCGCGCCGGAGATGACGGTGCTGGTCGGTGGTCTGCGTGTGCTGGGCACCAACTACAAGCAGTCGGCGCTGGGCGTGCTCACCGACAAGGTCGGCGCCCTGACCAACGACTTCTTCGTCAACCTGCTCGATATGGGTGTGGAGTGGAAGTCCACCGATGAACTGCAGGAGACTTTCGAGGCCCGCGATACCGCGACCGGCGAGGTCAAATGGACCGGCACCCGTTACGACCTGGTGTTCGGCTCCAACTCCGAACTGCGCGCCGTCGCCGAGGTCTACGCGGCCGACGACGCCAAGGAGAAGTTCGTCCACGATTTCGTGGCTGCCTGGAACAAGGTGATGAACGCCGACCGGTTCGACCTGGTCTGATCCCGTCCGCCCGGTGTGCCGGGTGACGGTATCGAGTGGCCCCCGGTGTCAACGGGCGCCCGGGGGCGCACTGGTGTTCACCGGCCCCCGCACAGGGGGGGCCCCCTTCCGCTCGGGCGGGGGGCCGTCTCCCGATG
>NZ_JARWPM010000261.1 GCF_029869215.1 Nocardia carnea
CGCCCGCCCCCGCCCCCCCCCCCCCCCCCCCCCCCCCCCCCCCCCCCCCCCCCCCCCCCCCCCCCCCCCCCCCCCCCCCCCCCCCCCCCCCCCCCCCCCCCCCCCCCCCCCCCCCCCCCCCCCCCGCCGCAGGTCCTCAGCCGCTGTTCTCGGCCGCCTTGCGGTACCCACGGACCGCCGGATAACCGAAGACCAGGATCACCCCACCGACCCACAGCAGGGTGTCGATAAGCGGTTCGGCCACCGGACCGCCGTAGGACAGGCCCTTCATGGCCTCGATCGCGCAGCTCATCGGCTGGTTCGCCACGGTGGACTGCAGCCAGGTCGGGTAGGCCTGGATCAGGACGAAACCGGAGTTGAAGAACAGCAGCAGGTTGGTGAGCAGGCCGACGATCTGGACCAGCACCGGTCCCTCGGTGAACGTGGCGATCGCGGTGATGAACACCGCGAACCCGATCCCGAAGAGGATCGGGATACCGATGAGCGCGAGTGCGGCCAGCGGCCCCTGATCGAAGCGGAAGCCGAGACAGAATCCCACGGCGATCACGATCAGCGTGGTGACCAGCACCCGGATCGCCTCGGCCAGCAACCGGCCGGTGAGGCCCGCGGCCCGGTGGATCGGCATGGTCCAGAACCGGCCGAGCAGACCGGTGGCCTTGTCGACCTTGAAGGCGAGCGCACTCACCACCGCACCCGTCATCGCCGCGATCAGGGTGAGCATCGGGACGGTGCCGTAGACGGCCGGCTTTCCGGAGAAGCTGGAGATGGATTCATCCAGCACAATCCAGAACATCACCAGGGTGAGCGCCGGGTAGACGATGGTCTGGATGGTGGTCGCCGGATCGCGCAGCCATGCCATCAGCAACCGCTTGCACTGCAACCAGCTGTGCACGGCCCAGGAAACCGGCGAACTCTCCGGCCGGGCGGAGACCGCCGGGAGGTCGAGAACCACGGCCCGCGGCGCGGACGACTCCGGCACCGCGGAAGTATCGACAATGCTCATGCTGTGTCCTTCGGTCCTGAGGGAGGGCCCTGCGTGGTCACCCTCCGCTACCGCCTCCGGGCCTGACTCCCTCATGACCGCCTCACACTCGCCCAGACCGCGAACGGGACGAACAGCAGCGCCCCGCCGACCAGCCAGATCAAACCGACCCGCAGGACCTCCCAGCTCACCCCACCGGCCGCCATATCGCGCAGGGCGTAGGCGAACTGGGTGATGGGCTGATTGCGGACGAACGGCTGGATCCAATCCGGAAACTGGGTCTCCGGAACGAAACCGCACGACATCATGCCGAAGATCAGGGTCGGCAGGGTCAGGGCCTGGCTCAGCGCCTGTGGGCTCTTGGTCAGACTGCCCAGGCCGTCGGCACCGATCGCCAGCATGGTGCCGACCGCCAGCGCGAACGCACAGAATCCGACGGTCTGCCCCCAGCCGGCGGTGAACCGGAATCCGATGATGTGGCCGTAGATCAGCGCGGCGGCCAGCGACAGCACCGAACGGAACAGCCCGGCGGTGACCCGCGAGGTCAGCGGCACCAGCATGCCGACCGGCATGGTCTGCAACCGGGTACTGAACCCGGTGCGCGCCTCGAACGCCGCCAGTTGCGCGTTCGACATCATGGTGAACGCCATGGTCTGCAGGACGATAATCGGCATCACGAATTGGGCGTAATCGATGCCCTGGAACTGCATCACCAGACGTAAGGGCAGATAGAAACCGACGGTGAACACCAGCGGGGTGAGCAGGGCACCGATCAGTTCGCCTCTGCTCACCATGGTCCAGATGATGCGGCCGCTGAGCGCCCGCCACTGCCCGAACGAATTGACCCGCGTGGACGGGACCCCGGCGAAAAGGTCGGGGCGAGCAACCGCGGGCACACTCATGCTGTGCCCATGGGGCATGAGCGGGGGCCCTGCGTGGTCACGCTGCGCTACCTCCTCCAGGCCTGACCCGCTCATGCCCGGTCACTCAGCTGCTCGGCACCGCCGGCGTGGCCGGTGAGAGACAGGAACACATCGTCGAGCGAGGGGCGCCGCAGCCCGATATCGGCCAGCGTTATCCCGGCCGCGTCCAGGCGGCGCAGCGCCTCGGCCAGCGTCGCCGCACCGTCGGGCGCGGGAATGGACAGGCGCTCGGAGCCGTCGAGATCGGCAGCCACCGCGGCGGGGACCAGATCACCCAGGGCGGCGGCGGCGCGCCGGACCTGGGCCGGATCCAGCGGGACGACCTCGCAGTAGCTGCCGCCGGTCTTCTCCTTGAGTTCGTCGGCGGTGCCCTCGGCGATCACCGTGCCCTTGTCGATCACGATGATGTTGTCCGACAGCACATCGGCTTCTTCCAGGTACTGGGTGGTCAGCAGGACGGTGATGCCCTGTTCCTTCAGCGCGTTCACCAGTTCCCACACACCTTGCCGGCTGCGCGGGTCCAGGCCGGTGGTCGGTTCGTCGAGGAAGACCACCTCGGGCCGGACCACCAGCCCGCAGGCGATATCCACCCGGCGCCGCATACCGCCCGAATACTGGTGGACGGGGCGGCGCCCGGAATCGACGAGATCGAATTCGGCGAGCAGGCCGTCGGCACGTCGACGAGCCGCCCGTTTGCTCAAACCCATCAACCGGCCGAACAGTTCCAGGTTCTCGCGCCCCGACAGATTCTCGTCCAGGGCCGCGTACTGGCCGGTCATCATGATCGAACGGCGTACCCCGGCCGGATCGCGGCGGATATCGTGCCCGGCCACCGTCGCGTTCCCGGCATCCGGATGCAGCAGCGTCGACAGGATTTTGACGGTGGTGGTCTTACCGGCTCCGTTGGGCCCGAGGATCCCCAGCACCGTGCCGCGGCCGGCGGTGAAGCTGACACCACGCAGCGCGTGCACCGCGCCGAACGATTTGGTGATCCCCTCCACCCGGACCGACGCGGCCGACGCGGTCGTACCGGGGACGGTGGCACGGGAATGCGCGGCGGACCCGTTCGTCTCGGTCGCCGGACCACCCGCGCGGCCGGGCTCCCCCGGTTCGGCCGAATCGGTCACCGGCGCTGGCGGCCGGGTGGTACCGGCCGGCGCCGCAGCAGTGGCATCGTCACCGGCGGCTGTCTCGGCATCATTCGAACTCGGCATCAACTCTCCACTATCGGCCGGATGGGGCTGCGGGGCGAACCGGCGCATCGGTGTCCCGCTGGATGATCCCTGGCGCCGGGCGCGATGTTACCGGCTCGGAATCCACCGGCAGGGGCGCCGCCGGTACCCCGAACCTTGCCCGAATCAACTGTGCGTTTCCTCACAGCAGCGCAAGGGCAGGTCATCCACCCTGGTCGGCGGTGCAGGGACAGCGCACGGGCAGCGCGGACGCCTTGTCGGTGTAGCGCCCCCACCATAATCTGGCGTGCATGGCCGATACCGCGCAGCCCGAGGTGGCGGCGCGTTCGGGAGGATCCGGCCGACCGAGCGTGCTCACTTCCTACGATCCCCGTACCGGAGAGATCGTCGGCAACTACTCCATCGCCGGTCCGGGCGAACTCGAACGCGCTGTCGCCGACGCACGTTCGGCCGGAACCTGGTGGGCGACAGCAGGTTTCGGCACGCGAAAACGATTACTCCTGGAGTGGAAGCGGGTAATCGCCCGCCGCGCCACCCAATTGGTCGATATCTTGCGCGAGGAAACCGGTAAACCCGAGGCCGACGCCGCGATCGAGGTCATGCTCGCCGTGGAGAACCTCGACTGGGCGGCCCGCAACGCGAGCCGTGCGCTGGGTCGGCGCACGCTGGCGTCGAACTGGCTCACCCGCAACCAGCGCGCCTCGGTCGGCTATCTGCCGCTGGGCGTGGTGGGCGTGCTCGGCCCCTGGCAGAACCCTGTTTTCACACCGATGGGCTCGATTGCCTACGCCATGGCGGCCGGTAACGCGGTGGTCTTCAAACCGCACGAACTCACCTCCGGCACCGGTTTGTGGCTGGCCGCCACCTGGCGGGACGTCGCCCCGGACAAACCCGTGCTGCAGGCCCTCACCGGCGACGATTCGACGACCGCGGCGCTGTGCCGTTCCGGCGTCGACAAGATCGCGTACGCGGGCCCGGAGGCGCACGGCCGCGAGGTGATCTCGCTGTGCGCGCAGACCATGACGCCCGTGGTGGTGGAGAACTCCGGTAAAGGCGCCATGATCGTGCACGTCGACGCGAAACTCGACGACGCCGCCGACGCGGCGGTATTCGGCGCGATGGCCAATGCCGGCCAGAACGCGACCGGCGTGCACCGCGCCTACGTCGCGGCCTCGGTGTACGACCAGTTCCTCGAGCTGGTGATCGACCGGGCCCGCGCCCTACGCCCGGGAGCCGACCGGCGGGCATCGTATGGGCCGATGATCCTGGAAGCGCAGGCCGAGGTGGTGCGCAAACAGGTCCGCGACGCTCTCGCCCGCGGCGGGCGCGCGGTGGTCGGCGGGCTGGATTCGATCCGCGAACCCTACGTCGAACCCATCGTGCTGGCCGATGTGCCGGAGGAGAGTATCGCCATCACCGAGGAGGGCATCGGCCCGATCCTCATCGTGAACAAGGTGCGCGACCTCGACGACGCGGTATCCCGGATCAACGACTCCGGGCAAGGTATCGCGGTCTCGGTGTTCACCCGGGATATCGCCGAGGTCGAGATCTATGCCGAGCGCTTGCGCGCCGGAGTGGTGACGGTCAATACCGCCACCACCTACGCGAGTATCCCGGCGCTACCGTTCGGCGGCGTGGGTGAATACGGGCAGGGTCACAGTCACGGCGATCTGGGCTTGCGCGAGTTCAGCCGGACACTGTCGATCGCCCGCAACCGTTACGGGGAACAGCTGGGGCTGTCGAGTTTCCACCGCAACGCCCGGCGCCTGCGCGTCGCGCGCACGATATTCCGGTTCCGGCACGGGTGATCGAGTTCCCCGCGCGCCACGCCTCGGCCCGCAGGTGCGCGCGGACGGCCGATCCCGAGCCGGTGAGGTAACACCGGGTTCAGTGTTATGGGGCGAACCGACTCAGGGCCGAGTGAGCGCGGCCGGAGGCCTCGCCGCCGAGCCCGATACGGCGACTCCAGCGCTGTCCGAGATCCGCGGACCGGCATACGGCTACCGGGTCGTCGCCCGAAGACGGGGACCACAGGCACCGTGCCGCCGATGCGGCGGCGATCAGCGGGGCGGCGACCCGAGCAGCGTGGCCATCATCAGGGCGTGCAACCGGGCGATATGTTGCGGGCGGGAATCGAAGCGGATCAGCCGGCCCACATCGATCACCTGGCCGATCGCCGAATGCACCCGGAACCGGGCCTCCGTCGGCTCGTCGTCGAGCAGATTCGCCCATTCGTGCACGTTCTGGCGCTGGATGGCGCGCAGCTTGTGCTGTTCTGCCTGCGGCAGATTCGAGAACTCCGCGTAGTACACCGGCATGATCTCGGGCATGGCGAAACTGAGCCGCACATAGCGGTCGGCGATTTTGCTCACCGCATCGGCGCGGCCACTGGCCTCCGCGAGCGCCTCGGTGATCGCGAACGCCAGCCGGTCGCCGGTGCGGTGGAACGCGGCGGCCAGCAGATCGGATTTACTGGTGAAATACCGGTACACGCTGGAGGCGTTGATACCGACGGCCGCGCCGATCTCCTCGATACTGGCCTCGTGGTACCCGCGGCGGCCGAAGATCCGGATCGCCTCGGTGAGCAGTTGTTCACGTTTGGAGGTCACCGGGAGACCGCGCGGCTGCGGATCCGGTTCTCCGGGCCCGGGCGCGGGCGGCAGGTCGGTCCGCAGGACAGCCCACGCCATATCGCACAGCAGCGGCAGCAATTTGGCACTCGACAGCGCGGTGCGATGGGCCGAGATACTCCCGATCACACTCAGCACCCCCGCCGCCAGCAGGGCGACGTCCTCCGGCGGGGCGTCCGGACGCAATTGTTCGATCGGGGCGGCGAGGGTCCGGTTGATCTCGTTGTAGAGGGTGCGGATCCGGGCCCGGTCGGGCTGCTCGAGATAGCGGCCCTCCCACCGGTACAGGCCGGCTTCCCGGCGGATCTCGATGGTGTGCTCGGCGACAGCGCGGATCAGGGAATCGAGGCGGTCTTCCGCGCGCGCCGCGGGATCGTCGGCGGCCCGGGCGGCCTCGAGCAACTGCCGGGCCCCTTCTTCCGCCGCGGCGACCAGCAGCGCGTACTTGTTGGCGAAATGGCGGTACAGCGCCGGACCCGAGATCCCGACCTCGGCCGCGATCTCGTCCACGCCGACCGGGTAGTAGCCCCGTTCGCTGAACGCGCGCGCCGCGGCGCGCATGATCTGCACTTTGCGATCCTTGGGACGCCGCCGCCCGCCCTGGCCGTTGCCACGGTCGGCCGGACGAACGCGCACCGGGCCCACCCGGCTGCTCTCCGCGACCATGCATTCTCCGTTCCGCCGACGACGCCGCCGGTGTTGACAGCGCCCGACAAGTCAACCTAAGTTAACCACAATTCGCAATGTTAACCGGTATTCGCAGGCTGGTTGGCACCGGACAGCACCCGATGGAGCGCATATGGTCGACACAGATTCCCCCACAACACAGCCGGCGGGTTTCTCCGCGGTGCACGACGGCCGGGTGCTGCGGGTGACACTCACCAAACCCAAACGCAAGAATGCCCTCGATTACGACAGCCTGGTCGCGCTCGGCGATACCTTCCTCGCCGCGGCCGAGGACAAATCGGTCCGGGTCGTGGTGCTCACCGGTGAAGGTGGCGATTTCTGCACCGGTGCCGATCTGGCCGCCAGTGCCGAGGAAGGCGCCCGGGGTATCACCCCGGACATGGTGATGGACGCCGCGAATCGCCTGGTGCGCGCCATCGTGGATATGCCGGTGCCGGTGATTTCCCGTATCCGGGGCGCGGCCGCCGGCGTCGGCGTCGGGATCGCGCTGGCCGCCGACCTGGTCTACGCCGAAGCCGACTCCTACCTGCTGCTGGCGTTCATCAATATCGGTCTGATGCCCGACGGCGGTGCCGCGGCCCTGGTCGCCGCGGCCGCGGGCCGCCCGCTGGCCGCCCGGCTGGCCCTGCTCGGCGAACGCCTCCCCGCCCCGGCCGCCCGCGCCGAGGGCCTGTTCACCGATGTCCTGGCGACCACCGAGGAACTGGACGCCGCCGTCGAGGCCGCCGCCGAGAAGATCGGCCACGGTCCGCGCCGGGCGCTGGAACTCACCAAGAAAGCCCTCAACCGCGCCACCCTGGCCGCACTGGACACCGCACTCGCCGACGAGAAGGCCGGTCAGGTGGAACTGCTGCAGTCCCCCGACTTCTTCGAAGGCGCCGCCGCCATGCTCGGCAAGCGCAAGGCCGTCTTCGCCGACTAGCCGCCTCCGCCCGGAACAATCGACGAGGGCCCGGTCCATACGGACCGGGCC
>NZ_JARWPM010000262.1 GCF_029869215.1 Nocardia carnea
CCCCCCGCCCCCCACCCGCCCCCCCCCCCCCCGCGGCGGCGCGGTGCTCCCCCCGCCGCCTCCCGGGCCCCGCGGGCTGGGGCCCCCCCGCCCCCGGCGGCCGGCCGCCCCCCCCCCCCCCGGCCGCCCCCCGGGCGGGGTGGTGCCCCCCCGCCCGGCCCGGGGGGCCCCGCCCGGCCCGCGGCCCCCACCGCACTCGATCAGCCGATACCCGGCCGTCGATAGGCCACCGACGCCGGCACCGGCTCATAGCTGTCGAAGACCATGGCGAAACTCGCCCGGCCCTTGGTCTTCGACCGCAGCACGCCGATATAGCCGAACGTCTCCGCCAGCGGAACCAGAGCCTCGACCACCGTCGAGCCGCTCCGTTCGGTGGTCGACCGAATCCGGCCCCGCCGCGAGTTCAGGTCGGCCAGTACCGCACCGAGGTAGTCGCCGGGCGTGCTGACCTCCGCGCGCATTACCGGCTCCAGCAGGACCGGACCGGCCTGCGCCAACGCCTGACGGACCGCGTCGGCGGCCGCGACGCGGAAGGCGAGGTCGGACGAATCCCGGCTGTGGGCGGCACCGTCGAGCAGCACCACCCGCACGCCCTGCACCGGATATCCGGCCACCACACCATGGTCGAGCACGTCCTGGGCTCCGGCGTCGACCGCCGGCAGGTACTCCTTCGGCACCCGGCCGCCGACTACCCGGGATTCGAACTCGTACGTCACATCCGCATGCGCTACCAGCGGTTCCACCGCCAGCACCACCTTGGCGTACTGCCCCGACCCACCATTCTGCTTGCGGTGGGTGTGTTCCACCCGGAAGCCGCGGGTGATGGTTTCGCGGTAGGCGACATGGGGTTCGCCCAACGCCACCTCGATCCCGAAGTCGGTCCGCAATCGCTGCGTCACCACTTCGAGGTGCAACTCACCCATACCGCCGAGCACGGTTTGGCCGGTCTCCGCATCCACAGCCACGGTGAGGCTCGGGTCCTCCGCGGCCAGTGTCTGCACCGCGATACTCAACCGCTGCTGGTCCTGCCGGGTCGCCGGCTCCACCGCCACCGATATGACGGGTTCCGGGAAAGCCATCGACTCCAGCACGACCGGGTTGCCGGGGTCGCACAGGGTGTCACCGGTCGTGGTGTCCTTCAACCCGATCACTGCGCAGATATCGCCGGCATCGGCGCGGTCCAGCGACTGCTCGGTATCGGCGTGCATCCGGAACAGTTTGTTCACCCGTTCCGTTCTTCCACTTGTCGAATTCAGCACCACCGCCCCGGGTTCCAGGCAACCCGAATACACGCGCACATAGGTCAGCCTGCCGAAGTACGGATGCGCGGAGACTTTGAATGCCAATGCGGACAGCGGTCCCGCGTCGTCGGTGAACCGCCGCACCGGGTGACCGCCGCCCACCGCTGCGGTATCAGCGGGTGACGGCAGGTAGTCGATCACGGCGTCCAGCAAAGGTTGCACGCCGATATTTCCGAGAGCGGAACCACACAGCACCGGGCAGATTTCGCCGCGCAGTGTCATTCGCCGAATCGCATCCTTGATCTCGAGCACGGTGAACTCCGCTCCGGTGACGAATTTCTCCAGCAAGGACTCGTCGGATTCGGCGACTGTTTCCAGGAGTTCCCGCCGATACCGGGCAGCGATATCCTTCAGCCCGACAGGGATATCCCATTCGGCGTACTCCGCGCCGAGGGTATCGGCGTCGCTCCAGATCACCGCCCGCATCCCGACGAGATCCACGACGCCCGTGAACCCGCCCTCGCTTCCGATCGGTAGCTGCAGTACCGGCGCCCGCACCCCGAGGCGGTCGCCGATACTGCGCACGGTGGCCTCGAAATCGGCGCCGACCTTGTCCATCTTGTTGATGAAACAGATCCGCGGTACTCCGTATCGGTCGGCCTGCCGCCATACCTGCTCCGACTGCGGTTCCACGCCCTCCTTCGCATCGAATACCGCTATCGCACCGTCCAGTACCCGCAGCGACCGCTCTACCTCGACGGTGAAATCGACATGTCCCGGTGTATCCAGGATCGTGATGCGATGCTCGTTCCAGGTGCAGGTTGTGGCCGCTGCGGAAATAGTGATTCCGCGCTCCCGTTCCTGCGCAGTCGAATCCATCACCGCACTACCGTCGTGCACTTCGCCGAGTTTTCGGATGACACCGGTGTAGAAGAGAATTCGCTCGGTGACGGTGGTCTTACCGGCGTCGATATGCGCCATGATTCCGATATTTCGGATCCGGGCCGGTTCGTCGCGCCTTCGCATGGATTTTCCCTGTTCATCAATGGGTTTCATCGGCAGAGCGACACTCGCCATCGATGCGTTCCGCGTCCGGCACGAGCGTCAGGCGGCAGGCCTGCGCTCTCCCACGCCACCTACCGCCGCTGCGGATGCTCCGGAACCATGCCGGTATGTCTACCCGGGCGACCGAGCCACAGTCGACCGAATTTCGGCGCGCCTCGGAAAGAGCCATTCCCCCAGCAGGTCGGCAGCGGCCGGTAGGGGATGCCGATGAGAAGCCCCGGAGGCACAGTTCAGCCCAGCGAAGCGCTTGCCTCGCGTAACTCGTCCAGAGCCCGCAGGATGTATCCGGCGACCCCGTCCTCCGCATCCTGATCACCCTCGGACCATTCCGCGTACCCGCGCTTGAAGGCGAGGACCCCCAGCTCGCTGGCGAGCGCCGCGGTCGGATCGGGAACACCACGGGCGATGAGGGCGGCCGTCATCGCGGCCGCGAGAAATGGAGTAGTAGTCACCGCAGTGGCTGCACCGGCCGCCACCGACATCGCCACGAACGCGATTGCGCAAATGACCGAGGCGCGAACAATTCTCATGAAGCTACGCTAATCCACGCTTGCGCCGGCCGGCGGTAACGAGCGCCTGCAGAGCGGCGGGTCGAGGATCGAACCGAAACGAATAACGGCGCCGCCCCTTGCGGAGCGGCGCCGTTTCCAGCGATTCAGCGAATCACTGTCTTCTCCGGACGGACGCCGACGATCTCGATGGTATCGCTGGCAGAACCAGTACGGCGGCATGAAATCCGAGGACGCCAAGATGTTGAAAGAGCTCGAACGCGAGCACGCGAATTCGTGGCCTGCGAGCAAATCTGCTCGCTGACCGAGGCGTAAGCGCTTGCCGAGGAGTTGGCGTATCGATTACAACACTTACCGGCCGAATCCGCGCTCACGTATTGCGTGGCCACACCTGGTCGGTCCTGTTGCTGTCTGTCAGGGGTACAACTCGCGGCAGGCGTGGCTGCGCGTACCACCGCGCTTTCGCGCGGCGGAGGAGGTCGTCGCCGTCGCGTTCCCAGGAGAAGTCCGGACTGTGCATTAGTCTCGCGAACAACCTGGTTGCCCGGTCGGGGGCGGCCGTCGCGAGCCGCGCCAGGGGTACAGGAGGAACAGTGTCGTTGTACAGATAGTCGAGGACGGTGTTGCGGTAGGACGGTTCCCCGACCAGGGCGGGGTCGACGAAGGCCGCCCGGACTCGTCCGTAATTGACGTAAAAGCTCAAACCATCGACTTCGTCGAAGATCAGCGTGACGTCCTCCGAGCCTGCCATTTCCGGCGCCAGCGGTGGAAAGGCGTCCGGGCTCCATGCACGCCCGCTGTCCAAGATCTTTCGGCGGAAGGGTGCCGTCCATGCGTCGTGCGCTCCGGATCCATGCACCATCACGGTGTCGCTTCCGTGATAGGCGATGAAGTCGCCACGCATTGCGGCCTGAAGTTCCCAACCCCGGGCAAGCAAATGGGGGTTGCGGAACACCAGCTTTGGATTCTCGCGCTGCAGCCGCGGCACCTGGGCGAGCCGCGCGGCGGCCGATTCGCCGGATACGAAGTCGGCGTTTTTCAGGAAGATCCACTCGCCGGCGAACGGTCCGAGCCGGCACAGGGCCACCCTGCCGATAGGTAGCTGGTCGCGGACTTCTGCGCGAATGTTTGTGCGTACCTGGTAGGTCATCTCGTCGATATGGTTGAACAAGCGCACGCCATCGGCGGAGATGTCTCGAATCTCGTACAACCCCACAATGTTCTCCCGCCACGCGAGGACCATCGTGCGGTCTGCATCTGTCAGACCGTCGCTGTCGTGGACGAACTCTTCCAGTAATGTCCCGCCGGTATCGAGCCGGATATTGAACAGCACGTTGTCGATCGTCTGTCCGGGTTCGTCGACCTTGGCCTGGACGGCGGCATGGTGCGGACCTTCCGCGGCGTACTTGTGC
Source organism: Nocardia carnea (assembly GCF_029869215.1). Taxonomy (GTDB): domain Bacteria; phylum Actinomycetota; class Actinomycetes; order Mycobacteriales; family Mycobacteriaceae; genus Nocardia; species Nocardia carnea_B. Next base: position 4,228 of record NZ_JARWPM010000262.1, read on the forward strand.
AGGCTTTCCAGAAGCTCGCCTGCTCGCTCGTACGATGGATGATTCACGGTGGCAGCTGGTCACTCTCGAATTCGCTGGGTCATCTTGTGGCCCCCGCCCGTCGTTGCAGTGCACGGCCCTACGGCGTGCTCTCACCAATCCGACCGATCTACCGACGACCGGTGAGCCATACTACGACGCAACTCCGACCGCGCAGAACCTCTCACTCCCAAGGATGTGTAAATACCGTTTGCCGAACCGATCGTTCCGCCGGTTTGCGACATGTAGGGGGGCGATCGCGCGGGCGGTGTCTATGGCCCAGCTTTGCCGTCCATGAGGACCAGCGGAGAGAATCCAAAAAAAACTATCGGCACCTCGATTCCCCCGCCGGCGAGCCCGAGCTGGATGAAGTCCTCATCCTTGGTGATGATGACCGCATCTCAGCGCAAGGCTGCCTGCCAGACCTCCCGATCGGATGCAACAATCATCGCAATATCGCTCACGTGGACCGCTTCGAACCCCTCGGCTGCGATGGCACGAGCGAGCGCCGACGGTAACTGAGCATCGACCAGAAACTTCACGATGCTGTTCGGAGCGGTCCCCGAAACAGCGAACGGCGCCGCCCGAAGGCGACGCCGTTCGAAGTGACCTGAGTCAGGAGATCACTTGATGATCTTCGTAACCCGACCGGCGCCGACGGTGCGGCCACCCTCGCGGATCGCGAAACGCAGACCCTCGTCCATGGCGACCGGCTGGATCAGCTTCACCGACATCTCGGTGTTGTCGCCGGGCATAACCATTTCGGTGCCCTCGGGCAGGGTCACAACGCCCGTCACGTCCGTGGTACGGAAGTAGAACTGCGGACGGTAGTTGTTGAAGAACGGCGTGTGGCGGCCGCCCTCGTCCTTGGACAGGATGTAGGCCTGACCCTCGAACTCGGTGTGCGGGGTGGTGGTGCCCGGCTTGATGACGACCTGGCCGCGCTCCACATCCTCGCGCTTGATGCCACGGATCAGCAGACCCGCGTTGTCACCGGCCTGCGCGGTGTCCAGCATCTTGCGGAACATCTCGATACCGGTGATGGTGGTCTTGGTCTTCTCCGGGCGGATGCCGACGATCTCGACTTCCTCGTTGAGGTTGACCACACCGCGCTCCACACGACCGGTGACAACGGTGCCACGACCGGTGATGGTGAAGACGTCCTCGATCGGCATCAGGAACGGCTTGTCGGTCTCACGCACCGGATCCGGGATGGACTCGTCGACCGCGTTCATCAGCTCGATGATCGACTCGCTCCACTTGGCATCGCCCTCGAGGGCCTTCAGGCCGGAGACACGCACGACGGGGGCATCCTCGTCGAACTCCTGCGAAGCCAGCAGCTCGCGGACCTCCATCTCGACGAGCTCGAGGATTTCCTCGTCGTCGACCATGTCCGACTTGTTCAGCGCGACCAGGATGTAGGGCACGCCGACCTGACGGGCGAGCAGCACGTGCTCACGGGTCTGCGGCATCGGGCCGTCGGTGGCGGCGACCACCAGGATGGCGCCGTCCATCTGCGCCGCACCGGTGATCATGTTCTTGATGTAGTCCGCGTGACCGGGGGCGTCCACGTGGGCGTAGTGGCGCTTCTCGGTCTGGTATTCGACGTGGGAGATGTTGATCGTGATACCACGAGCCTTCTCCTCCGGCGCCTTGTCGATCTGATCGAAGGCAAAGCTCTCGTTCAGATCGGGGTACTTCTCCGCCAGCACCTTCGTGATCGCTGCGGTCAGCGTGGTCTTGCCGTGGTCGACGTGACCGATGGTGCCGATGTTGACGTGCGGCTTCGTCCGCTCGAACTTCGCCTTCGCCACTGTGGTGTCCTCCTGGACTTGTTGGTGCTTGCAGTTGCAGCAGTGCGGATTGATTTACAAGGGGGTCGTGCTGACGCCCGGCTGGTGTTACTCGCCGGTCGCCTTGGCGATGATCTCCTTCGACACGTTGGCCGGGACCTCCGCGTACGAATCGAACACCATGGAGTAGTTCGCCCGGCCCTGGGTCTTCGACCGCAGGTCACCGATGTAGCCGAACATCTCCGAGAGCGGAACCAGCGCCTTGACGACACGGGCACCACTGCGTTCCTCCATGGCCTGGATCTGGCCACGGCGGGAGTTCAGGTCGCCGATCACATCGCCCATGTAATCCTCGGGCGTGGTGACCTCGACCGCCATCAGCGGTTCGAGGATCACCGGACCGGCCTTACGGGCCGCTTCCTTGAGGGCCTGCGCGCCGGCGATCTTGAACGCCATCTCCGAGGAGTCGACGTCGTGGTATGCACCGTCGAGCAGGATCACCTTCAGGTTGACCAGCGGGTAACCGGCGAGCACACCGTACTGCATGGCGTCCTGCGCGCCCGCGTCCACCGAAGGGATGTATTCCTTCGGCACGCGGCCACCGGTGACCTTGTTCTCGAACTCGTAGGTGGCGCCGTCTTCACCGACGAACGGCTCCAGCGCAATGATGACCTTCGCGAACTGGCCCGAACCACCCGTCTGCTTCTTGTGGGTGAACTCGAGCTTCTCGACCGGCTTGGTGATGGTTTCGCGGTAGGCGACCTGCGGCTTGCCGACGTTCGCCTCGACCTTGAACTCGCGCTTCATCCGGTCGACCAGGATGTCGAGGTGCAGCTCGCCCATACCGCCGATAACGGTCTGGCCGGTCTCCTGGTCCAGCTTCACCGTGAAGGTCGGATCCTCTTCGGCGAGCTTCTGGATCGCGGTGCCCAGCTTCTCCTGGTCGGACTTGGTCTTGGGCTCGATGGAGACCTCGATGACCGGGTCCGGGAAGGTCATGGACTCCAGCACGATCTGGCTGTTCGGATCGCACAGGGTATCGCCCGTGGTGGTGTCCTTCAGGCCGATGACCGCGTAGATATGGCCGGCACTGACCTGGGGAACCGGGTTCTCCTTGTTGGAGTGCATCTGGAACAGCTTGCCCAGCCGCTCCTTCTTGCCCTTGGTCGCGTTGATGACCTGGGCACCGGAATCGACCTTGCCCGAGTAGACGCGGACGTAGGTCAGCTTGCCGAAGAACGGGTGCACGGCGATCTTGAACGCCAGCGCGGCGAACGGCTCGTCGGCGCTCGGCTTACGGGTGAGCACCTCCTCCTCGTTACCGGGCACATGCCCCTGCACGGACTCGACGTCCAGCGGCGAGGGCAGGTAATCCACCACGGCGTCGAGCATGGGCTGCACGCCCTTGTTCTTGAACGCCGAACCGCACAGCACCGGGTAGAGCTCGGAGTTGACGGTCATCTTGCGGATGGCGCCCTTGATCTCGTCGACCGAGAGCTCTTCGCCGCCGAAGAACTTGTCCAGCAGCGCCTCGTCGGATTCCGCGACGGTCTCCAGCAGTTCCTGGCGGTACTGCTCGGCCTTCTCCACCAGATCGGCGGGGATGTCCTGTACCTCGTACTTCTCGCCCAGCTTGGTTTCGCCGGTCCAGACCTTGGCCTTCATCTCGACCAGGTCGACGACACCCTCGAAGGTGTCCTCCGCACCGATCGGCAGCTGAATGACCAGCGGCTTGGCGCCGAGACGGTCCTTGATGGTCTGCACGGTGAAGTAGAAATCCGCACCGAGCTTGTCCATCTTGTTGACGAAACAGATCCGCGGCACGTCGTACTTGTCGGCCTGACGCCACACCTGCTCGGACTGCGGCTCCACGCCCTCCTTGCCGTCGAAGACGGCGACGGCGCCATCGAGCACACGCAGGCTGCGCTCCACCTCGACGGTGAAGTCGACGTGGCCGGGGGTGTCGATGATGTTGATCTGGTTCTGGTTCCAGAAGCAGGTCACCGCCGCGGAGGTGATGGTGATACCGCGCTCCTGCTCCTGCTCCATCCAGTCGGTGGTCGACGCCCCGTCATGGGTTTCGCCGATCTTGTAGTTCACACCGGTGTAGAAGAGGATGCGTTCGGTGGTAGTGGTCTTGCCCGCATCGATGTGGGCCATGATGCCGATGTTGCGGACCTTGTTCAGGTCGGTGAGCACGTCCTGTGCCACGGAAATCTTCCCCGCTCGTAGCTAGTTGGGATTCTCGCCGGCGGCCGGTTCGGCCGCCATCTGTTGTCAAAGCCGGAAGCAGAACTTCCGTACGCCTCCCGAGCCCGCAGCGTTGGGCCGGGCAGACATCACCAGCGGTAGTGCGCGAAGGCCCGGTTGGACTCGGCCATCTTGTGGGTGTCCTCGCGGCGTTTCACCGAGGCGCCCAGACCGTTGCTGGCATCGAGCAGTTCGTTGGCCAGGCGCTCGACCATGGTCTTCTCCCGGCGAGCCCGCGAGAAGTTCACCAGCCAGCGCAGGGCCAGGGTGTTGGCGCGGCCGGGACGAACCTCGACCGGCACCTGGTAGGTGGCGCCACCGACACGACGGGGCTTCACCTCGAGCGACGGCTTGACGTTGTCCAGCGCGCGCTTGAGGGTGACGACCGGATCGGTGCCGGTCTTCTCCCGCGCCTGCTCCAGCGCACCGTAGACGATGCGCTCGGCGGTGGACTTCTTACCGTCGAGCAGGATCTTGTTGACCAGCTGCGTCACCAGCGGCGACCCGTAGACCGGGTCGTTGATCAGCGGACGCTTGGGAGCGGGGCCCTTGCGCGGCATATCAGCTCTTCTCCTTCTTGGCGCCGTAACGGCTGCGGGCCTGCTTACGGTTCTTCACACCCTGGGTGTCCAGCGAACCGCGAATGATCTTGTAACGCACACCGGGGAGGTCCTTCACACGACCGCCGCGGACGAGCACCATCGAGTGCTCCTGCAGGTTGTGGCCTTCGCCGGGGATGTACGCCGTGACCTCGACCGCGCTGGTCAGGCGAACACGCGCGACCTTGCGCAGCGCGGAGTTCGGCTTCTTCGGGGTGGTGGTGTACACGCGGGTGCACACACCGCGCCGCTGCGGGCTCCCCTTGAGGGCCGCGGTCTTGGTCTTGGCGACCTTGTCGCGGCGACCCTTACGGACCAGCTGGTTGATGGTTGGCATAGACCGGCTTTCCTTTAATCGGTTCTGGCGGTGTCAGGTCTGTTCATCGAGCTTTCACCCGCACGTCCAACCACGTTTCTCGCGTCCCGAGGTCGGGCGTGTCGTGCGCAGTTCAGGGCCCGATTTACAGGCACGCTGGAATCGTCAGCCGCTCTCGCTGGCCTACGTCTGCGCTCGAACTTGCCCGTATCCTTCCGGGCACAGCCGTCCACTGTACTCGGACCCAGCGGACACATCAAAACAGGGTAGCTGTGTACCGGCGCCGCGAGGCTCGGGTCGAACGGGAGAACCGGACCGCGGAGGTGAGGGAGCTGACGCTGTCCGCAGAGGTTGCTGTGTCCTTGGCGCGCTGGCGCGCGCGGGTTCGGGGCCCCCGGAAGTCTCGTTCTTCACTCCGCCGTTCTGTGTTCGACTGCGCCGCCTCCGGCGCCGCCGGTTCGGGGCCCCCGAAGTCTCGTTCTTCACTCCGCCGCTCCTCCGCTTCGCTCCCCCGCTCTGTCGCTCCAGAACGAGACGGGCCCCTAACCACGGAGGCTGACTGTTCGCATGCGGGGAAATGGGGTGGAGTCGCAGGTGGGCCCGTGGTGGTGTCGGCAGTCGAGTCCGGCGAGCTATCGCTGAGGGTGAGTTCGGTGGTCGAGTGCGGGGATTTGATCAGCGCGCGATGTTCAGGGTCAGTTCCAAAAGCTTCTTCGCCGCCGCGCAGGGGTCGGCGGTGGCGCCGGGGCTCGAGTTGACCCACCAGCCGATCACGCCGGAGTCGGCGGCGCTGGCGGTCATACCGCAGGAATTGGGGTCGTTGGGGCGGCGGACTTCCAGTGCGATCGTGCCCTGGACCGTGGTCTTCGTGGTGGTGTAGCCCAGTTTGTCGTTGGTGGCCTGTTCGTTGCGCAGGCTGCCGTTCTCGTACCAGTTCAGCGTGAGCATCCCGGCACCGCCGCCGATATCCCACATGCACACCGCGCCGAAGAAGGAGTCGCGGATGAATGTGTTCCCCCCGAGCGCGTCGATGATCTGCTGCTCGGTGATCACATCGCATTCACGGAGCAGTTTGTCGATCTCGGTGTTCACCGCGCCGCCCGCAGTGCCGCCGGCGGGTAGTGCCGTGCCGTCCACGGTACTGCCGCAACCGGCCCCGAGGATCGCTGCCAGCAAGACCGCGACCACGAGCGCGCCGGATCGGAGGCTCCTGCCGAATGTCATCGCGTTCACTCCAGCCGCTGGATCGTCAGTTCGGCGAGTGCCCGGCTGCGGTCACAGGGGTTGCCCCCGGGCCCGCCGAGCATGTCGAACTGGGTGGACCACTCGAAGAAATCGTCGTCGAGCTGGATCGCCAGATCGCAGATGTCGCCGGTGGGATCGAGAGCGGCGAAACCGGTGCGGCCGCTCACCTCGATCGGCTCGGGCGGCCGACCGTGCGTGGTCACCCAGGCCCTCTCCCGTTCGAGCGGGCTCCCGCGGTAGGAGGCGAAGGTGATCGAGGTGCCGGATGCCCCCTGCCAGTTGCAGCCCACTGCATTCTTGTACGACTGGATGATCTGACCCGTCCCGCCGACCTTGTCGATCTCGGCGTCGGTGACATGACCGCATTCCCCCACGAACGGACCCAGTGGCGCCACTTTCGGCACCGGACGCGCGGCGTCCGTAGCGGACTCGTCCTCCGGACCACCGCAGGCACCCAGGACGAGAACACAGCTCAGCCCGGTGACCATCGCCGCCAAGATCCGCATGACGGCAACTCTACCCAGATCACTCGGAGGTTGCCCCGCCGCGCTTCGCACCTCGAGCAGGGAATCATGAGTGACGGAGCACGGTGTCGTGGATGCGGTTGCCCGCATCGAGTCCCGGCAGTCGCGGGATGCTCGATCGACGTGCGAACCCCGATGCCGGCCGCTGTATCCGCTGCCGGCGGGCCCAGTCGCGATAGTCCCAATACAACACGCCGAGAAATCGTGCGCCGAGCCCGGTACGACATCGGGTACCAGGCACCCACGACCGCACCCGAGTCGAATATCCAATCGGCGCAATGCCGTTGACACGGGAGCCCGCGTGTCCTACTTTTTTACTCATGCCGGTTGCAGTCGGCACTGGGGATAGGGGGATACCGGGGATTCTATTACTTGCACATCCGCAAACCGGATGGATTGGTTTGTCTAGTTCAACCATGTATCCCACACTTCAAGGGAAGTGAATCAGATGAAAATTGCAGCAGCACTCCTGCTTGCGGGAGCGATTTCATTTACCTGTCCGGCCTTCGCGCAGGCCACGGAAGCGGACATCGGGGTCTTCCCCACGATTAATGAATGCAATGCCGCAGCACAACGACTCGGCATTCCCTACGGTGAATACAATTGCAATAAGTTGCCCGATGGAAGCTGGCTTCTGCGGCGGGGCACTCTTCACCCCTGAGACAACGTTCGCGCAGGCCGTGCGGCACAGGTTGACACGCATGGCCTGCGCGCGTTCAACAGCGTGAAGTACAGCTTCGAAATTGCCCTCCCGAAGTCGCGTGTGCCGTAGCATTCGATGACTTCGAAGAACGCTGCCGGGCAATCGTCTACGTTTTTCGTAGGTCCTGCAACAAATTACCGTTCCCAATCGTCGACCCGATCAGCATGTCGTGAACAATGCCGAGAAGAACCGATACCCGGCGGGTGTTCGGGCACGGTTCCGTTGCCTGCGCGTTATATCGCTGCCGCGCAACGACTCCATCCGGCAGTGATTCGCAACGCCACCGGAATACCCCGCGAAGCGCGGTACGCGGCGCCACCGGGGCGGAAATCACGTCATGGCACGGGGTTCGGCCGAAGGAAGGCGGCGTTCGGCCGCGACTGCCGGCTCGAATATCACGCACAGAGCGACAACTGGCCGTACAACAATTTTCATGCATCCCCAGCACCCGTGGGCGAGGGAATCCGATCCGCCCGCCCACGGAAGCCCGGGATCAGCGCAGGGTGACCACAACCTTGCCGGTCGCCGAGCGGTTCTCCAGGGAGGCCACCGCTTCGGCCGCGCGCTCCAGCGGGAACAGCACCGGCTGCGGGGCGGGAATCGCGCCTGCGGCGAGCAGCGGCTCCACCTCGGCCCACTGCTCGGCCAGATAACCCGGATGCGACAGCATCCATTCGCCCCAGCCGGCGCCGACGACCTCGACGTTCTTCAGCAGCAGCCGGTTCACTTTCACGGTGGGGATATCGCCGCCGGTGAAACCGACCACCAGCAACCGGCCGCCGCGGGCCAGCGAGCGGATGCTGTCGGTGAAGCGGTCGCCGCCCACCGGGTCGAGCACGATATCCACACCGCGGTTGCCGGTCAGTTCCTTGACGCGGTCCAGCCAGCCGTCGGTGAGTACGACATCGGTGGCGCCGTGCGCCCGGGCGATCTCGGCCTTTTCCTCCGTGCTGACCACCGCGATCACCTGCCCGGCGCCGAGCGCGGCGGCCATCCGCAGCGTCGAGGTACCGATCCCGCCGGCGGCGCCGTGCACCAGGACGGATTCGCCCGCGGCGAGCCGGCCGCGGTTACGCAGGCAGAAGTGCACGGTGAGATCGTTGAAGAGGATCCCGGCGCCCTCTTCGAAGGAAATGTTGTCGGGGAGTTTGAAAACCATCTCGGCCGCGGTGCTGGTCACCTCGGCCATGGCGTTGCCCAACATGGTCAGTGCGCAGACCCGGTCGCCCGGTCGAAGATGCGAGCCCTCCGGGGCTTCCCGGACCACACCGGCGACCTCCCCGCCGACGACGAACGGCATCTCGGGTTTCATCTGATACAGGCCGCGGGTCATCAGCACGTCCGGGAACGCGACCCCCGCCGCGTGGACGTCGATGACGACCCCGCCGGGCAGCGGCGCCGGTTCCGGGATGTCGACGATCTCGATCGCTTCCGGACCCTCGAGTTTGCTGACCTGAGCTGCGCGCATATGCCGACCTCTCTGTTCGTTCACCGGCGAGCATGAGACGCACCGGTAGACATGTACCAATCCACCCGTCCACATCAAACTATCCGTCACCCCCGCGCTGAGTCCATCCCCCGGGCTAGACTGAGCCGCAGCACCATCGGGCGGGAATTCATGGGGGAGTTATGAGTGAAGGGGAAGCCGGCACGCCGTCGACTGTGCGCGTGGATCCGGAAACGCTACGTACTTTCGCCGGGCAACTGGAGACGGAAGCGGGCGAGGTCGGTGCTTTGCGCGCGGACGATGTTTTCGCGGCCGCCGCCGGCGCGCTACCCGGCACCGGGTTCTCGGTACCGGGGCAGCGGGCGGGTGATCTCACAGGTTCCGCATTGCAACGGATCGGCGAGCGGCTCACCACGATCGCGGGGCAGTTGCGCAACGATGCGGGCGCCTACGAGATGAGCGAATCGGAGTTCACCACGACGCTCACCACCGTCGGATTGGACCTCCCCGCATGACCCTCACCATCGGCGATGTCGAACAGTGGCAGCCCGAACTGCTCACCACCGCCGCCGGCCACGCGAACACCGTATCCGTGCGGCTGGATCAGCTCACCGGTACCGCCGTCACGAACACCCGCGCACTGAACTGGTCCGGCGCCGCCGGCGCGGCCGCGAGTACCCGGATGGATACCGAGCGCACCCGCTCCGGGCCGGTGAGCGCGGCCCTGCTGAAAATCGAGACCGCACTGCGCACCGAGGTCACGAATCTGATCGAGGCCAAGAGCAAGGTGCTGCGGATGCGCGACGCGGCGCGCGATACCGCACTGCCGCCCATGCCCGCGTTCGAGGTGGCCGACGACGGCACCGTCAGCGCGCAGGCCAGGATCGATCATCTCCGCCGGACCTCCGGAAAACCCGCCGATTCCCCCGAGGTACAGAACGCAGAGCTCGGCCAGCGCCTGGTCGCGGCGACGCATCAGTGGAATATCGTCAGCGCGCTGAAGACGGCGGAGGATACGGCCAACCGAGCGGTTACCGCCGTCCAGCAGGCCGTTACCGAACTGGAGACCGCCTACAACGGGCTGGGCGAACCGGCCCTCAATATCGCGCCGGAGGTTCCCGTCGCCACCGCCCCGGCCGCCACCGCCCCGGCCGATACCGGTGGCACCTCGAACGGCGCCCCGGCGGCGACCGGCTCGCCGAGCAGTTCGCTGATGGGCGATAGCACCGCCGCCGGAATGGGCAGCCCGGCCGCCGCGGGGGTCCCCACCACCATGCCCACCGGGGATCAGAAGGCGTGGATCGACGAAGCCATCCGCAAACTCCGGGAGAACGGCTACGACATCGATGATTCCGAGGCCGCGATCATCGCCCTGATCATCGAGCGCGAATCCGGCGGTGATCCGCACGCGATCAACTTGTGGGACAGCAACGCCGCCGCCGGTATCCCGTCCAAAGGTCTCATGCAGACCATCGACCCGACCTTCAATGCCTATGCGCTGCCCGGACATACCGATATCTGGAACCCGGTGGACAACATCATCGCCGGCACCCGCTACGCCATCGAACGGTACGGCTCGCTGAGCAATGTGCCCGGTGTGGTCGGCGTGTCCAACGGCACCGGGTACGTCGGCTACTGACCACCACCCACGCCCGGCCCGGCACTCCACCGTAAAGTCTTCTCACAGGAAACTCGGAAGAAGTACCGCGGCCCGACCCGCCGCGCGAGGAGCACAAGTGTCACTCGATCAGCCACTCGCCCCGCTTCCCCAGGAGGGCATGGGATTCGTCTCGGCGTGGCCGGTGCGAGCCGGCGACGTGGATCCCTACAACCGCGTGCGCCTCGACGGCATCGCCCGCTACCTCCAGGACATCGCGTGGGAACACCTGCAGCAATCCATTCTGGAGCAGACCGACCCGAGCTGGATCATCCGGCGCACGGTGATCGATGTGATCCGTCCGGTCCTGTGGCCCGACCATGTGCGGCTGCAGCGCTGGTGTTCGAGTATGTCGACCCGCTGGTCGAATATGCGGGTCCGGATCACCAGTGACCGCGGTGGCCTGATCGAAACCGAAGGTTTCTGGATCAAGATCAACGAAGCGAACAATATGCCCGCCCGGATCAGCGACGCGGGCCTGGCCTATCTGGCGCAGACCACCGCCGAGCAGCGGCTGCGGTGGCGGCCGTGGCTCACCGATCCCACGCCGCCGGAATCCGATACCGATCTGCCGTTTCCGCTGCGAGCCACCGATATCGACCAGTACAACCATGTGAACAACGCCTGCTACTGGCAGGCCGTGGAGCAGTTCCTGGTGGACTATCCCAAGCTGGTGAGCGGCCCGCACCGTGCCGTCATCGAATATGTGGCGCCGGTGCTGGCCCGCCAGCACATCACCGTGCGCAGC
>NZ_JARWPM010000263.1 GCF_029869215.1 Nocardia carnea
CGCCGGTGTTCGAGGCGCAGGTGTTCCGGGCGCCGTCGACTCCGATCGAGGAGATCGTGGCGGCGGTGTTCGCCGAGGTGCTCGGTGTGGAGCGGGTCGGTGCGGATGACGATTTCTTCGCCCTGGGTGGTAACTCGCTGATCGCGACGCAGGTCGCGGCCCGGATCGGGGCGGCGCTCGACGTGAGCCTGCCGGTGCGCGCCTTGTTCGAGGCGCCGACCGTCGCGGCCTTGGCCGTGCGGGCCGAACGGGCCGGGGAGAGCGCGCGTCAGCCGCTGGTCGCCGGACCGCGCCCGGAACTGGTGCCGCTGTCGTTCGCGCAGCAGCGCATGTGGTTCCTGAACCAGTACGACACCTCGTCGGTGGCCTACAACCTGCCGATGGCGATCCGCCTCACCGGTGAGCTGGATGTGGCGGCGCTACAGGCGGCGATGGCCGATGTGGTGCGGCGGCACGAATCGTTGCGCACCCGCTACCCGGAGCACGACGGCGCCCCGGTGCAGCTGGTCCTGCCCGCCGACCGGGTCGAGCTGGATCTGGGCCCGGAACAGGTGGCTGCGGCCCAGGTGCCGGCGAAGGTCACCGAATTCGTGAGCACCGGTTTCGATGTGGCCGAGGCGGTTCCGGTGCGGGCCCGGCTGTTCGCCGCCGGACCGGATGATTACGCGCTCGTCGTGGTCATGCACCATATCGCCACCGACGGCTTCTCGATGGCGCCGCTGGCCCGGGACGTGATGACCGCGTACGCGGCGCGCGCCCAGGGCAGCGTGCCGAGCTGGGAACCGCTGGCGGTGCAGTACGCCGACTACGCGCTGTGGCAGCGGCAGGTGCTGGGTGCCGAGGACGATCCGGAATCGCCGATGGCGCGCCAGATCGCGTTCTGGCAGCGCGCGCTCGCGGATCTGCCGGACGAACTGGCGCTACCGGCCGACCGGCCGCGTCCCGCGGTGGCGTCGATGCGGGGTGCCACGGTGCGCGCCGAACTCGACGCCGATCTGGTGCGCGGCCTGGCGGCCGTGGCCCGGGATCGCGGTGCCTCGATGTTCATGGTGTTGCACGCCGGGCTGGCCGCGCTGCTGGCGCGGTTGTCCGGCAGCGACGATATCGCCGTCGGTACGCCGATCGCGGGTCGTGGTGAGCAGGCGCTCGACGATCTGGTCGGCATGTTCGTCAACACCCTGGTCCTGCGGACCGGCGTCCGTTCCGGGGATACGTTCGCGGACCTGGTGGACCAGGCCAAGCAGACCGATCTGGACGCGTTCTCGCATGCCGATGTGCCGTTCGAGCGGCTGGTGGATCTGCTGGCGCCGGAGCGGTCGCAGGCGCGGAATCCGCTGTTCCAGGTGGCGTTGTCGTTCGAGAACAACCAGCAGCCGGCCCTGAACCTGGCCGGGCTCGAGGTATCCGGACTCGACCTCGCGGCGGATATCGCCCGATTCGATCTGCAGTTCAACCTTGTCGAGAACGCCTCGGGCGGAATGGATCTGGCGCTGAACTACGCGACAGAACTGTTCGACGAAGCCACCGCCAAGAGCATGCTGACCCGCTGGCAGCGGCTGCTCACCGCGGTCGCCGCCGACCCGGACGTGGTGCTCGGCGCGGTCGAGATCCTGGACGAGTCCGAACGCGCGGCCGCTCTGTCGCGCACCGGTGGCCCGGCCTTACCGGCCGGCACGCTGCCGGAACTGCTGGCCGCGGCGGTGGCGGTGGACCGGTCGGCGCCCGCGGTGGTGTTCGAGGGCCGCCGGTACTCCTACGGCGAATTCGACGAGCGGTCGAACCGGCTCGCCCGTGCGCTGATCGCGCAGGGTCTGGGTGCCGAGGATCTGGTGGCCGTGGCAGTGCCGCGGTCGGCGGATTCGGTGCTGGCCGAATGGGCGGTGACCAAGTCGGGTGCGGCGTTCCTGCCGATCGACCCGACCTATCCGAAGGACCGGATCGCTCATATGCTCACCGATTCCGGTGCGCCCGTGGGCATTACAGTGTCCTCGGCGCGGGCCGAGCTGCCGGATTCGGTGGAGTGGCTGGTGCTCGACGAGCTGGCGCTCGACGGTTACTCGGCGGAGGCGGTGACCGACGCGGACCGCGTACGGCCGCTGACCCCGGCGAATACCGCCTATGTCATCTACACCTCCGGTTCGACCGGTGTGCCCAAGGGCGTCGTGGTTCCGCATGCGGGTCTGGCGAACCTCGCCGCCGAGCAGGTGCAGCGGTACCGGATGGATTCGACCGCGCGGACGCTGCATTTCTCGTCGCCGTCGTTCGACGCGTCGATGATGGAGTTGCTGCTGGCCTTCGGTTCCGGTGGTGCGCTGATCGTGGTGCCCCCGGGCGTGTACGGCGGTACCGAGCTGTACGACCTGATCGGTACCGAGCAGGTCAGCCATCTGTTCATCACCCCGGCGGCGCTGGCCACGCTGGATCCGGCGGGGCTGGACAGCCTGCGGGTGCTGGCCGTCGGTGGTGAGGCGTATTCGCCGGAGCTGCTGGCGAAATGGGCGATTCCGCTGGGTGGTCCGGATGGCCCGATCCGGGCGTTCCACAACGTCTACGGCCCCACCGAGACCACGATCGTGGTCAATATCGGGGCGCCGCTGGCGCCCGGCGAGGCGTTGACGATCGGTGGCCCGAACCGCGGTATCCGTTCGCTGGTGCTCGACGATCGTTTGCAGCCGGTGCCCGACGGTGTGGCCGGCGAACTGTATGTCTCCGGTATCCAGGTCACCCGCGGCTATCACGCCCGCCCGGCCCTGACGGCGGACCGGTTCGTGGCCAATCCGTACGCGCCGGGCGAACGGATGTACCGCACCGGTGACGTCGTGCGCTGGGCCTCCCGTGAACTTGCCTCGGGCGAGTCGGAGTACCGGCTGGAATATGTGGGCCGGTCCGACTTCCAGGTGAAGGTCCGCGGCTTCCGCATCGAACTCGGCGAGATCGATGCCGCGCTCACCTCCTACCCGACCGTCGATTTCGCCGTGACGATCGGCCACGAAAGCGCCGCGGGCGCGGTGTCGCTGGTGTCGTATATCGTCCCGGCGTCCGGTTACACGGTCGATATCGCGGCGCTCACCGCGCATATCGAGGAGCGGCTGCCGGCCTATATGGTGCCGTCGGTCATCACGGTGCTGGACGAGATCCCGCTGACCCCGGTCGGCAAGCTCGACCGGAAAGCCCTGCCCGAGCCGGTCTTCGCGACCGATTCCGCCTTCCGCGCACCGCGCACCGCCATGGAAGCGATCCTCGCCGAGGTGTTCGCCGAGGTGCTGGGTGTGGAGCGGGTCGGCGTGGACGATTCGTTCTTCGCGCTGGGCGGCGACAGTATCGTCTCGATCCAGTTGGTGTCGCGGGCCAAGGCGCGGGGTGTGGTGTTCACGCCGCGGGATGTGTTCGAACAGCGCACCGTGGCCGGGCTGGCCTCGGTGGCCGAGGCCGGGACGGACGCCGACGGTGAAGTGCGTGCGCTGGCCGAATTGCCCGGCGGCGGGGTCGGCAGTATGCCGCTCACCCCGGTGGTGCGGTTCATGGCCGAACGGCCGGGTTCGTTCGGCCGGTTCCATCAGCTGATCACGCTGACGTTGCCGGTGGGAATCGACCGGGAGACCATCGCCGCGGTGGTGGGCCCGGTACTCGATCGGCACGATATGTTGCGGGCCCGCCTGTATTCCGCGGACGGCGACTGGATGGTGGAAACCGCCGCGCCGGGTTCGGTCGAGGTGGACGCGCTGATCGACCACACCGTCTTCGACAGCACCGCCGAGGGCGCGCGGTTGAGCGAGATCGCCTCCGCCGCCGTCGATACCACGCTGGATCGGCTCGATCCCGGACGCGGTGTCGTGGTGCGGTTCGTCTGGCTGGAACCGGATTCCGCCGACCGGGCCGGATACCTGGTGGTGGTGGCCCACCACCTGGTGGTCGACGGTGTGTCGTGGCGAATCCTGGTGCCCGACTTCGTGATGTCGGCTCTCGCGTACGGCGCGGGCCGGCCGCCGGAGCTGCCGGCGCCGGTGACGTCGATGCGGGCGTGGGCGCATGCCCTGGCCGACCACGCGTCCAGCGCGGATCGGGTCGCCGAGCTGGAGTACTGGCGCACCGTGGCCGGTACCGCCGACCCGTTGCTCACCAGCCGGGCGCTGGATCCGGCCACCGATATCACCGAGGCGGTCGAGATCCATCCGGTGCGGGTGACACCGGAGGTGACCCGTGCCCTGCTGACGACGGTCCCGGCCTTGTTCCACGGTGGTGTGAACGACGGCCTGCTGACCGCGCTCGCCCTGGCCGTCGCCACCTGGCGGGCCCGGCGGGCGCCCGGGGTGCGCGCGGACGACCCGCTGCTGCTCCGGCTCGAAGGGCACGGTCGCGAGGAGCAGGTGCTGCCCGGGGCCGACCTGTCCCGCACGGTCGGCTGGTTCACCGCCATCTTCCCGGTCCGCTTCGAGCTGGCCGGTATCGATATCGAGGAGGCGCTCGCCGGGGGTCCGGCGCTGGGCGCCGCGCTCAAGATGGTCAAGGAGCAGCTGCTCGCGGTGCCGGACAAGGGCATCGGTTACGGCTTGCTGCGGTATATGAACCGGGCGACCGCGGCCGAGTTGCCGGCGCAGTTGCCGGGCCAGGTGAGTTTCAACTACCTGGGCCGGGTCGGCACCGGCGATATCCCCGAGGGCATGGAAGGTCTCGGGTGGGTGCCCGCGGCGGACCTGGCGGCGGAGGCGCCCTACGACGCCGATATGCCCGCGATGGCGGCACTGGATATCAATGCCATCGTCGTCGGCGAAACGCTGACCGCGCGGATCGGGTACCCGTCCACGCTGCTGAACGCCGGCGAGGTCCGCGAATTCGGTGACCTGTGGGTACGGGCCCTGGAAGCGGTGGCCCGGCATGCCGATTCGGCGGGTGCCGGTGGGCACACCCCGTCCGATTTCGGGTCGATCGCGGTCTCGCAGGCCGATATCGAACGGATCGAGCAGCGTTTCCCGGCGCCGGTCGCCGATCTGTGGCCGTTGTCGCCGCTGCAGGCGGGTATGGCCTTCCACGCCCAGCTGGCGTCCGATTCGGTGGATGTGTACACCGCGCAGGCGGTGCTGACCCTCACCGGCCGGGTGGATGCGCGCCGGTTGCGGACGGCGGCGCAAGCGCTGGTGGACCGGTACGAGAACCTGCGGACCGCGTTCGTCACCGATAGCGCGGGTAATCCGGTGCAGGTGGTGCTGGACGAGGTCGAGGTCGAATGGGCCGAGCACGATCGCACCGCCACCGGGGCGGCCGATGATCTGATCGCCGCGGACCGGTTGCGCCGCTTCGATCTGGCCGAGCCGCCGCTGATCCGGTTCACGCTGATCCGTACCGGTGCCGACACCTGGCGGTTCGCGGTGTCCAACCACCACATCGTGCTCGACGGCTGGTCGATGCCCTTGCTGATGAAGGATCTGCTGACCCTGTACGCGGTGCACTCCGATACCGCGGTGCTGCCGGTGACCCGTTCCTACCG
Organism: Nocardia carnea; assembly: GCF_029869215.1. Lineage (GTDB taxonomy): Bacteria > Actinomycetota > Actinomycetes > Mycobacteriales > Mycobacteriaceae > Nocardia > Nocardia carnea_B. The sequence continues at coordinate 5,486 of NZ_JARWPM010000263.1, forward strand.
CCACTTCCTGGACTGGACCCGGCGGCAGGATCACCGGGCGTCGCTGGCGGTCTGGGAAACGGCCCTGTCCGGGGTCGAGGAACCCACGCTGCTGTCCCGGCCCGACGCCGGCGCCGCACCCGAGGTCGCGGCACTGTCCAGCGAATACGTGTTCGAGCTGGATGCGACGGCGACCGCCCGGGTCACGGCGCTGGCCGCCGAACTCGGCGTCACCGCGAACACCGTGCTGCAGGTGGCATGGGCGGTACTGCTCGGCCGGTTGACCGGGCGCGACGATGTCGTGTTCGGTGCGACCGTATCGGGCCGGCCGCCGCAGCTCGCCGGGGTCGAGACCATGGTCGGCCTGTTCATCAACTCCATCCCGGTGCGGGTGAACTTCGATCAGAGCGAACCGATGCGGGATCTGCTCACCCGGATCCAGGCCGAGCAGGCCGATCTGCTCGATCACCACTATGTGGGTCTGGCGGATATCCAGGCAGCCGCCGGGATCGCGACCCTGTTCGACACTTTGCTGGTGTTCGAGTCGTATCCGGTCGATGCCGAGGGTATTCAGGCGCAGGCCGCCGATATCGACGGTATGGCGGTGGCCGGGCTGGAGGCCGTCGACGCCACGCACTATCCGCTCACTCTGGTGGCGACGCTGGGCAGCACGCTGCGGATCCGGGCGGGCTATCTGCGGGACCGGTTCACCGAGGCCGAGGTACGCCGGATCGCCGACCGGCTGGTGCGCGTACTGGAGGCGTTCGCGGGTGCCGCGGCGAAGCCGGTGGGCGATATCGAGCTGCTCGATGCTGCCGAACGCGAGCTCGTGCTGCGGCAGTGGAATACGACCGCTCATACCGTCGACTCCACCGCGACCCTGGTGTCGATGTTCGAAGCGCAGTGCGCCCGTACCCCGGACGCGCCCGCGCTGACCTTCGACGGGGAAACCCTGACCTACGCCGAGTTCGCGGCGCGGGTGAACCTGCTCGCCCATTGGCTGATCGATCGCGGTGTGGGCCCGGAATCGTTCGTGGCCGTGGGGATGCGGCGTTCGCTCGATCTGGTGATCGGGATGTACGCGGTCGCCGTCGCCGGTGCGGCGTACGTACCGATCGATCCGGATCATCCGGCCGAACGCACCGAATACATCCTGGCGACCGCCGATCCGGTCTGCGTGCTCACCGCCGGGGACGATCTGCCGATCGAGACCGCTCAGGTGCGGATCGACATGCTGGATCTGTCCGGGTATCCCGATACCCCGGTGACCGATGCCGATCGGGTGGCGCCGTTGCGTGCGGCGAATACGGCGTATGTGATCTTTACGTCGGGTTCGACGGGTCGCCCGAAGGGTGTGGCTGTTTCGCATGCGGCGATCGTGAATCGTTTGGTGTGGATGCAGTCCGAGTACGGGCTGGAAGCCGATGATGTGGTGTTGCAGAAGACGCCGTCGACGTTCGATGTGTCGGTGTGGGAGTTCTTCTGGCCGTTGCAGATCGGTGCGCGGTTGGTGGTGGCGAAGCCGGACGGCCATCGTGATCCCGCCTACCTTGCCGAGGTCATCGATGCCGAGCGGGTGACGGTGGCGCACTTCGTGCCGTCCATGCTCACGGTCTTCGTGGCCGCCCTGCCCGGTGAGGTGGGGGCGCGGTCGTGCACCTCGCTGCGGCTGGTGTTCTCCTCCGGTGAGGCGCTGCCGGGTAAGCCCGCGCAGCGGTTGCGGGAGCTCACCGGTACGGCGGTGCACAACCTGTACGGCCCGACCGAGGCCGCGGTCGACGTCACGTATCACGAGGTCACCGACGCCGACACTACTGTGGTGCCGATCGGTGTGCCGGTGTTCAACACCCAGGTCTATGTGCTGGACGACCGGCTGCGGCCGGCGCCGGTGGGTGTCGCGGGTGAGCTGTATCTCGCCGGTACGCAGCTCGCGCACGGATACGTCGCGCGGCCTGACCTGTCCGCGGATCGTTTCGTGGCCAACCCGTTCGGCACCAGTGAGCGGATGTACCGCACCGGTGACGTCGTGCGCTGGAATGCCGCGGGCGAACTCGAATACGTGGGCCGCTCCGACTTCCAGGTGAAACTGCGCGGCCAGCGCATCGAACTCGGCGAGATCGAGGCGGCGCTCACCGAGGTGGACGAGATCGCACAGGCCGTGGTGGTGCTGCGCAGCGATGCGCGGACCGGCGATCAGCTCGTCGGCTACCTGGTCCCCGCGGCGGGAGCACCGCTGGATCTCGAGGACGTCCGGGAGGACCTGTCCGCGCGGCTGCCGTCGTATATGGTGCCCGCGGCGTTCGTGGTGCTCGACGAGTTGCCGTTGAATGCCAGTGGCAAGCTGGATCGGCGGGCGTTGCCGGCGCCGGTGTTCGAGGCGCAGGTGTTCCGGGCGCCGTCGACTCCGATCGAG
>NZ_JARWPM010000264.1 GCF_029869215.1 Nocardia carnea
GGGTGTCGTTGATGTGGTCGGGTCAGATCGTGCGGATGGTGCCGCCGTCGACAACGATGTCGGCGCCGAGAATTCCGGACCCCCGATCGGAGACGAGAAAGGCGACCGTCTCGGCGATCTCGTGCGGGGTGGCGAATCGGCCGAGCGGAACGCCGCCGAGCCCGTCGAGCAGGGAAGCCCGCGCGGCCTCGGTATCCCCGGCGAATCGGTCGGCGAGACGCCGGACGAGCGCATCGGCGGCCTCGGTCTGGATACCGCCCGGCGAGACGGTGTTCACGCGGATCCCGTGCGGCGCGAGCTGGTTGGCCAACCCCTTGCTGTATGCGCGCAGTGCGGCTTTCGCGGCGGCATAGGCCAGCGTGCTGTCCCACAGCGGCATTCGTGCCTGGATCGAGGAGATGTGCACGATCGCACCGTGACCGGTTTCGATCATCGCGGGCACGAGCGCGCGGTCCAGGCGGACCGCGGCGAGCAGGTTGAGGTTCAGCTCGCGTGCCCATTCCGCGTCGTCGAGTGCAGCGAACCCGCCCGCCGGTGCGCCGGAGCCGCCGGCGACGTGCACGAGGATGTCCGGAGTTCGGTCGGCGAGCACTGCTTCAGCGATTTCGCCGGCCGCGCGGGCATCGGTCAGGTCGGCTGTGACCAGGTTCAGGTCGGGGTGCGCCGGTTCGCCGGGGCGGCGGGCAATCACTGTGACGTCGGCGCCCGCCGCGCGGAGTCGCTCCGCGATCGCGGCCCCGGCGCCGCGGGTACCGCCGGTGACCACGGCGCGTTTCCGGGTCGTCGTGCCCGCCCCACTCGGGGGAGTGGATTCTAAATTGAAAGTAACCATGGATGCTAGATTAGCAGTGACCGGTGACGACTATGCGCTCCGGACAGTAGGAGGTGCCGATGCCCGCACGTATCCGGATCGAGGACCGGGAATGCCCCCTGTCGACGGCGGTGTCCTACGTCGGCGAGTGGTGGACGATCCTGATCCTGCACGACTGTTTCGACGGCTACACCCGATTCGACCAGTACCTGGAGAACATCGGCCTGTCTTCCAGCATGCTCACCACGCGACTGAAAACCCTCGTCGACCGGGGCATACTCGCCAAGCGCGCGTATCAGGAGCGCCCGGTGCGCTACGAATACGTGCTGACCGACTTCGGCCGGTCGCTGCGCCCGGTCCTCGTCGCGCTGGCGGCCTGGCGCAATGCGCAACTCCCTCCCGAACAGCGGGCGATGATTCTCGTGGACTCCGAGACAGGGCGCGAGGTCGAACCGGTGGTCAGCGATCCGGTGTCGGGTGCTTCGGTAGCGGATCCGCGGTTCGTCTTCACGGCAGG
>NZ_JARWPM010000265.1 GCF_029869215.1 Nocardia carnea
GCACCTCGGAGCCTGTCCGGCGTCGCGCCGGGGCGCGGGTTTGGGGTGCACCCGCGATGTATCGGTGAGCAGGTCCAGCGCGGTAAGCGGGGGTGTGACGCCGCGCGGGTGTTTGTGTTAGACCCCCCTCCGCGGGGGCCCCCCCCCCCCCCGCGCCCCCCGCGGCGGGGGCCGCGCCCCCCCCCCCCCCCCCCCCCCCGGGAATGTCGTGCCGGCCGGCGGCGCTACCGCCCAGCGCACCCCGTTACGGCAGCCGCTGGCGCAGCAGCAGCGCGACCACGACACCGGCGAGGGTCGCCAGCAAACCGAGCAGCCACCACGGCCGGCTCGCGTCGCCGCGGGTGATCTCGTAGCCGATCTGCTCCTCGAGCGTGTCGTAGACGCTGGAGAGCTCCTGCAGGCTGGAGGCCGTGTAGAACTCGCCGCCGGACAGTTGCGCGATCTCCTGCATCGCCTCGTCGTCCACCGGAACGTCGACCTGATCGCTCCCGCCGTCCTCGCGCGGGATCTCGACGACACCCCATTTGGTGCCGAACGAGATGGTCGATACCGGGATGTTCTTGGTCTTGGCCAGCCGGGCCGCCACGAATTCGTGGCGCGGATTGTCGAAGTCCTCGAAATCCGGCACCGTCTGCTTACCGTCGGACATGAGCACGATCCGGGCCGGCGGCGGTGTCTCCGAACCACCCAGCACCGAGGCCAGGGTCTCGATGGACTGCAGGGCGGTGAAGATGCCCTCACCGGTGGCCGTGCGCTCGGCGAGTTTGATGTTGTCGATCGCGGCCTTCACCGACCCGCGGTCGGTGGTCGGCGAGACGAGCACCGACGCGGTGCCCGCGTAGGTCACCAGACCCAGATTGATCCCGGGCGTGAGACCTTCGGCGAAATCCTTGGCCGCCTGCTGCGCCACCTCCAGCCGGCTCGGCGAGACATCGGTGGCCTCCATGGACAGCGAGACGTCCATGACGAGGACGACGGTGGCGCGGTTGCGCGGAACCTTCTGCTCGGCGGTCGGGCCGGCGGCACCGATGGTGGAGAACACCATGCCCACGATCACCAGCACGATGGGGAGATGGCGCCAGAAGGCCGGGCGATTCGGCGCCACCTTCTCCAGCTGCTCCATATTGCTGAAGCGCAGCATATGACGATGCTTACTGCGCTGGACCAGCAGATACCCCAGCGCGAGCAGCAGGATGACAGCAAGGAATCCGAGCCAGATCGGCGAGGCGAAATTCGAAATACTCACTGGCGTGGCACCCGCGGGGTCGAGGCGCCGAGGCTGTGGCGCCGGGTGGAGACGAACCGGACCACATCGGCGATCCAGTCCCGGTCGGTCTGCAGGGTCATGACGGGGGCGCCGCAGCTGCGCAGGGTCTGCTCGACGTCCGCCCGGTGCCGCTGCGCCGCGGCCGCGTAGTCGGCGCGCAACTGGGGTGTCACGCTGAATTCGCGGGTGCGGCCGGTTTCCGGATCGTGCAGGACGACATCGCCGATATCGGGCAGGGCGATATCGCGCGGATCGAGTACCTCGACGGCCAGCAGATCGTGCCGCGCGGAAATGGCCCGCAACGACCGCTGCCAGGTGATATCGCCGAGGAAATCGCTGATCACCACCGCGAGCCCGCGTTTGCGCTGCGGCCGGCGCAGCGATTCGATGGCACCGTGCAGATCACCGCGTACGCCGTCGCGTGGATGCGGGGTGGTGGCGATACTGCGCAGCAGTGATTGCGCATGCACCCGGCCGCTACGCGCCGGGATCCGCACCAGCTGTTCACCGGTGGCGACCACCGCGCCGACCCGGTTGCCGCCGCCCATCGTCAGATGGGTGATCGCGGCCGCGGCGGCGACGACGAGATCGCGTTTCTGACAGGCACCGGTGCCGAAATCCAGGCTGGCGGACAGATCCACCACCATCCACGTCTCCAGCTCGCGGTCGGCGATCATCTGTCGTACATGCGGGTGGGTGGTCCGTGCCGTGACCGACCAGTCCATCTGCCGTACGTCGTCGCCGGGCTGGTAGGCGCGCGCCTCACCCGGTTCCGAACCCGGTCCCGGGATCAGGCCGAGATGATCACCGTGCAGCACACCGTCGAGCCGGCGGCGCACTGTGAGTTCCAGCGTTTTCAGCGCGGCCGACAGATGCGGGTCGGTCAGCTCACCGGACCGGAACGACGGCGGGGCGTGGTCTGCCATGGGCATTCGGGCACGGGACTCCGGCCGCGTCACTGGGGCTGGTTCGTGCCGGCGGTCTGCGGAATCTGGGGCGCCTGCTGCGGCGGAGCGGGCGGACGGCCGTTGCCGTTCTCGGCGGCCGGCGGCGCGCCGGGCGCCACGGCCTGGGGCGCCACCTGCGGCAGGCCGACGGTCTGCAGCACCCGCTGGATCACGTCTTCGGGGCTGATCTCGTCGGCGAGCGCGTCGTAGGACAGGACCAGGCGGTGCCGGAGCACATCCGGGATCACCTCGATCACATCCTGCGGCACCACGTAGTCGCGGCCGCGGATGAGGGCGACGGCCCGGGCGGCGGCGATGATGCCGAGGCTGGCGCGGGGCGAAGCGCCGTAGGACACCCAGTTCGCCACATCGTGCATCCCGAACTCCGCGGGGGTACGCGTGGCCGAGATCACCCGGACCACATAATCGACCAGCGCGTGGTGCACGAACGTACCGGCGGCCAGCTTCTGCAGCCGCAGCAACTCCCCCGGCTCCAGGATCTGGCCCGGTTCCGGCGGGGTGACACCCATCCGGTAGATGATCTCGCGTTCCTCCTCGACGGAGGGATAGTCGACGACCACCTTGAACAGGAAGCGGTCTCGCTGCGCCTCGGGCAGCGGGTACACGCCCTCACTCTCGATCGGGTTCTGCGTGGCCATCACCAGGAACGGATCGGGCATCGGATAGGTCTTGCCGCCGATCGACACATGTCGTTCGGCCATCACCTCGAGCAGTGCGGACTGCACCTTCGCCGGGGCGCGGTTGATCTCGTCGGCGAGGACGAAGTTCGCCACGACGGGACCGAGCTCGGTATCGAACTCTTCCCGGCCCTGGCGGTAGATACGGGTACCGACGAGGTCGGTGGGGACCAGATCGGGGGTGAACTGGACGCGGGAGAACGACCCGCCCACAACCTTGGCGAAGGTCTCCACCGCCAGCGTCTTGGCGATACCGGGAACGCCTTCCAGCAGTACGTGACCGCGGGCCAGCACGCCGACCAGCAGCCGTTCGACCAGCCGGTCCTGCCCGACGATAACCCGCTTGACCTCGTAGATCGCCTTTTCGAGGGTCTGGACGTCACGTTCGAGGGTGCTCGAAGCAGGCGCCGGCGGTTCTTTCGCCAAATCCGCCCCTTTGACACCGTCCGTCGAAGTCACCAACATCCCCGCTTTCGCCTCGGTCCTGTGCGTGCTGTCACAACTATTCCAGGTGATGGCCGTATGCGCCGCAACCGGCTCCACTGTGGCGGCTTTCGCTGTCATCGCCCGTCGTTGTCGACCATACGTACCGATACGGCATGATGCCCGCCAGGCGGTCCGGTGAAACCTCGGTGGTCCGGTCCGCCGGGCGGGTACCGGCGCCGGTCAGCGCGCCGCGGGTTCGCGGACGCGCTCGCGGGCCGGCGCGGCCGAGCCCTCCGGAAGGTCGGTTTCCGCACGTCGCCGGGCTTTGACCCAATACAATCCGCCGACGGCCAGCACGAGTCCGGCCAGCAGCACCAGGGTGATCTCGGTCCAGCTCACCGCCGGCGTCTGCTCGAGCCGGTGCACCAGGATCTGGGCGGCTTCCTCGCTGTCGCCGCCTTTGAATTTCGCCTTGTCCTCGGCCCATTCCAGCCGGACCCGGCTGATCGAATCGCTGGTGGTGCCGATCCAGTCGTCACTGAACACCGCGACCGTGCCGTGCTGGAACCCCGCCACGTCGGTCGCCAGGTCGCGCAACTCCGAATCGTGGCCCGGGTTGCCGTGCATCACCACGATGCTCAGATCGATCCCTTTTTCCCGCGCTCCGGCGACGATTGCGGCCAGTTCGCTCTGGTCGTCTCCGTCGGGCGCGGCCACCCCGTTGTCGGCGAGATCGGTGCGAACCTCCTGCATGGTGTCCGCGTCGAAGCCGTCCGGCAGTTTGGTGGCTTTCGGGGCGAAGGCCGAGGTGTGGGTGACGGTCATCATCCATCCGGTCTGGTCGAGCCGCATCGGTGGGCGAGGCGACGGTGATCCGATACTGGGCGTGAGGTCCGGGGGTACCCGACGGTACGACCCGGTAACCCGGACCAGCTCGAGAGCAGATTACGTGACGGGTGAAGGGTTGGCGTACACCCGCCACGCCGGAAGGTTGCCGCGCCGGGCGGGGACGACCGCGGGGCGCCCCGGAAATTTCACAGGACAAGCGTACTGTTAGGGTTGGGAACCGCGGGGAACCGGCGCCATCCCGGGCCGGCACCTCAAGCCAGAGACGTACCGCCGCCGGCACAGCCCCGCCGACGGCGCCACACCCGACAAGTGGAGCTGACGTGACCAAAAGTATCGATACTTTCGGCGCCAAGGGCAACCTCGAGGTCGGAAGCAACTCCTACGAGATCTTCCGCCTCTCGGCCGTGCCCGGCACCGAGAAACTCCCGTACGCACTGAAGGTCCTCGCCGAGAATCTGCTGCGCACCGAGGACGGCGCGAACATCACCGCCGACCATATCCGCGCCCTGGCGAACTGGGATCCGAACGCCCAGCCCAGTATCGAGATCCAGTTCACCCCGGCGCGCGTGGTGATGCAGGACTTCACCGGCGTCCCCTGCGTGGTCGACCTGGCCACCATGCGCGAGGCCGTGGGCGCCCCCCGCGGGGGCCCCGGGGAGGGGAACCCCCCCACGTCCACCCGGCCCCGCCGGTGGTGCAGCGGATCCGTGAGGCCGCCAACACCGGCAGTCGCCGCGGCCGCGGCGCCGAGGATCGCGAAACCGGCCGGGCGATCGGCACCCAGCCCTGAAC
>NZ_JARWPM010000266.1 GCF_029869215.1 Nocardia carnea
CCCCGGGGTGGCTGGAGGCTATCCATAAATTTTCGGGGGGGGGTGGCGGGGTGCCCGCGGGGGTGGGGGGGGGCCACAACAACCCCGTACCGGGGTTCCACTACCTCGACCTGTTCCCCTGGGAGCCCGCCTGGCGCGCACTGCTGAACCACCCCGCCCGCAACGCCGGCGCATAGCGCCCAGGGCGGTTCGAGCCCCTTTCGCATCGCGGGCGCGGTTATTCCGCCGGGCACAGGGCCGTCCGGTAGAACGCCGCCAGCGCGTCGTCGCTCGGGTGCGGCTGCGGGCGTCCGGTGGCGTCCGGCCGGTTCACGCGCACGAGATTCACCGCGATCGACATCTGGCGCTGCCCGTCGGCCGAGTGCAGCGACATCGTGGAGGCCCCGAAAACGGAACCGTCATGCCCCCAGAACGTGCCGCAGCCCGGTAATTGCACCTTGTGCAACCCGAGCCCGTACTCGATCGGCTGCCCGTCCAGCGCGGTCACCGGCACCGTCTGCCGCATCTGCTCCAGCGACGCCCGGCCGACGAGCGCACCGGCGAACAGCTTGCGGTAGAAGGTGTTCACGTCGGCCATGGTCGAGACCAGGCCGGCGCCGGGGCCGAGCCAGGAGTTGTCGTAGACGCTGTAATCCCGCGGCGGATCGATGTAGCCGTACAGCGCCTCGTACATCCGCGAATGCGGTTCGTCGAGTTCCGGCCGGTCCGGGAAATAGGTGTGCTCGAGGCCCGCCCGCGCGATCACCTGTTCGGTGACGTACTGCTCGAACGGTGTGCCCGTCGTATGCCGCACCAATTCGCCGAGGATGCGGTAGTTGGTGTTGGAGTACACACCGGGCAGCGCACCGGGTTCACCGGCGGGCGCGTTCACGCCCATCGCGATCAACTCCGCCGGGTCGAACGTGCGAAACCTGTTGTCGTCCAGGCTCCGCGCCGAGATCTCGCCACCGGTGAACATCCCCGCGACCGACGGGAAGGCGTACGGCAGATAATCCGGCAGACCGCTGGTGTGGTTGATCAGCATCCGCACCGTGATCGTCCGGCCGCGCTCACCCGGCACCATATCCGGCAGGTATGCAGCGATCGGCGCGTCGAGATCGATCCGGCCCTGCTCGACCTGCTGCATGATCGCGACCGCGGTGAAGGTCTTGGTGACGCTGCCGATGCGATGCCGCATATCCGGTGTCACCGGTCGCCCGGAGGTCAGGTCGGCGACTCCGGAGGCGTGACTCCACACCTGATCGCCCGCGCGCACCTCCGCGAAAACGCCCGGTATCCCGGCCTGCTCGATCGCCGCCAGCGCGGCGCCCAAATGTTCGGTATCCAATGCGGGCACAGGAGTTACCGAGGAAACCATCGAGCAGGCGCTGATACCCAGCGCGGCGGTCAGTATTACGGCCAGGGATCGAATCTTCACGTCGTCGTCCTCTCGAAGCGGCATCGAGCGCAACAACCTTCGCGCCGGCCGGGGAGGTCGCGCGTCGGCCGAGACGCTGCACCGAGCACGATGACTGTCGTAGCAGCGCGGTAGCGGGCTACGCCGACCGCCGTATACGGTGGATCACCGCGGCACGGTAGCCAGCGCGGCCGCCGCTGCCACCGCGGCCGACCCCCACAGCAGCACGGACAGTCCGGCACCGTCGAAGATCACACCGCCCGCGAACGATCCCAGCGCGATACTCCCGGTGAATGCGCCGACATAGAGGCCGGTGACGGCTTCCGGCCGATCCGGTGCGGCCTGCACGGCCCAGAGCTGGCTGCCCACCGAGACGCCGCCGTAGGACAGTCCCCACAGCACCAGGACGGCGGCCGCGCCCAGCGGAGTGGTTCCCAGCAGGAGCAGCGCCGGCAACGCGGCGGCGATGCCGGTCGCCAGGACGAGCAGTGTCGTACGGACTCGGCGCGCGGCGGCTGCCCCCGCCGCGAAGTTCGCGACGATCCCGCAGATCCCGTAGAGCAGGAGCAGCAACGAGATCCCGATACCGTGCACACCCGACAACTCCTCCAGCGCGGGCCGTACATAGGTGTACGCCGCGAAATGCGCGGTGACCAGCAGAGTCACCACCACCAGGCCCCGCCGCACCGCGGGAATCGCGAGCAACGAGCCGGATTTCGCCTCGCCGGCGGCCGCGGATTGCGGAGGTAGCGCGGGCAGCAGTACCGCCAGTCCCGCAGCCAGCGCGACGGCCGCCAGGGCAAGCGCCCCGAAGGCACTGCGCCATCCCGCGATATCCCCGAGCACGGTCCCGAGTGGTACACCCAGCACGGAAGCGACCGCGACACCACTCACCACCATCGACACCGCGAGACCGGCCCGGCGTGCGCTCACCAGCCTCGTGACCAGCGCCATCGCCAGCGCCCACACGGTGGCCATGGCAAGCCCGACCACCACCCGGCCGAGCGCGAGCACCGCGAACCCCTGCGCGGCCGCGGTGATCAGATTGCCGGCGGCGAGCAGCAGCGCGGCCGCCACCAGGACCCGGCGGCGGTCGAGACTGCCGATCACCCGCGCGACGAAAGGTGCGGACACCGCGGCGACGACACCGGTGACAGCCAGGCTGAACCCCGCGGTACCCGCGGAGATACCGAGCCCCTCCGACATCGGGGTGAGTATGCCGACCGGCAGCATCTCCGCCGTGACGACGAGAAAAGTGGACAGCGCCAGGACGGCGATCGACGACCAGCGGTCGGTCGGTCCGGCCGCGGGCGCCCGCGTTTCACACACTGTGGACATGAATCCAGTCAATGATGCGCGGTATCGCGGAACAACGGTGATCATCTCATTGTTCGATCAGCTGAACTGATCGATCGAGGTGAGGCGGAAGGAGCGGTATGCCGGACCTTCCCGTCCGCGAGCTCGAATGCCTGCTGGTACTGGCCGAGGAACTGCATTTCGGCCGGACGGCGCAGCGGCTGCGGGTCTCGCAGAGCCGGGTGAGCCAGCTGGTCGCCGCCCTCGAACGCAGTATCGGCACCCAGCTCGTGCACCGCACCAGCCGCCGGGTGACACTCACCGATTTCGGTGCCGAGTTCGTGGAGCGGGTGCGGCCCGCCTACACCGAGCTGGCCGAGCTGGTCGGTGGTGCGCGACGGGAGGCCCGGCATCAGCTGCCCGCCCCGATCCGCCTCGGTTTCCAGGGCATCGCCTACGAGACCGTCACCTGGACCCTCACCAGGTTCGCCCGTGAGAACCCCGACGTGGCCTTGTCGTTGCAGGAAGTCCCGCTCGGTGACCCGTTCGGCGCCCTGCTGACCGGACAGGTCGACGCCACGGTCGCCCTGCTTCCGGTGCGGGAGCCGGAGCTCTCCGTCGGCTACGTCTTCGCCCCCGCCCCGCGCATGCTCGCCGTGGGACCCGGCCATCCGCTGGCAGCGGCCGGGCATATCGATGCGGAAGCCCTGGCGACCGTGGACCTCGTCTCGGTGGACGGGCCGGCACCGGAATATTGGCGCGACGTGCACTTTCCGCGCTTCACACCCCTCGGCAAACCCATCCCGGCGACCGTCCGGGTGACAACGCTCCAAGAAGGTATGACCCTCGCCGCCACCGGCCGCTACGCGATGCTGACCTGCCGCCCGGTGGCCGAACGCAACCAGCGCGCCGACCTGCGCTACGTCCGCGTCACCGGTTTCGACGAGGAATCGCGCATGGCGTTGATCTGGCGCTCCGCGCACCGCCCCCAGCAGTTGACGAAACTGGCGGCACTACTCGGCGAACTCCCCGGCGTGGCAGAACTACCGGCGGCCACCGGCACGGCTACCGTCGCCTAGCGGCCTCGGCCCCCGGCCGCATCGCCGCCGCGGCGTCTCCGCTCGCTCTGCACCGTGTTCCTTTCCGCCGGTACCCAACCGGAGGCCGTGGCAGCACGAACACCTTCCGATGTCGATCCGGACGGCCGTCGAACGGCCGCCCGGCGTCATCGCGACCGTGACCGCGTGAGGCATACGAAAGGCCGACAGTGAAAACACCGCGCTCTTCCCGCATCGTCGCAGTACGGTGCGTCCTCGCCGCCACCCTCGCCACCGCCTGCCTGATCGGCACCGGCAGCACCGCCACCGCGGACCCGGCGGCCGTGGTTTCGGTGCAGCAGGTGAACGACCGGCAGCAACTCGTCTCGGTGTTCTCGCCGGCGATGAACCGGCCGATCCAGGTGCAGATCATCCGCGCCGCGGACGGTTCCCGCCCGCGTCCCACCCTGTATCTGCTCAACGGCTCCCAAGGCGGCCCCGGCGGCAGCGGCTGGGATGTCCAAACCGATGCGGTGGGGTTTCTCAGCAGCAAGGACGTCAACGTCGTCACCCCGTTCGGCGGCGCGAGCTCCTACTACACCGACTGGGTCCGCGACGACGCCGTCTTGGGCCGCAACAAATGGCAGACCTTCCTCAACGAAGAACTCCCACCGGTGATCGAGGAATTCCTGAACGCCGACGGAAACCGGGCGCTGGCAGGCGTTTCGATGAGCGGCACCTCCGTACTGAATCTGGCGATAGCCAAACCCGGTTTCTGGAAAAGCGTCGCGTCCTACAGCGGTTGCGCGCAGACCTCCGATCCGCTCGGCCAGGAATTCGTCCGCATCACCGTCGAGAACTGGGGCGGCGGGCAGAGCGTCGAGAACATGTGGGGCCCCCGCAACGGACCGCTGTGGCGCGCGAACGATCCCCTGCTGAACGCCGACCGGCTCCGCGGCACCGCCATCTACCTGAGCACCGGCACCGGCGTCCCGGCGGCACCACACGACACTCCCGCAGACAAGCGAGTTCAGGAGGGCCGGATCCCGCTGCCGGTCCAGGTCGTCTTCGGCGGGCCGATCGAAGCGGCGATCCAGCATTGCACGACGAACTTCACCAACCGGCTGCGCGAGCTGAATATCCCGGTGACCCTGCACGAACGTCCGGTCGGCACCCACTCGTGGGGTTACTGGGAGGACGATCTGCACCACTCCTGGCCGTTCCTCGCCGGTTCGCTGGGAGTCGGGGCCTGAGCGACTCGTCGAACGTGATCGCCGGACAGCGGCTGTCGGCTCGGCCGGTTCTCACCGGAAATCCGCGCAGTACCGCGTACCCCCTGCCTCGGTAACAGGACCGGCCGAGCATCGGCCCCTCACCGACTTCCGCGCGAAAGCCGTTGTCGCCACCTTCTGGGACTCGGGTGGGCGGCGCGGACCGATCAGCGAACGTACAGCCCCGCCAGCTCGGCGCCGATCCGCGCCAGCTCCGCTTGAACCGGCGCGGGCTGGAGTACTTCGACCATCGAGCCCCAGCCGGCGAGGTTACGGGCGATATCGCGGGGTGTCGGTGCGGCGATCCGCACCCGGCTGCGCCCGTCGCCGAGCTCGGCCTCGGTGTGGCAGTGGCGGCCGAAATGGTCACGCAGAATCGGCACGTGCCGGGTCTCGATGAGTACCGTGGCCCAGGTGCGCGACCGCTTCCGCTCCACCTCGCCGACCACCTCCTGCCATGCCCGGTCGAGGGCGAAATCGTCGGGACGTTGCGCCGGCTCCTCGGTGACCGCCGCCTCGACCACACGGTCCACGCGGAAGGTGCGCTGTCCGGCCTCGGTGCCGGTGATCAGGTACCAGACGTCGTCCTTGTCGACCAGCCCCCAGGGGTCGACCAGGCGCACCGATCGCTTTCCCCGGGCATCGGTGTAGGTCAGCCGCACACGCCGACGGCGCACCACCGCGTTCTGCAGCAGGTCGACGATTTCCGGTCGCGGCCGGTCGAGCCCGCTCCATCCGGTGCGATCGTTCATGGTCGCGCCGGCGGCCGCCTCCGCATCGGCACGGAAAGTATGCGGCAGAGCACGGACGAGCTTACGGAGCGCGGTCTTGGCCTCACCCGAGACCGAGCCCGTCGACCCGATCAAGAGAAACAGCGCCTGCGTCTCGGCAGCCGACAGTCCGCTGAGGTCGGTACGGGCCCCGCCGACGAGCGCCCAGCCACCGCCCCGCCCCGGCTGCGGATATACCGGGATGCCCGCCGCCGCCAGCGCCTCCAGGTCGCGGCGGGCGGTCGCCACCGACACCTCGAGCTCCGCCGCGAGTTCGGCAGCGGTCACCCGCCCGCGATGCTGGAGAAACAACAGGGCCGCGACGAGCCGGTCTGCGCGCATTCCTCCATCCTTCCCGGAAAAGTGCTCAGTTGATGAGCACTTTAGCTGGAAGAGTGAATCCCGACAGTCAGGAACGAGAGAGGAACAACCGCCATGCTGCGAGGACTCACCACCGCCAATTTCGTCGTCGACGATCTCGGCGCCGCCATCCGCTGGTACACCGATCTGCTCGGCGTCGAGCCCTACTTCGTCCGCGAAGTCCAGGGGACGCCCGCCTACGTCGAGTTCCGCGTCGGCGACTTCGAGCACGAACTCGGTTTCATCGACCGCCGGTTCGCGCCGCCGAGCCGGGCCGGCTCGGATATCGGCGCGACACTGACCTACTGGGCCGTCGACGACGTCGAGGCAGCATATGAGCGACTGCTGTCCCTGGGCGGCACCTCGCATCAGGAGGTCACCGAACGCGGCCCCGGCTTCGTCACCGCGTCCGTCATCGACCCGTTCGGCAACGCACTCGGCGTGATGTACAACCAGCACTACCTCGACATCGTCGAGTCGACGAAGGGCGCCTGATATGGACGTCACGGCAACCAGCGCCGAAGTATGGCGCACCTGGCTGGAAACCCACGGCCGCACCGAAACCGAGGTCTGGCTGGTGATCCCCCACAAGAACAGTGCGACACCGGGCCTGCGCTACCACGAGGCCATCGAACACGCCCTGTGCTACGGCTGGATCGACGGATTGCACCGCAAACACGACGCCCACAGCTCCCGGCTCCGGTTCACCCCACGCCGCCCGACGAGCAGCTGGAGCGCACTCAACCGCGAACGCGCCACCCGCATGATCGCGCAGGGCCTGATGACCGAAGCGGGCCAGGCCACCATCGACTACGCCAAGACCCACGGCACCTGGCAGCGCACCCCCGAAGAGCTACCGGACGACCTGCGTGAACCCCTGGAAGCCGACAGCACCGCCCACGCGAACTTCACGGCCTTCCCACCCTCGTCCCAGCGCCTGATCCTGGAATGGATCGCCTCGGCCAAGAAACCGGAAACCCGGCAGCGACGAATCATCCGAACCGTAGAACTCGCCGCCGCGAACCTCCGAGCCAACCACCGCTGAACCTAGCTACGGGGCCGACCGGAGCACCGCCGAGACGCGGAGATTGGCCCGAAGTAGCAACACCGATCTGTGCGACGCCAATCTAACGCCCAATTTTGCCGACAAGGCTCGGCTGCTCCAGCAGACCCGACTCGAGAACCTGCTGACGGATGTCAACAAGTGCTACATCACCTTTGTCGGCGCGCGCCTTCCAAAAAGACCAACCTTGACAAGATTTCGTTCCGAGAACGAACTGCCCGGCCGCCGAGAGCGAGCCGAATACCTCTCCTGTCGGCAGCTTTACCCTACCGTCGGGCATTACTTGCGCTTCATAAATCCGTCCACGCCTCCTACCGGTCAGCTTTTGGTTGGCGGCGAGCACACCGACATCAATCAGGTCCTTGATCGCAACCGCATAGTGCGCTCTTGTCCTTCTCGCCGCAGGGTCCGAAGCCCGCGGGAAGACGACAGGTTTGACGCCAAACTTCTCCGGTGACCAGATCCGTTCACAGAGTTTCTTATATAGATCCTGTCGCTCATTGATAGAATCGACATTAAACTTACTATAGCCACGGAACTCCTTCTCCAACTTGTTTTCCCTCACGAATCTATTGAAGGGCGCATTATGATTCCGGTGATCGCGATGCAAGGATGCCGCGAGGTCGTTTTGCCGCTGATACCAGGATACCTTTTCATCGAACGGCCTGTCACGATAACTTGAATTATCAGATTTAGGAAGCAATACGAGCGCACCGAGACGATTCCGGTGCGCGTCGAAAGCTTGCCTTGTCCCCACCTCGGCCTGATATCGATCAAACTTATTGGCCCAGATATGCTCGATCTCGAAGGGAACATCCTCAGCAAGATACCGCCCCGAGTCGTCGGGCTTGTTGCAGCCAACTGCAACGAAGGAAGTCAGACGACCGAGAAGATATCTGATCTGACGTTTGTTACTAGCCTGCAAACCCAAAGTGCCCATACCAGTAAATGCATAATCCAAGACTCGAACGTGCTCCGCCAAGACTACCCGAAGGGCCCGCGCGGGCATTGACGATGATTTCCGAAGGTCATGGATCACATCCCATGAAACAGCAGCGAGGTCATCTTCGGTGACCGGCAGCCCTCCTAGGAACCGCCATACGAATACGAGGTCAAGATACTGACCAACCAACTCCGCCTTTTCCTTCACGGAGACAGGGTCGTCACGCCGATCAACGGCTGCAATTACTGTGGCGAACTGCCCACCAATCCGATTGTATCGGTTGAAGAATAGGTGTGGAAGCTCGGCCGAGAACGACTGAGCCGCGCGTTCCAACATGCAGTAGTGTCTGGCATAACTACTCATACTGTCGATTAGCTCACGGTACTGGTTCTGCTTCTTTATGCCGAGTCTATCGACACTGTCCCGGAACCAGCCATAAAACTCTCCAGATTGAACCGGGTTGTCGGTCAGTTGGGAATACAATTCATCAATTCTTGCGGCGTCTTCAATATTCTGAGCATACCGTCCGACAAAGAATGACTTCAAGAATCGCGTGGGCGCATTGGGGTCTACGGCCGCCAGGTCCGTGATTATTGCACGCCACTTATTGTCGATACCAGCAGTCTCGCCGGACACACTTCTCAATAGTAGGCTTTTCAGAAGATCGAGCGGGCCGAGGCGAACGCCGCGGTCGTTTACTCCTTCGTATATTTCCCAACCTTGGGCGCGGCTCGCCGCTTTTATTCCCACCATACACACTCGATTGAGCAACCAATCAACGAAATACGGAAGCGCTTCGTCACGAAGGTCTTCAGGAAATATTGTTTCGAGTTCATCTGCAGCCTCCCACAACCTCCGGGAACCCGCAGGGGCGTTGGCGGGCAGTATGTAGTCGTCATCTCGAAAAACATGCTCTAGCAAATCGGCCCGATCGCTGATATCAATCGTAAAAGTCGACTGCCCATACGATGTCGATTTTATAAGCGGATTCAGCCCGTCTGCGTCACCGTCGAGTCCGGCGTCACGGAGCAGCGATTGCAGAAATATGAGGAACAGGTGCAACGTTGAGATCCGCTGCTGACCGTCAACAATATAGGTAATTCCTTCATCTTCATGGTAAACGAACGACCCGAGAAAATACGGGGCGTACTCAGCCACTCTTCGACGCTCGTAAGTTGGCCTATGATCTTCCATGAATCTGTGGCGAAGGTCGTAAACCAGGCGGCGGACCTCGGATCGCGTCCACGAGAACTCGCGTTGGTATGTATCCAGTCGGTACCTCCGCGACGAGAAGACACCTTCTATTGTTACCCCGAACCCGCTGATGGGACTGTCGGCCACGAAACCTCCAGAGCTACTACAACATTCAACAACTATCTTGTCATGCAGAGCCGACATCACCGCCTGGAATCCAGGGGTTCCAGCCATCGCATCAACTACATCGCCTGCTGACGTCGCGCGAACATCCGCGTGCCGGATGGCTACCCGCCCGGCTCGCCGACATACGGATACTGGCTTTTCACCATGCGGGCCCGTCCGGCGACGGCTAGGGTCAGCTCATCTTCCGAGCCTCGCAATACACAGAGATCAGTGTGAAGGGCCTCGAGCAGCTCGAGTGCGCCCGCCGTGTCGCCAGTCCCCACGAGCAGTTCGGCAAGGTCCAAACGAAGTTCCAAGACGAAGTCGCTGCCGTCACTATCGGCTGCGGTCACCTCGGCGATAAGCGTACGCATAGCTGTCAGGCCACCATCGATGTCCCCGAGCTGCATCTGACATTGGACGGCCGCGGCCCGCGCCTCCCACGCCGATTCGCTGAATTTACCCTCCACGCGGCGGTATGCCTCCGCCAGCGCTTCCAGTTCGGTCCTAGCGCGACGATATTCGCCACCGAGTGCCCAAGAGGCTGCCATCTGGCGGCGCAGTTCCAGGACATCGGCGTTGTCCACACCACGCGCTTCGGCGGCTTGTTCGAGGACCGCGGCTAGGGCGTCGGCGGCCTGGGCGAAGCGCTGAAGCTCGAAGAGTTCCGAGTACCGGTCGCGGGCCTTGGCTACGGCAGTGTCGAGGTGGGTCGCGGTGAGCGGAGCGGTCGGTGGGATGTCGAGTGTATAGGTGCGGGTCGGCTCGACCTGCGTTGTTTCCAAGGGTGCGTTGGGGCGGCGGAAAATCCGGGTCGGGTCGGGCAGGCCCGGCAGGTATGTGGCGGCCGGTTCCAGCTCGGTTCCCGGGAGCGGCAGGAACGGCAGGAGGCGCTCGTAGACGGTGTAGGCGTCGGCCGGACGCTGCTGGGGTTCCTTTTCCAGCAGATCCAGGACCAGGCGTTCGAAATCGGGCGGCACTTCGGCGCGGAGTTCGCGAAGCGGGGCCGGCGGCTCGTCCATATGCGCTTGCTGCATGAGATAGGGCGAGTCGTTGTCGAACACCGGTGTACCGCTGGCCATCTCGTGGATCAGGCAGCCGAGAGAGTAGAGGTCGGCGCGCGGGGTCACCACGTGGCCGTGCATCGCCTCCGGCGACATGTATCGGAGGGTGCCGATCGCCGCGCCGGTTTTGGTGAGTTTGCGGGCATTGCGATCGAGGATCGCGGCGATGCCGAAATCGATCACTTTCACCGAGCCGTCGCGGGTGATGAGCACATTGGCGGGTTTGAGGTCGCGGTGCACGACCGGCAGCGCGTGCGCGTGGGAGAGGACGGTGGCGATCTGGGCCGCGACCGAGGCCACCCACGAGACCGGCAGCCCGGCCCCCGGCTCGATGTAGTCGAGCAGCGGAACACCGTCGATCAGCTCCATCACGAGAAAGACGTGTTCGTAGGAGACATCGAGTCCGGCGTCGAACACCTGCGGCACGCCGTGGTGGCGGATGCGGGCCGTTACGCGCGCTTCCCGGCGGAACCGTTCGGCGAATTCTTCGGCCTCTTCCCCCGTGTCCACCTGGTCGACCCGGATGCGTTTGATCGCGACCGGCCGGTCGAGCACGCTGTCGTAGCCGCGCCAGACCGAGCCCATGCCGCCGGAGCTGATCGGCTGGGTCAGCTCGTAGCGTTCAGCGATCAGTTTCCCCATATCGTCCCCTGCTGTTGTTCACCGCGCGCCGGGCGCGCGGTCCGTTCGTGGTTCAGGCTGCCCCGCCGATGCCATGTTGCCGCCTGAGCAGCCGCCACGCAGCGCGGCCGAGTTGTTTGTTCAGGGTTTCCTTGAACTCGGGGTCGGTTTTGCTGAAGTAGCGGTTGCCGAGTTTCTGCTGAGTGGCGTAGTTCTCGATCATCTTCTTCTGGAAGACCTCGGCGAACTTGCCCTGGAAGTCCTCTTGGTTCTCGTTCCCGAGTGCGGCAAGCTGCACGCCCTCGTCCTCGACCGTCGCCTGGAACTGTTTGGCCACATCGGCTTCCGTGAACTCGGTACCGAACCGATCATTGAACGCCGAGATGAGTTCCGACAACAGTGATTTCTCCGGTTCCTGCGGGCCGCCGGAGCCATCGCCGAAACCGGGCAGAGTCTGGGCGCCCTCGGGTGCCAGGCTGATGTCTTGTTCGCCCATTTTCTGCACGCGCAGGTAGCTGAGGTCGATTTCCCCGATATCGACCCCGCCGTCCGCCAGCCGCGGCAGTATGTTCAGCAGGTGCTTGCCGAACAGGTGCAGCGTCTCGAGTTCGACGTCCCGGTACGGCACGATCTGCGCGAGGAAACCGTATTTCCGCACGTAGTCGCGCAGATCGGAGCGGAATTCCTCGGCGGTGTCGTGGTCGTCGGGGTTGTCGCTGTGCAGGAGCGTGGCAAATCGGTTCTTGGCGGGTTCGAGGTGCCGGTAGAGGTCGGCGTGGAGTTTCTGCCAGGCGGTGGCGGAGCCGGCAGCCTTCTCTTCGGCCTGAGTGTAGGCGTCGGCGAAGGACCGCATTTCGTGGGAGAGAAGGATCGGCGCGGCCAGCACCCGGTCCTGAGCGAGGTAGAGCAGGTTGGGGTCGGTCGGCATCGCTTCGGCCAGTTCGTAGTACGGCCGGAACGAGTTCTGGATGTCTTCGCCGTCGTTGACGAAATCCAGCACCACCAGATCGTCTTGACCCTTGCGCTCATGGGTGCGGTTGAGCCGCGACAGGGTCTGGACGGCGGCAATGCCTTTCAGCTTCTTGTTCACATACATGGTGGTGAGCAGCGGCTGATCGAACCCGGTCTGGTATTTCTCCGCGACCACCAGGATCCGATACTCCCGCTGCCCCTTACCGCCGGAACGGGTGGCGATATCGTCGGCCCGGGTGTAGGCGAAGGCGGCGGGCAGTTCGCTTTCGGCTAGCCCGTTCTCCTTCTCCTCACTGGTCTCCTCACCCTCGTACTCGAGCGTTCCCGAGAATGCGACCAGCACGCCGACGTCCGGATAGGTGGTGGTGTAGCCGCTGATCTCGAGGTGTTCGCGGATGGCCCGCGCCATGGCGACCGCGCTGCGCCGGGAATCGGTGACCACCATGGCTTTCGCGCGCCCGCCCAACCGCGGGCGGGTGTGTTCGACGAAATGTTCGGTGATCACCTCGGCCTGCTGTTTGACGGTCGCCGGATGGGTTACCGCGAACCGGGCGAGCAGCACCTTGGCCTTCGATTCGGGAACTTCCCGGTCGTCGGGGTTCTCGTTCACCAGCCGCCAGTACGTTTTGTAGGTGACGTAGTTGCGCAGCGGGTCGAGAATGAACCCTTCTTCGATGGCCTGGCGCATGGAGTAGGTGTGGAACGGGACGAACCGGTCGCCCGCGCGGGTGCCGAACGCCTCCAGCGTTTTCGCCTTCGGGGTGGCGGTGAACGCGAAATAGGAGAGGTTCTTCGCCTGCCCCCGCGCTTCGGCTTTGCGTTCGAGCCGCTGGTCGAGGGTGAGTTCGACAGCGCCGGCCTCCTCGTCGTCGGAATCGAGGCCGAAATCGCGCAGCACCGCCCGCACCGCGGTCGCGGCATCACCGGACTGTGAGGAATGCGCCTCGTCGACGATGATTGCGAACCGGCCGCCCAGCAGTTCGGCGGGGTTCTTCTTCAGGAAATCGATCAGGGCCGGGAAGGTCTGCAGGGTGATCGGGATGATCTTGCCCTGCTGTTTCGACAGGGCGTCGGCCAGTTGCGCGGATTTCGCGCCGCGTTTCTCGTCGATCTCCACGACCAGGCCCTGCACCCGCTCGAAACCGCCGACGGTGTCGCGGAGCTGGGAGTTCAGGTTGCGGCGGTCGGTGATGATGATGACCTTGTCGAACACCGGGGTGCCCGGCTGGAGGCCGGCCGCGCGGGCGTCGGAGTCGAGTTCGGCGGGGTCGGTGGGAGTGTGCAGATCGGTAAGCCGGTGGGCGAGCCAGCCGATGGTGTTCGACTTCCCCGAACCGGCGGAAGCCATCACGAGATAGTTGTGACCGGCGCCGTGGGTCGCGGCGTGCGCGGTGAGCTTCTTGACCACATCCCACTGGTGGTAGCGGGGGAAGATCGTGGTGCGGGTGGTTTTACCGGACGGGCCCTTGGTGGTGCTGGTGTGGATGAACCGTTCCAGCATGTCCAGCCAGTTGTCCGGATGCCAGATCTGCTCCCACAGGTAGGACGTGGCGTAGGTGTGCTCGCCGGCGGGCGGCGGATTACCGGCGCCGCCGGGCTGCCCCGGGCCTTCCGAACCGGTGTTGAGCGGGAGGAAGCGGGTGTTCTTACCGCGCAACTCGGTGGTGACGAAGACAAGATGCGGGTCGACAGCGAAATTGGCGACCACCCGATTACGGAAGATGAGCTCGGTGGGGTCACGTTCCTCTCGGTACTGCTTCTTGGCGTCCTCGACGTTCTGGCCGGTGAGCGGGTTCTTGAGTTCGGCGGTGGCGACGGGGATGCCGTTGAGCAGCAACGCGAGGTCGAGCCGGTGGCGCTGATCGGTGTACTTGGTGGCGTACGGAAGTTCGCGGACCACGGTGAGCCGGTTGGCGCGGTAGTCGGCGAGGGCTTCGTCGGAGGTGACCAGGTTCGGTTTGAAGTAGGCAAGATGAATACGGACGCCGTGATCCTTCACGCCCGACCGCAGCACTTCGATAAGCCCCTTATTGCTCAGCTGCTGATCGAGAACCCTCAGGAAGCCCCGCTGGGCATCGCTGGGGTTGGCGCCGTCGTACTCGTCGCTGGGGTCCTCGCCGTAGTAAGTGCACAGATCCGTCCACGCTGGCAACTGCGTCGCCCCGATGAACGCGAACAATTCACCCGCATCCACACCGAGCTCAGGGCGGTACTCATGTGGATTACCCTGCCGCCAGCCGGATTCCAGCATGGAAGCGACAATCGCGTCGCCGAAAACGATCTCGTGGTGGACCGGGCTCATTGTGGTCATACCCCCTGTGTGATATTTCTGCCTGAAGCTGTGGAGATGTCGAGCTGGCCAGTCACGGCTGCGGTGATGAGGGCTCGGCGGCGTTCGGAAAGGAGCGAAAGCTGCTTCTCCAGGACTGCGTTGGCACGATTCAGCCCTGCTTGAGCCCGCTGCACTTCCGCGACCACCGTTCGCTGCACCTCGACCTTTGGAAGCAGAATAGGAAATGAAAGGATCTTGCCGCTATTTGTCGAAGCAAGATTGGTGGTCTTAACCCCCGTGCTCTCGAAATAGCAGCGACCATGCACAGTCTGAGTCATCAGCGCCAGATACTCGCCGTCGAGCCTGCTGGCATCGGGCCGCAGCGCGAAGACGTGATTCTGGTGCAAACACTCAGGTAGTTCGCCGCGCCAAACGGTGCCCCGACCGAGCTTGTCCAGATCACCGCCTTCCGTCATGAGGACGTCTCCGGGCCGGAGCATCGCCCTGGCTGCCATTTCCCGAGGTACGGTCACTTCGGTGACGTTCTCGAGCGATACGTACCCGGCTTGGACATTCGCCACTCTGAGATACGGCAAGGTAATCGAATTGCCCGATGTGTCGCGTCTGCTGTCGATAGTGAGTCCGTTTTGGATACGGCAGACGTACCCGAGCCGGACGAGCGGCCTGTCGCTGGGAAGGGCCGGCAGCCACCGCCAAGGCCAAACACCCTCTGGGGCAGAGAGAATACCGGGCAACAAGGCTTCGGAAACCAATGCCTTAGCATGCTCCTGCAGCAGGCATATCTGATGGGTGCGTGCGGCGACCAGGCGGTCGATGCGGGAGACTTCGGCGTCGAGGAAGTCGGCGATGCGGCGCTGCTCATCCAGTGGGGGGATTGGAGTCCGTAACTGTTCGATATCCGGCATGTAGATCGTCTTATGCGTGGACCCCATCGAAATGCGCTTGAGGTCCGGCGCCATCCCTCGAAGCACATGGAGTAGGAACCTCGGTTCTATGCGCGGCCCGCACGTCCAGGTGGCAAAATCCTGGCTCGTGGCCATTTCGCTAGCCATGATCGCCGAAAATCCCACGGAGGCAGTTCGCGACAGAATGACAGTGCCAGGAGCATGCAGGGTTGCAGCTGAGTTGTTCAGCCCGAGTTGACTGATCTTCTCCTTGGTATCCGAAACGTACTGCTGCTCTCCTGATCGGAACTGCCATACGTCAGAAAGAGTTACCCACGGTACGGTGCAGTTCTCCCAATACTCAGGTTTGCTTCGACTGGGAGTATGGCCGGATCCCAAGCGGGCAACCAGCCTGATTTGGACGGTCGGCCAGCGGGAGTCGACGAGCCACGGAGCGATACTTCGATCACTCACTGCGTTACCTCCCCGAGAAGCTCCTGAATCTCAGCCTCCAGCGCCTTAAGCTCCGCGTCGATCTCCGACAGTGGACGGGGCGGGGTGTACACGTAGAAATGCCGGGTGAACGGAATCTCGTATCCTACCTTCGTCTTCGAGTGGTCGACCCATGCATCCGGTACATGCGGAAGCACCTCGCGCGTCAGGTAGTCATCCACGTCTCGTTCCAGCGGCACGTTCTCGTAGTCGCGGAGCTCAGTATCCGGTTCCGGTTCACCCTTGAGCACCTGCAACTCCCCCTCTGGGCCCCGTGTCCCGAGCGTGTCCCGCAGCAGTTTGGCAAACGGCGTCCCCGTAGGCCACGGTTCGCCGGCTCCGACTACGGCGTCCTTCATCGCCGAGATCGCATCGGTCTTCCCCGACCACTGCGACCCCACCAGCGGCTGCAACAGTTTCCGGAACACGTCGGCATCCGGGTACGCCTTCTTGACCGGCGACGCCGCGGCGAGCGTGTTCAGAGCTTCTTCGGTGAGCTCGAAGCGGAGACGGAGGGGACGTTCTACGGTGATCCGACGGTATCCGAAATCGCTGTTGGCGAAGATCTTCACCTTGCTGTGGTCGGCGTGCTCCGGGTCGGCGGCGATGTCGAGGGCGTTTCGGTAGATGCGGGTGATGTCTTTGATCTGCTCCGGCGACACCAACTTGCGCTTGTCGCCCAGGGATTTCCGCATCTTTTGCCAGTAGTCGCGAGCGTCGAGCAGGATTACCTTGCCTGCTTGTTCTGGCGACTTCCGGTTGGTGAGGATCCAGAAGTAGGTGGAGATGCCGGTGTTGTAGAACAGCTGGTCCGGCAGTGCGACCACGGCTTCCAGGAGATCGCTTTCGATGATCCATTTGCGGATGTTCGATTCACCGGATTCCGCGGCGCCGGTGAACAGCGGTGACCCGTTGAAGACGATCGCCACCCGGCTCCCGCCGGAGGAGGCCGGTTTCATCTTGGAGATCATGTGCTGTAGGAACAGCAGAGAGCCGTCGTTGATGCGGGGCAGGCCCGCGCCGAAGCGTCCGGCGTCACCGAGGTGCTTGTGTTCCCATTCGACCTCTTCCTTCACCTTCTTCCACTCCACCCCGAACGGCGGGTTGGCGAGCAGGTAGTCGGCGCGGATCTCGTCGTGGCCGGGGTTGCTGAAGGTGTTGCCGAAGACGATGTTGTCCGGGTTCTGGCCTTTGATCATCAGGTCGGAGCGGCAGATCGCCCACGATTCCGGGTTCAGTTCCTGCCCGTACACTTCCACCCGCGCCTGCGCGTTCAGCTTGGAAATGTGTTCTTCAGCAGCACTGAGCATGCCGCCGGTTCCGCAGGCGGGGTCGAGGACACGGAGCGTAACCCCGGGCCGGTAGATCTTGTCCTCGTCGGGCGCGAGCAGCAGGTTCACCATCAGCTCGATCACTTCGCGCGGGGTGAAGTGTTCACCGGCGGTCTCGTTGGACTGTTCGGCGAAGCGCCGGATCAGTTCCTCGAAGACGTAGCCCATGTTGTGGTTCGGCACCTGGTCCGGGTGCAGGTCGAGGTCGGCGAATTTGCCGACCACCTGGTAGAGCAGGCCGGCGCCGTCGAGTTTGCGGATCTGCTGGGCGAATTCGTACTTCTCCAGCACCTCGAGCGCATTGGCCGAGAACCCGCCGATATAGGCGAGCATGTTCTTCATCGCGTGCGAGGCGTCGGCCAGCACCTTCTTGAGGGTGATGTCGGTGGTGTTGTAGAACTCGGTGCCGGCGGCGGCGCGCAGGAACGGGTCCGGGTCGATATCGGTCCCGGCCAGCTGCTCCGCCTGCTCGACCACCTGACCTCGCGTCGGTTCCAGCACGCACTCCAACCGGCGCAGCACCGTGAACGGCAGGATCACCTTGCCGTAGTCGGACTGTTTGTAATCGCCACGCAGCAGGTCGGCGACCGACCATGCGTGGTTGGCCAGTTCGGTGTGCTTGTTGGTGTTCACTTCCTACCTTCCAGGAGTCGCTCCGCGTCGGCGGCGAGCGGGTCGTGTGGTTCGAGGGCGCCGGCGGTGAGGCCGGTGCCGAGCAGTCCGGCGAGCCGGGCCGCGGAACGGTCGGCGCGGCGGCCCGCGTGGCGTAATCGGTGCAGCCGTTGGAACATCGCACCGTATCGCTGTTGCTGATCGAGCGGTAAGAGGGGGATGCGGAGGCGGCTGGGGACCACGCGGATCGTGGTGGCACCGATGGCGGCTGCGGCGTTTTCGGGGCTCGCTACGAAACCGGCGAGGAACCATGGGTCGAGACGGCCGGGGGCGGGACGCAGCAGGAAGACGTTCGGGCCGAGCAGGGCGCCGGCCTCCGCGCTGCCAGCGACGCGGGCGCGGGGATGTTCCTCGCGCATTCCGCGCAGCAGCGGCATCACCACGTCGCCGGGTTCGATGACCACCGAAACGGTCGCCCTGCCGGGCTCCGCCAAGCCGGACGGCTCGGAGTCGGCGAGGAGATCGCGGGTGGTGAGGACAGCCGCACCGAGATGCGGATCGTTGGACGTTGCGTCCTCCTCGCGGCGCGGCCTAGTTAGGTGGACCTCCAGCGCGCCGCCTTTGGCCAGGTCGGCGACCGTCGCGGTGCGCCAGGCCCGTTTCTCGATCCCGTGGAATTCGGGCAGTTCGTCGAACTCCCCGCACAGATCGTCGATGGCGACTTCCAGATCCCGCATCCCAGCGGCCACGGCATCGGCGGTGCGGTCGGCGTCCACCGCGGCACGGACATACCGCCCCGGAGTCAGGTCGACATCCTCGTCCAGGACGTCCATCACGCGAACCACAGCGGCTACATCGGGCAGGGCTCCTTTTTCGCTACTGTTTTCGTCGAAATGCCGCCATGATTCGAGAACGGTCTCGGCGAGGTCGCGCACCGCGCCCGGTTTTCCGGGTTCCGAGGCCGGTTCGAGACGTGCAGCGTCGACGAACAGCACCTCGCCGGACCGGCTGTCACCCGGCGCTGGGCTACGCAGCACCCACACATGCAAACCCAGCTGACGAGGCGGGGCGGCGCCGGCCGGGAGGCCGATTACCGCACGCAAAGCGCCCTGGCGCAGCAACTCGCTCCTGATCCGGCGACCCGCGCCACGGAAGGCGACGGCGGGCGGCAGCAGCAGCACCGCCGTTCCACCCGGCCGCAGATGCGCGAGCGCGTGCTGCACCCACGCCAGTTCGGATTCGCCGCGTGGCGGCACGCCGTAGGTCCAGCGTGGATCGAGCGCCAGTTCATCGGCGCCCCAATCCCGTTGCTGGTTGGGCGGATTGCACAGGACGGTATCGGCTTCGAGATCGGCGAACGCATCGGCGAGGAGACTGTCCCCGACCCGGGTGTCCACCTCGATATCCGGGGCACCGCGCGCGATATTCAGCGCCGCCCGCTGCGCCTGCACCGGCAAGATGTCCTGCCCGTAGCATTCGCGGGCGCCGCGCCAGGCCGCCGCGGCGAGTAGGGCGCCGCTGCCGCATGCCGGGTCCAGGACCGTCCGAGTATCCGCTCCGGGCGTGTACGCCAGCTCCGCCATCAGGTCTGCGATCTCGTCGGGAGTTGTGTAGACGCCGGTGGTCGGGCCCTCCTCCAAGCCGCGTTCGGCCAGCGCCTCGATAACCGGACCCGGCCCGGCGTCGGCGACCGCGGCCCGTACCGCACGGACTACTTCGGAACTCTCGTCATCCGCTGCCGATGGACCGAGCGCGGCGCCGATAGGCGCGAGCAGCGCGAGCAGAGGCGGAACCTCCGTTGGTGCCACCTGCGCACGCAACACCGTACGCAGATGCTGCAGCGGCGACTCGGCGGAAGTCACACCGTGCTCTTGCAGCCACTGCCGCACTTCGGACAGGTTGAACACCGGCCGCGCTTCGCTGCCGCCCGCCGGAGACGGGAAGCCGGGATGTCGCCGGCGCCAGTTACTGACGGTCGCTCGGGTGACACCGGCCAGCCGGGAGATTTCCGCGGCGGTGACCAGTGGGGTGGTCTCGGGCATACGCCTCCTTTCGTCAAGCAACAACCTAGGCGAGCTAACAACCTTCGTCAACCATCGAACTATTGATTGACAATGTTTTCACTTGCACTGCGCACTGTTGTCGTCTACCGTTCTCGGCATACGGCCACCACCCCGGAACGCCGGTTTCCCGATCCGAATCCCTTGTCTTGCAAGGAGTACCGCCATGCCCAACCACCGCGACCAGCTCCTCGACCACGCACGCGACAAGGGCTACCGCCGCCGCCTCGCCGCCCGCGGGCACCGCACGCTGCGATTGCGGCATGGCGACGACCTCCGCGGTCTGCCGCCGCTCCCCCGGCGCAGCCGGTGCGCGCACACCGGGAAGATCCGCTACTTCGAACCCGAAACCGCCGAGCTGGCCTTGGCCGGCCTCGACCACGACAACCCCAGAAGACGGGAGCAACGGGCCTACCGATGCCCGCACTGCGCCGGCTGGCACCTCACCAGCCAGGCGCGCAACAACGCAAACAATCCCTCCACCGGCCCCGAGCCCGTGGCCTGAATCCAGGAGTCCGCGTGTCCCTACGCACCCGAATCACCGCTTCCGTCCTCGCCGTCGGCGCCACGGCGCTCACCGTCGGACTCGGCGCCGGCACCGCCAACGCCGCAACCCACGTCCGGCACTACTCCGGTTACGACGCCGAATGGGCCTGCAACGCCGACAAAGCCGCCTACGGTTCCGTCACCGGCGCCGTCGTGCTGTGCGACCGGCTGAACAACGGCCGCTACCGGCTCTCGGTCGTGCCCTACGGCGAAATGCCGCTGCACCTGCTGAGCCTGATGGCCACGGGCAGCTTCGACGGACTCTCGTAGCCCTTCCGGCGACCACCGCCACTGCTGGTAACCGATATCTCCCGCGAAACCGCTGGGCCGCCGTCCACCGGCGGCTCAGCCTCCGGCCTCAGCGAAATACACGCATCTCGCGGCAAGCGCCGCCGGGCCGATCCCGCATGCCCGAACCACCCCGAACCAAGGAGTCCGGTCAGATGACCAACCCGCACTATCCCCTCCCTCATCCGCAGCCCCCGCGCAAGAGCCGCACCGGGCTCTGGATCGTCCTCGGTGTACTCGGCTTCTTCATCCTGCTGTGCGGTGGATGCGCCGGCATCATCGCTACCAGCGCAGACGACTCCGACAGCCCGAGCAGCAGCGTCACCGCCGGCTCCGCACCCGACGAGGGTGATCCCCTCGCACCCGCCGGAACCGAAGTACGCGACGGCAAATTCGCATTCGTCGTCACGGAGGTCGAACTCGCGGTGAAGACGGTCGGCGGCGACTACCTGAGCAAAACGGCACAGGGCGAGTTCGTCCTCGTCCACATCGACGTCACGAACACCAGCGACCAGCCGCAATCCTATTTCGGCAGCAACCAGAAACTGATCGACGCCCAGGGCCGGGAATTCGCCAACGACACCGAAGCCGAGATCTACCTGAACGACGACGTCTACACCGATATCAACCCCGGCAACAAGTTCTCGGTGATCCTCGCGTTCGACGTCCCCGTCGGCACCATCCCCGCAGCCCTGGAATTCCACGATTCGGCGTTCTCCGGCGGCGTCCAGGTCGCGGTGCGGTGACCTGCCGTATCTGACGACACCACACACCTCTCCCGCTCTGGAACCACTCAGTTCTCTGAAAGAAGGTCGATGACCACCACTCTGAACTTCGCCGCCCTCGACGTCGAAACGGCAAACCCGAAATACGGCAGCATCTGCTCGATCGGCGTCGCTATCGTCCGCAACGGAACCCGGGTGGGCACCCGCACCTGGCTCTGCCGACCGCCCGCACCGGTCGACAGCTTCAATCCGGTGAACGTCGGAATCCACGGCATCACCGCTGAAATGGTCGCGAATCAACCCTCTTTCGCCGAGCAACTGCGGGCGGCAGTGACGGTCATCGACGGACTTCCGGTGATCGCCCACAATGCCACCTTCGATATGGCGGCGCTGGTACAAGCGTGCGGCCACAGCCGAATCACGGTCCCGACCTGGCAATATGGTTGCACCCGCCGATGGGCGAAGCAACACCTTCCGCATCTGCCTCGGCACGGGTTGAAGGAGGTCGCCGCGGCACTCGGCACCCGCGTCGCCCAGCACCACGAGGCAGGCGCCGACGCAGCCGCAGCGGCGGATATCGCCATCACGATCGCCGCTCGGGTAGGCGCCCACGACCTGGCAGCCTTGGCGAAAGCCACCGGTACGCGACTGGGCGCACTCGGCCCCAACGGCAACATCGGCTGTCGCTGATCTACCGAGAATGTTTGCCATGCAGCCCGGCACCTACGGCGCTGTCCGATGGCGGCGGAACCCTCGGCTGCGATTCGCCGAAGCCCGCCGCCATCACACCGAGCTCCACCCGCCCCTCGTGCGGTATCTATGGCGAATCCGCAGGTGGGTGTTGGATTCCACCGCTATGCTGCGAATACTTCGCGTGAACGTAGGTCGCCGAAGCGGTCATCGATAAGGCAGTGCGATGTCAGTAAA
Organism: Nocardia carnea; assembly: GCF_029869215.1. Taxonomy (GTDB): domain Bacteria; phylum Actinomycetota; class Actinomycetes; order Mycobacteriales; family Mycobacteriaceae; genus Nocardia; species Nocardia carnea_B. Next base: position 22,311 of record NZ_JARWPM010000266.1, read on the forward strand.
CAACTGGTACAGCAACCGGGCACACCGGAGCGACGAAGACCCCCGCTACGACCCGGAAAACGACGACCCACGGGATCCGTTCGAGTTCGGCGCGGTACGCGAGATTCGTTCGCCGGCCGGCGGACGGCGACGAGGTGGAGGGCATGCCGCCAGGAGTACGCCAAGGGCCGCTGCAACGCCCGCACGCAGGGCCGGCGGCGGTTCCGCAGCACGGCAGGTAAAGAATCCCAGAGTAACGCCGCCGTCCAAAGCACGGAAGCAGTGGGAAGAGTTCGCGAAGACGTGGTTCTCGCGCAATCCGACCGGTTCGGCCCGTGCCTGCCGGGACGCAGCGCGGGCCGCAGGGCTCCTTCACGTCACCAACAGATGGCGGTCGAGCAGCTACACGCTGCACACGCGCGCCGGAAGCAACCAGCCGCTCCCGCGACGGCGCGCCGCCTGGCGGAAAAGGCGCGAAGGCTCACCGCCGACCGTTCGAAACGAAGCAAGAGCCGGCGATCCCGACCCAACGCGGCACCGGAAACCTTCCCGAGGGCGACAGTGGTCCGGGCGGAGGACCGATGCCCGTCCTGCGATATGGTCCCCGACCGGATGACCGGGGCCTGTCGCTGCGGATAATCGAGATACGAGGCTGACGTGGACGTCAAGGTCACTCACCTTGCCGAGAGCTGGCCATTTCGATCTATCTGTCGGGCATATGTCAGTAGTAGTCCACCGAAACCAGCGCCTCCGCGGAAGTGGTGAAGAGATTCCCCGTCTGCTGCATCAACGGGGGTGTCGCGGCCTTCGGCTTACCCTCCGCAGTGAGATATTCCCGATTGAACCACACCTGCTCCACCTCCCCGACCGTAATGCCGTGGTCACCGTTCAGATCGATTCGTGCCACCACCCGACAACTCAGCGAGCCGATCCCGGAGGGCACAACCGGTCCGTAAGGCGAGGCATCGCGATCCAACTCCAGACCGCACGAGGCCAGCTTCTCGACTGGATCAACCACCGAAAACTTCGAATATCTCGCACCGAGTTTCCACACCGATTCCAACTGCTGGATCGTCGGCACTGTGACCGTGAATCCGTCGGCCATCAGCAAATTCTTGTATGTCCGCCACTGCTTGAGCACCGCTATCGCTACCTGTTGCGGCTTCGTGGACACTGATGTCAGGTTGGATACGGGAATCAGGTTGGCAATTTTGTTCTCGTCCTTGGTGCCGATCAGGTAGGCGATGCGCGGGGCGAGTAATCGGTGGGCAAGATCAAGCGAGTCTGCCATCCTCCACCTTTGCAATTTTCGAAACCATCGCGAATGACCGGATGGCGTCCTGCATTATTCGGCCGTCGGAACTTGCGCCCGCAGGGTGAGCCTCCAGGTCTTTCTGTATGGCTCGGAGTGCGGCGCGAAACTGCGGCAGATGCTGAACCGCGGGCACTTCCAGTGCGGGCAGCAGGGTGCCGAGAGATGAATGCGGGCCTTCGAGATGTAGCCGTGCCCGTGCCAGGTCTGCCTGGGCCAGCGTCAGGGTGACCGGCCACAACGCATCCGGGGTCGGCCCATAGCAGCCGATCACAGCCTCCGCTTGTCGCTCGGTGTTCGTCCAGTCGCCCAGCTTGGCGAATATCGTGGCGTCGTAGTAGTGCTGGCGCGCCGAGGAGAAGGTGAAGATCGGACCGAGATCGGCCAGTTCGCCTACGCCGGGCAAGCGTTCCCGTTGTCTCCTAGCAGCGTGTAACGCCGTCAGCGCCGATTCACGGTCGCCGCGCTGTGCATGAGCGCGTGCTTCGAGGCCGCCCAGCCGCAGGCCGGCAACACCATACTTGGCGCCAGCTCTGTCGACCTCCCGCAACACCTGTTCCGGTCGACCCCACCAAGAAGCAATCATCGCCCGAGTGCAGAACACCCACGACAGCAGTGAGCTGTGGCCGACGAGCTCGGCGAATTGGCTGGCAACCCTCGTCTGAGTCATCGCCGCCTGTGGCTCAGCGAGATCGTGGGAGACCGAGGCCAGCAACACACAGGTCGCAGAAAATAGAACGTACAGATCCTGCAGATCGCTGACTCGGCCAGTTCGGTGAATCACCGCTGCGATCTGATCCCGCAGAGCCGTGAGCCGAACGAAAATGCGCGAAATATCCGGATCGACCGCATAGTCCGATGCCAGTCGATACAAGTCTTCAGCCGCATCGTGCAGCGAATCCGGGTCGGCCGGCGAACGCTCGACAGCGTTCATAAGCTCTGCAGACTCCTGCGCAGCATTGTTGACAATCCCGGCGACACCTATACCAACAGTCATCGCGGAAATGCCCATCGCCCGTAGTGCTTCTCGCCGCTTCGTGGGATCACCCCCATCGTTCAAGTGAATCTCCGACTCGGCACCGTCACGGCCTTCTGTAACGACATCGGTACGAGCGAATCTCTCTCCGCTTTGAGAGATGGCTTTCGATGTTACCGAAGAGGTAGGCGTTTGGTCCGAAGGATGAACTTCAGCTCCGAAACACCCAGTTCGCTGATGGGGTTCTCCGACTTCCACCAGCCGCTCGAAGCGGGCCGCCTGCTCATCATCGAGCCGCCTGCGGGCGGTGTCCATACACTCGGCGTACTTTGCCCCCAAGGTGATATCGGCGCCCCTGCGTTCCCATTTGCCGACCGACTCGATCGAACAACCGATCCGGTCGGCGAACTGAACCTGCGTATCCCGCAACGCCGTACGCAGCGCGGCAACCTCGAGCCCAGTCCACTTGATAATCGTCATCTTTCGGCGTTCTCCCCTCCGCTGCAATTACCGCCAGCGTACGGCCTCCGTACGGGTTCGGTGTGTCCTTCTGCCGCAAGAACACAGCAATGCTGAAACCAATCAATACCGCAACCCGCAGAGGCGCACGCTCGACTTTCGCCCCGACAGAACCCGGAGCCGACCGTTATGCCCGTTCCTTCAACCGAAACCACCGTCCGCGAGCCGGCCTGCGCGGACCCGATTCCTTCCGGTACCGCCCCGGTCGACGACCACCTGCGTCAGGAAATACCGAAACTCCCCACCAGACGCGCGCACAACCAGTCGATGGCGGCCACCCTCCGACTCTGGCACACCCGCAACCGCGACCTCCTCGAACGCGTCGCCGCCGGCCTCCGCCACCTCGACTACCCGGCAGCCTGCAACAGCACCGACCCCATCCGCGGGCGAGCACACGCCATCCACCTGATGGCCGACCACACCAAACACAACTGCCCCCGGTTCCGGCTCGCCGCCCAGTACATCGAGGACCACCAGTGACCACCGGACCGAGGCCGCGCGGCTCGATCCCGGAACGTCCTTATCGAATCGCGGAGGGGCCAGCACTGTGACGGCACCGGACACACCGACACGGGCGGTTGCCCTCCTGCACAGCACCCACGACCCGGCCACCTATGAAGCACTGACGCGGAAACACCGGCTGACCATCGTCCACACCATCCACACCGATACCGTCGCTGTCCTTGCCGCGCTGATCGCCGTCCAGTACGCCCTGGAGCACGCCGCGGACGCGGTCGTGATCCCCCACCTCGGTGCCCTCGAGCCGCGCACCCCGTGGTGGGTGGTCACCCAAGCCGCCGACCTGATCACCGGAACACAGGAATATCCCCTGGGGTCGGCAGTCACCACACAGACAAAGCCCGAACAGTGATCACCCTCGGGTTCGCCGTCGCGATCGGCCTGCCGCTCGCCGTGCTGATCCTGTCGGTGACGCTGCCGGAACGCCGGGGCAAGTAGGAAACCCGCCGCGCTCCGAACAGGAAGTTCACTGGTCCTCGCCAGGGAACGCAGCCAACCACAGCTGAACGCACCCCAGTTCGCGAACGGAAGTCGAGAGGAAAGTACGTGCGATCCTGACGGCCGCAGCAGCAACGATATCGCTCGCAGGGCTTATGCCCGGCGAGCGGGGCCCGGTATCGGGGGCCCGGGACCGGCGGGCTATACCGGGTGCCGGAAAAAATAGCCCGCCCCAGGAACCACGCCGCACCCGGGGGCCGGGGTATAGTTTTAAAGGGGGCCCCACGGGGAGGGGGGGGG
>NZ_JARWPM010000267.1 GCF_029869215.1 Nocardia carnea
CTTGATGAGTACGGTCGTCGCGAGACCAGAGCACGAGACCTTGGTGGGCGGCGGATCGTGCGTCGCTCGGATACAGCGGATTCACTGCGTCAGCGGTCCACCGGAATGAGCTCCGAGCGTCGATCTCGTCCGCGACCGGCGAGACGGTCACCGGCTTCGTCTTCGCGATCGGCCGGCCCGACGGCCGGCGCCGCTGGCTGAGCGTATCGAGCCGGCTGCTGAACCCGGAGGAACCCGGCGCGGCCGCGGTGTGCTCGTTCAGCGATATCACCGAGTACCTGGCGAGCCGCCGGCAACTCGAATACCAGGCCACGCACGATCCGCTGACCGGACTGGCCAACCGTTCGCTGATCCTCTCCCAGTTGTCGGGGGCGCTCGCCGCCAGCGGCGCGCGCCGCCGGGTGTCCACGGTGATGTTCATCGATCTGGACCGTTTCAAATCGATCAACGACACGATGGGCCACGCCATCGGCGATACCGTGCTGCGAATCGTGGCACACCGGCTGCAGCGCGCACTACGCGCCGAAGACCTGGTGGGTCGGCTCGGCGGCGACGAATTCCTGGTCCTGCTGGCCGGGCGCCCCGACGACGAGGACCTCGCACCGCTGGTGCAGCGGCTGCGGATGGCGATGGCCGAACCGATCGTGGCCCGCGGCCACCGGATCGCGGTCAACGCCTCCATCGGGGTCACCACGCTCGAACCCGGCGATACCCGCACCCCGGAAGCAGTGCTGCACGATGCCGATATCGCCATGTACGAGGCCAAACCCGCGGTGCAGCGGGATCCGACGCGCGGCCGCGGCCTACGCGGCGACAACAGCAACGTCTCCTGAGCACGGCGGCGGGACCTGCGGAAACGTCATGCGACCGGCGCCCGCAGTAGACTCGACAACTCTGTGCACGGCACAGCGCACGTTTTTCGCCGAGCTTGTCCCGCCGTGGGTGAGAAGGAGCCAGAACTTGCCCGACAACCGCACCCAGGAACGCTCCACCACCCTGGACTCCACCGATTCGCCGCCGGACGCGGCGAACCGCGACATCGATCAGGAGCAGGCGTACCTGTCGGTGCTGTACGACCGGCTGGACGGTATGCGCGCCTACGCCGAGCAGCGGCTGCGCACCGTGCTGCTGGAAACCGGGGGCACGCCGCAGGCGCGTACCGAACGCGAGTCGTTCACCCAGCTCTACACCGAGGACCTGGCCAAGTACGATGCCGCCGAACACGGCCTGTGCTTCGGCCGGATCGACCTCACCGACGGCGACGACGGCCCGGAACAGCGCTATATCGGCCGCCTCGGCATCCTCGACGAGGACAACGACTACGACACCCTGCTCCTGGACTGGCGGGCCCCGCTGGCCCGGCCGTTCTACCTGGCCACCACCGCGGCACCGGACGGGGTGGCCCGGCGGCGGCATATCCGCTCCCGCAACCGGCGGGTGACGGCGGTCAACGACGAATACCTCGATCTCGACGCCGCCCGCCGCGCCGGGGTCACCGCGTCCGACGGCGGGGTCGGCAGCGAGAGCGCCCTGCTCGCCGCCCTGAACGCCGCCCGGACCGGGCATATGTCCGACATCGTCGAAACCATCCAGAGCGAACAGGATGCGATCATCCGCTCCGAGCACAAGAGTGTGCTGGTGGTGCAGGGCGGGCCGGGTACCGGCAAGACCGCGGTCGCGTTGCACCGGGCCGCGTACCTGCTCTATACCTACCGCCAGCAGCTGGCCAAGAGTGGTGTGCTGATCGTCGGCCCCAACGCGACCTTCCTGGACTACATCGGCCAGGTTCTGCCCTCCCTCGGCGAAACAGGGGTGCTGCTGTCCACCATCGGCGACCTCTATCCGGGCGTGAAGGCAACCCTGCCGGAATCACTGCGCGCCGCCGAACTGAAGGGGTCGCTCCAGGTTCTGGAGATCCTGAAGAACGCGGTGCGGGACCGGCAGGAGGTGCCGCGTGAACCCATCACGCTGAGCTTCGACGGCTACCCGGTGACGCTGGACCGCAAGATCGTGACCCGCGCCCGCGGCCGCGCCCGGTCCTCGCGCCGCCCGCACAACTTGGCGCGGCCGATCTTCGTCTCGATGGTGATCGAAGCCCTCACCGACCAGCTGGCGCAGACCATGGGCGCCGACCCGCTCGGCGGCGGGCGCAGCCTGCTGAGCGCCGCCGACCTCAGCGAGATCAGCGACGAGCTGCGCGCCGACCCCACCGTCACCCGGGTGCTCGCCGAGCTGTGGCCACTGCTGACCCCGCAGCAAGTGCTGGGCGATCTGCTCACCGATGCCGGGCGTCTCGACCGGGCCGCCGGGAAGATCCTCGAGCCCGCCGACCGCGCCGAACTCCTGCGCGCGAACTCGGGTGAGTTCAGCGCGGCCGACGCACCCCTGCTCGACGAACTGGCCGAACTGCTCGGCACCGACGACGCGGAGGAACGCGAACGCGCCCGCCGCCGCTGGCGCGCCCAGCTCGCCGAGGCCCAGGACGCCCTGGACATCCTGACCGGTTCGGCTCCGCAGGACCTCGAGGACGAACTCGATCCGGAAATCCTGATGGCCTACGACCTCATCGACGCGAGCCAGCTCGCCGAACGTCAGCAGGTCCGCAACCGGCAGACCACCGCCGAACGCGCCGCCGGCGACCGCAACTGGACCTACGGGCACGTGATCGTGGACGAAGCGCAGGAGCTATCGGAGATGGCGTGGCGCATGGTGATGCGCCGGATCCCGAACCGGTGGGTCACCGTGGTGGGCGATATCGCGCAGACCGGTGCCCCGGCGGGCGCCGACTCGTGGTCGCAGATGCTGGAACCGTATGTGGCCAAACGCTGGAAGCGGACCGAACTGACCGTCAACTACCGCACCCCGGCCGAGATCATGGCGGTCGCGGCGGATGTGCTGGCCGCCATCGACCCCACCGCGCAGGTCCCGCGGTCGGTGCGGGAAACGGGCCATATCCCGCGGGCGCACCGGGTGACCGCCGGCCGGATCGCGCCGGAGCTCGCACGATTACTCGCCGACGAGCACGGACCGGGAACCGCCGCGGTGCTGGCCCCGGCGGAGCTGGTCGGCGAACTCGCCGATCTGGCCACCGAATCGGTCCGGGTGCTGACGGTGACCGAGGCCAAAGGCCTGGAATTCGACGCGGTGTATCTGGTGGAACCGAGCGCGGTGATCGCGGGCTCGCCACGCGGCCGCAACGATCTGTACGTCGCCCTCACCCGCGCGACCCAGCGACTCGCGGTGGTCCACACCACCGACCTGCCACCCGAACTCCAGCGGTTGGCCGGCTGAAACCACTCCCCGGGGCACGCGACCCGGCAACGCATCGAACCCGGCGCCGGCCGCCCGGCAGCTGAAGCGCTCAACGCCGGTACCCGGCCGCGGACCGAGCCCGGTAGCGCCTACCCAGTGACCGGAGCGCTGAACCCAGGACATGGAGCACTTGCGGCCCGCGCACCGAACCGGCAGTCGGCACGCACAACGCCCCATCCGGGAAGGTTCCGGATGGGGCGAAGTCGTTCTTGCTGTGACCGGCCTCAGCGCACGGTGTGCACGATCAGCACATCGGACTTGGATTTGCGCGCCACATCCGAGGGCACCGAACCCAGCAGGCGGCCGGCCAGGGTGTTCAGCCCGCGGTTCCCGACCACGAGCAGATCCGCCTGGGTTTCCTTCACCAGATCCAGCAGGGATTCGACCGGCTCGCCGACGATCGCCTTCTCGACGATCTCCTTCGCGCCCGCCGCCACGGCCCGATCCCGCGCGGTACGCAGGATCTCGTTGGTGGGCGCCGAACCGCGAACCTGGTACGCCTCGTCCTTGAGCAGATCGCTCGCGGCGGCGACGTCACGGTCGTCGGTCGGGTAGTAGGCGCAGGCCACGATCAGGGTCGAGCCCGCGGCTCCGGCCAGTGCGGCGGCCTTGTCCACGGCGACGTACGACGAGTCCGAGCCGTCGGTACCGACGACAATGGTCCGGTAGGCGGTCATTCTCTCCTCCAACTGTGCGGGGTATAAACGCGGCTGCGGCCGGACGCTTCCGGAATACCGGGCAACGGCGCAGCGACTGCGTAGACCATAGCCGTAACCGGGGCCCGATCAACCGGATTCGTTCCACATCACAGTGCGCCGTAACAGCACCAGTGTTTCACATTTGTCACCACGACCGGCGACGGCCTTGCCTACCTGGCGATTCCCGCTCGCACGCGGGTAAACCTGTGACGGGTCACAAGAAGCCCCAACACTGTTGCCGCCGTGGGATTTTCCTCACAACGACGGCAGCCGATGCCGACCACGCGGTATTTCCCGGCGCCGCGGCTAGAACAGTGGACCGGTAATCGTGAGACCCAAATCCTCGTTGCGGGCGAAAAAACCGAACATCATCACGAGAGCGCCCGCCAAGGCGAGATCCTTGTTGAACTGAATGGTCTCCGCCTGCGTCGCCTCCGGATCGGTTTCCTTCCAGAAACTGTGCATCATGATCATGGTCGGCACGATCATCACCAGCAGCAGCAAGGCGCCGAGATCGGCCCATATCCCCAGGAGGATGCTGATACTGCCGAGCAACATGAGCGCCCCCGACGCGCGGACCGCCATCTCCGGCATGGGGACGCCCTTGGACTGCGCGTAGCCGGCCATGGCCTTGGTCTGGGTGAAATGCCCCAGCGCCGAGCTCAGGAACAGAATGACGAACATCACCCGGCCGATCAATATCACGACATCCATGTGCAGCTCCTTGATCTGTCGCCGACGAGTAAGCGCTTACCTATCGAGCCCGGTATTCGATTATGAGGCAGGCAGCACCTTGGCGGTCACCTCATCGCGCGAGCGTAACGAATTCTTGGCGTATTCCAGCGGCGCCATTCCGACCTCCGCGGTGAACTCGCGAGTGAAATGCGCCTGATCGAAATATCCGAGCTCCGCGGCCAGCGCCGCGAGATCGGCAACGCGGCCGCGGGCGAGCAGATCCGCGCCGTCCTGGAGCCGGTACCGGCGCAGCACCCATTTCGGGCCCGCACCGATATAGCGCCGGAACAGCCGCTGCACGGTCCGCATCGAGACACCGAACCGTTCGGTGACCTGATCCACCCGGGTGAGTTCCGGATCCCCGGCCATGGCCGCGGCAATGCGCAGGACGAGCCGGTAGTTGGGGTCGTCGCCGCCGCGGGGCCGGGTAACAAGATAGTCCTCTACCCGCCGGCGCCGGCCGGTATCCGCGGGTTCGGCCAGTACCCGCTCGGCGAGGTCACCGATATCGGGCAGCACCTCGGCGGCGGGCACGGCCCGATCCCGCAACGCCCCGACATCGAGACCCGTGAACGCGCCGAACCCGCCCGGCCGGAACCGCACCCCGAATGTTTCCCCGGATCCGGCGAGCTCCCGCACGTATTTCCGGGTACACACGCCGTTGACGAAGGCTCCGGACCGGTCACCGTCGCGTTCGAAGGTGAGGTGGACGCACGGAAACGGCAGCACCTCGGCGCAGTACGGCGCTCGACCCCGCAGATCCCACCGCACGGCCCAGTACCACTCGACGCAATCGGCCACACCGGGCCCCGGAGGTAACCGGTTCAAGGAGCGATACCGCTCCTGCTCGTGCGGATGCAGTATCGCCTTGCGGTCACCGGCCGGGGGCACTCCGCTCACCGCGGCTCCCGAATCGTCCACGACCGGAGCCTGCGGGCCTGTCGCTTTCTTACAAGAATCCGGCGGCACGGCCGAGCAGACTCGAATCCATGAGCGAAACAGTGAATCCGATTCCCGAGGGCTACCACTCGATCACCGTGTTCATCGCCGTATCCGACGGCAACGCCGCGATCGACTTCTACCGCACGGTGTTCGACGCCGAGGTGCTCTCCCGCAACGACAATCCCGACGGGCAGCCCGCCCATGCCGAACTGAAGATCGGTGATTCGACGATCCAGCTCGGCCTCCCCTTTCCGGAGCAGAACGTCCTCGCGCCCACCGGCGAGTGGGTGCACACCTCGCTGGTCCACTACTGCCCGGATGTCGATGCCGTGATCGCCCGCGCCCGCGAGAACGGGGCCAAGGTCGCCGAGGACCCGGCCACGTTCGTCACCGGCGACCGTTACGGCGCCCTGCTCGACCCGTTCGGCCACCGCTGGGTGGTGATGACCCGGGTCGAGGACGTCTCCCGTGAGGAGGCCGAACGGCGGGTCGACGAATGGATGGCGACCCAGGGCTGATCGCCCGCGCGACGGGACGGCGGGGCCGGTCATTTCAGGCCGGCCGCGTCCATCCCGCGCAGTTCCTTCTTCAGGTCGGCGATCTCGTCGCGGAGCCGGCCCGCGAGCTCGAACTGCAGTTCGCGGGCCGCGTTCATCATCTGATCGGTGAGCTCGGACACCAGATCGGCGAGTTCGGCGCGCGGCATCGACTTGATATCGCGACCCTCCACGATGCCCGCGCTCACCGCCCGCCCCGGTTCGCCCTGCGCCCGCCGGCCGCGGCTGGCATTCCGCCCGGAACCACCCACCGCGACCTCGTCTTCGGCCTCCGAATAGACCTGGTCGAGGATATCGGCGATCTTCTTGCGCAGCGGCTGCGGATCGATGCCCATTTCCTTGTTGTAGGCGATCTGCTTGGCCCGCCGGCGTTCGGTTTCGTCGATGGCGTCGCGCATCGAATCGGTGATCTTGTCCGCATACATATGCACCTCGCCCGACACATTGCGGGCGGCGCGGCCGATGGTCTGGATCAAGCTCTTGGTGCTGCGCAGGAAACCTTCCTTGTCCGCGTCCAGGATCGCCACCAGCGAGACCTCGGGCAGGTCCAGGCCCTCGCGCAACAGGTTGATACCGACGAGCACGTCGTATTCGCCGAGACGCAGCTGCCGCAGCAACTCCACCCGGCGCAGAGTATCGATCTCGGAATGCAGATAGCGCACCCGCAGCCCGAGGCCGAGCAGGTAATCGGTGAGATCCTCGGCCATCTTCTTGGTGAGCGTGGTGACCAGCACCCGTTCGTCGCGTTCGACCCGCAGCCGCACCTCGTGCACCAGATCGTCGATCTGGCCCTTGGTGGGTTTCACCACCACCTGCGGATCCACCAGACCGGTCGGGCGGATGACCTGTTCCACCACCTCGCCGCCGGTGCGGCCGAGTTCGTAATCACCCGGGGTGGCCGAGAGGTAGACCGCCTGCCCGATCCGCTCGGCGAATTCCTCCCAGGTGAGCGGGCGGTTGTCCACCGCGGACGGCAGCCGGAAACCGTATTCGACGAGGTTGCGTTTGCGCGACATATCGCCCTCGTACATACCGCCGATCTGCGGCACCGTCACATGGGATTCGTCGATCACCAGCAGGAAATCGTCCGGGAAATAGTCCAGCAGGGTCGCGGGCGCCGATCCCGCGGGCCGCCCATCGATATGCCGCGAATAATTCTCGATGCCCGAGCAGAAACCGACCTGCCGGATCATCTCCAGGTCGTATTGGGTACGCATCCGCAACCGCTGCGCCTCGAGCAGTTTGCCCTTGCCTTCCAGTTCGGCCAGGCGTTCGGCGAGTTCGGCCTCGATATCGGTGACCGCCCGGGCCATCCGTTCCGGACCGGCCACATAGTGGGTGGCCGGGAAGATCCGCACCGTATCGACCTTGCGCACCACATCCCCGGTGAGCGGATGCAGATAATAGAGTTCCTCGATCTCGTCACCGAAGAATTCGATACGCACCGCCAATTCCTCGTAGGAGGGAATGATCTCGACGGTATCGCCGCGGACCCGGAACGAACCCCGGGTGAAGGACATATCGTTCCGCGTGTACTGGACATCCACCAGCATGCGCAGAAACGCATCCCGGTCGACCTCCGCGCCCACCTCCAGCAGCACCGACCGATCCAGATACGACTGCGGGGTGCCCAGGCCGTAGATACACGACACCGAGGCGACCACCACCACATCGCGCCGGGACAGCAGTGCCGAGGTGGCCGAATGGCGCAGCCGCTCGACATCGTCGTTGATCGAGCTGTCCTTCTCGATGTAGGTATCGGTCTGCGCGATATACGCCTCGGGCTGGTAGTAGTCGTAGTACGAGACGAAATACTCCACCGCGTTGTGCGGCAGCATCTCGCGCAGTTCGTTGGCCAGCTGCGCCGCCAGGGTTTTGTTCGGGGCCATCACCAGCGTGGGCCGCTGGAGCCGTTCGATGAGCCAGGCCGTGGTCGCCGATTTACCGGTACCGGTGGCGCCCAGCAGCACCACATCGGGTTCACCCGCGGTGATCCGGCGCTCCAGCTCGTCGATCGCGGCCGGCTGATCACCGGCCGGTTGATACGGACTGACGACCTGGAACCGCCCGCCGGTCCGCTCGATCTCCCCGACCGGGCGGAACTCCGATTTCGCCAGTGGAGTCTGCCCGTCGGCCTCGGTCCCGGAGACGCCGGCCGCACGGAGTTCGGTTGCGAATGCCATACCCCAAGACTAAGCCCGCCCACCGACACGAACCCGGCGTCCACCGCACCGGCCGCCCGGCGGCGGGCCCACTGCTCACCGAGCCGGGCACGGAGCCGCGCACCTGGGTAGATTCAGCAGCTGTGACCAAGGCAGCCAGTGTGCATGTCCACCGGCCGAAGGTGGAGTACTTCGATATCGCGGAACTGACCAATACCGACCCGAAGGGCTTCGTCCGCGAGGTCGAGCGCTACCGCCTGGAGCCCTGGGGCCTGTACATGGCCCGTACCGCCGACCACCCCCAGTTCCACTATCTCGAATCCTGGCTGCTGCCGGAACTGGGACTGCGTGCGACGGTATTCCATTTCCGTCCCGCCCATCTGCGCGATCAGGATTACTACCTCGATATCGGCGAATTCGGCGAATTCGAGCCGAAACGCTGGCGGTCGGTCGACCATTACCTGGACCTGGTCGTCCGGACCGGCCGGGAAACCCAGTTGCTCGACGTCGATGAACTCCTCGCCGCCCACACGGCCGGACTGATCGACGCGGCCGCGGCCGAACAGGCCGTGGCCACCGCCACCCGCGCCATCGACGGTATCGCCGCCCACGGCCACGATTTCCTGGCCTGGACCGCCTCCTTGAACATGCCCCTCACCTGGTTGTGAGCGGCCGCACCGGCCGGCCCGTAGGGCTTACTGGGCGGCACCCCGTTCCGGACGCGCCGCGTGCCAGTCGAGGACCCGCGGCGACATTCCGGACAGCCAGGACTGCCGGACCGCGTCGAACGCGGCCCAGGCGCCGGCTCCGGCGACCGCCTCGGCTTCCTTCGCCGCCCCACGGACCACGTCGGCGTACTCGACGCGGGCCTGCTCCTCCGCCCGCAACCAGTCGCGGAACGCCAGGGCAACTTCTCCAGCCGGATCGCCGGCCACACGTACGTGCACGACGGCAGGACGACCCGGGTCTGCGTTGCCGTGCACGCGTTGCTGCATATCGGCGGCGCCAGGTTCCGGCGCGCCGGCCTGATCCGCAAGCGGCGGGAACCCCGCCCCGGCCAAGGCGTCGCGGATACCATCGGAAGCGGCTCGATCGGTGACCGTGACCTGTAGTTCCAGCACATCCGGTGCAAGTAGCCCGGGGACCGCGGTAGCACCGATATGGTCGACCTGCACGGCAGCCGCACCCGCGGCCACCCGCAACCGCGCGATCAGCCGCTGCGCCTGCGCTGCCCACTCCGGTCGGGCTTCCACGAGGCCGAACTCCGGCCTCACCGCGATACCGGCGCGCATATTCGCTTCGAACGGCACCAGCCGCTGCTCCCACAGCCGCGCGACCTCGGCCTCCACCGCACCGGCGGGCCCGTTGTTGTCCAGCAGCACATCGGCGGCCGCATACCGCTGTTCGTCGGTGGCCTGCGCCGCGATCCGGGCACGCGCATCGTCCTCGGCGACACCTCGGAATTCCACCAGCCGCCGCAGCCGGGTCTCGGTGGCGGCGTCCACGACCAGCACCAGGTTCACGAACGGCGCCATATTGTTCTCGACCAGCAGCGGCACATCCTGCACCACAATGGCATCCGGCGCCGCGGCAGCGAGCAGTTCGGCGGTGCGCTGACCGACCAGCGGATGGGTGATGGAGTTCAGGGTCGCGCGGGATTCGTCGTCGCGGAATGCCTTGGCGGCCAGCGCGGGCCGGTCGAGACTCCCGTCGGCGGCGAGGATATCGGCGCCGAACGCCTCGACGAGTGCGGCCAGTCCGGGAGTTCCGGGCGCCACCACTTCCCGGGCGATCAGGTCGGAATCGATGATCACCGCCCCGTGTTCGGCGAGTGCCCGCGCGACGGTCGATTTACCCGCGCCCATACCTCCGGTGAGGCCGATTCGTAGCATTGGCTCAGTTTCGCATCCGGCGCACCACGGCGCGCCACGAGGTCAGCGCGCGGCACGCTCCACGACACGCCGGGCGACCGCCTGATCCGGGAAATGTCGGGAGCACAAGTTTTCCTCCGATAACCTTCGCCTGCGTGCAACACCGACCGGAATTGCCTTTTTCCGATAGCACTTGTTTACGACAAGCGAAGGAAAGAGTATGCGCACCAGGAATTACCGCACAGGCCGCCATCGGCTGGGTTCGGCGGGCCGAGTGCATTGCATTCTGATTCCGGCCGTAGCGAAATATCTGCGCACACACCGGCGTTCATGGTTCGCCGTTTTTACGGTTCCGGCGCAACACAGTATTTCCGCCAAACGCCGCCGCCCCGTCGTACCCCGGGTCCGTGTGCGCTGGATTCCGGCCCCCGCCGGCTGACGGCCCTTATCCCGAATACGGCCCGGCATATGTGCCGGGCCGTCACCGTTTGCGGGGAAGGATTAAAGCCCGAGTTAGCGGGCCGAAGCGAGCATCAAGGCGGGGGAGAGTTTTGGCGGGTCGGGGGGTTGGGGGCCCCGAAGGGCCTACA
>NZ_JARWPM010000268.1 GCF_029869215.1 Nocardia carnea
CCGCCCCCGCGCCGTGCGGCTGGGGGCCCGCGCCGGCGGGCCCGCCCGGGGCCCGGGCCGCGGGCGGCTCCGCGGGCTCGCCCCGCCCCCCCCGCCCCCGCGCACCAAGGGGGCCAAAACCCGCGCGCGCCAGCGCGCAGAAATAACACAGCCTAGAGTGGAACGCACGCGAACCGTACGGACCGAGGAGCTCACGCTGTCCACCGAAGATCTGCTCGATATCGGGAAATCCGCCGATCGATCGGCGCCGGTGCGTACCGCGCGGACCGACGGGCGTAAACGGCGCTGGCGCCAGCACAAGATCAACCGGCGGGAGGAGCTCGTCGACGGCACGCTGGCGGCGGTGCGGACCCGCGGCGGGAATGCCGGGATGGACGAGATCGCCGCCGAGATCGGCGTCTCGAAAACCGTCCTGTACCGCTATTTCGCCGATAAGAACGATCTCGTCAACGCCGCTATGCAGCGGTTCATCGAGATCACTCTGATGCCCCGGGTCTACGGCGCGATCAGCCTGGACGCCGACGAGTACCAGCTGGTGCGCTCGGCGCTGGCCGAATATGTGGGCGCGGTCGACGAAGACCCGGAGGTCTACCGGTTCATCATGGGCACCGGCTCCGGTGACCCCTCCTCGCTGGCCGATTTCGAGAGGTTGTTCGCCGAGGTGGTCGCGGCCGCCATCACCGAACGCGGTACCACTCTCGGGATCGAGACCGAGGGCGTGATGCTGTGGTCGTATGTGATCGTCGGCGGTATCCAGCTCGCCACCCACTGGTGGACCACCAACAAGTCGATGGACCGCGACGAGGTGATCGATTACCTCACCATGATGGTGTGGAGCGCCATCGAGGGGATGGCCAAGGCGGGTGGTTCGCGTACCCGGTTCGCCGGCCAGGAGCATGTGCTGCCGCCCATCCCCTCCGGCGACCAGGCCGTCTGAGTCACCCGGCTCGCCGGGCTCGACAACTCCGGCGGTTTGGCTAGTCTGTTGCCGTGCGGCGGCGCGGAACCGGCGAGTTCTCCGGCCACCGCAGGCGCGCGCCGGCACCAACGGAGGTACCTCGATGGCGAAACAAGTGCCGACATCCCGGCTGGCTCGCGGCACCAAACTCGGTGCGGTGGCGGCGGGTTCGGTGGTGCGTAAACAGCGCGCCCGGCTCTCGATGCGGGGCCGTTCGGAGGCGGTCCGGGCGCAGATGGCCGAGGAATCGATCCTGCGCAGTACCGAGCAGCTCGTCATGGTGCTGGGCACCATGAAGGGTGTGGCCATGAAGCTGGGCCAGATGATGTCGGTCCTCGATCTCGACCTGGTGCCTCCGGATCATCGCGAACGGTTCCAGAAGCGGCTGGCGGTCCTGCGCAATGCCGCGCCGTCGGTCTCGTTCGAGGCCATGCGGGCGGTGATCGAGGAGGATTACGGGCAGCCGCTGGACGCGGTCTTCGCCGAATTCGAACCCGAGGCGATCGCCGCCGCCTCGATCGGGCAGGTGTATCTGGCCCGGTTGCACGACGGCCGGCAGGTCGCGGTGAAGGTGCAGTACCCGGGTATCGATGCCGCTGTCCGGGCCGATCTGAAGAACCTGACCATGTTCCGGCGGGTGCTGCAGTCGGCGATGCCTTGGGTGACCCCGGCGGTGCTCGACGAATTGCGCCTGAACATGGAGTCCGAACTCGACTATCACGTCGAGGCGCAGACCCAGCGCGATATCGCGGCGCTCTATGCCGGCCATCCGTTCATCGTCGTCCCGCAACCGGTGCTCGAGCACAGTACGCAGCGAGTGCTGGTGACCGAGTACCTGTCCGGTACCGCGTTCGAGGATCTCCGTGCCATGCCGCGGGCCGAACGCGACCGGGTCGGCGAGATCATCTACCGCTTCTATGTGGGTTCCCTGTTCACGTTCAACGAGTTCTGCGGCGACCCGCATCCCGGCAATGTGCTGCTCGCCGACGACGGCCGCGTGGGATTCCTGGATTTCGGTTTGTTCAACCGGATGGATCCCGAGCATGTCCGGTTCGAGGCGATCTGCCTGTGCGCGGCGGCCGAGGAGCGCGGTGCGGATCTACGGGATCTGATGATCCAGCGCGGGGTCATCGATTCGGCCGACGAAATCGGTGCGGAGGAATGCTTGGAGTATGTGCTCTCGGCGTCGGAATGGTGTCTGGTCGACGAGGAGCTCACCATCACCCCGGAACTGGCCAGCGGTGCTTTCCTGCTGGCCGTGGACCCGCGGTCCAGTGAGTTCTCCGGGATGAAACAGCAGAATCTGCCGCCGGAGCATCTGTTCTCGCGGCGTGCCGATTTCCTGACCTTCGGCATGCTGGGCCAGCTGGAGGCCACCGCGAACTGGCATCGGATCGCGCGGGAGTGGCTGTACGGCGAGGAACCGGTCACCGAACTCGGCCGGCTTCATCACGAATGGCTGGCCGATCGCCGGCCGCACAAGCGCGGTAAACGCCGCTCCGGCTGACCGGGGCGACTCACATCCACGAGGGGTTTCATTCCATGACGGACACACGCGAATTCGATCTGGTCGTTTTCGGCGCCACCGGTTACGTCGGCAAACTCACCGCCCAGTACCTGCTGGCCGCGGCCCCCGCGGCGGCGCGGATCGCGCTGGCCGGCCGGTCGGAGCGCAAGCTCGCCGCCGTGGGCGGCGCGATAGGGGCGGCCCCCAGGGGGGTGGGGGGGGGCGGCAGCACCCGAAAGGGAGGGCGGGGTGGCCACCCCCCCCCCCCCCCGGCCGGGGTGAACCCCGGGGGGGCGG
>NZ_JARWPM010000269.1 GCF_029869215.1 Nocardia carnea
CCCGCCCCGGCCGGGCCTCCCGCAGCGCGGGCCCGGGCGTGGGCGGCGCCGCCGCCGCGTCCTGGGCTGGGCACGCAGTTGGCGTTCGAGTTCTACCCGCCCGATCCGTATGCGGGAAACCGGCCGCGGCGCAGCGGCCAGTACCGGCTGCCGTTCCCGGTGACCCGGGTCCGGCCCGCCGAGCGAGCGAGCACGCCGCCACCGGTTCCGCCGCCACGTCCCTCGACACCGGCAGGTCGTCAGCTGCATCTGCCGCTGCCCGATCTCCCTGTCCGCCGGCGCGCACGCCGCACTCCCCGAGGAGGAAACCCCAGATGAGCACGCCCGTTCGTATTCCTGCCGATGTCGACCGGCAAGACCGGTTGATCGGCCCATTCACCGCCCGCCAGCTCGCAGTCCTCGCGGTCACCGCGCTACTGCTGTATCTCGCGTGGACCGCAACTCGTGAAGTGATCGCCCCCGCAGCGTTCTTGGCCGGAGCCGTCCCGCTGGGCACCGCGGTCGCGGTGCTGATCTTGACCACCCGCGACGGCCTGTCGGGCGACCGGTTGCTGCTGGCCGCCGTACGGCAACGTCTGCGGCCTTCTCGCCTGGTAGCCGCGCCCGAAGGGATCGCTACGGCACCACGGTGGCTCACCCGCGCTGCGGGTCGAGGGAAGAAGCCGCTGGTGCCGCAGCCTTTGTCGGCCAAAGCATTACAGCTACCCGAGGCGGTCACCAGCGCCAACGGGGTCGGGGTGGTCGATCTGGGCCCGGACGGGCTGGCTGTGGTCGCAGCGGCCGGGACGGTCAACCTCGCCCTGCGCACTCCCGAGGAGCAGGATGCCCTGGTCTCACAGCTCGGGGGCTGGCTGCACACGCTGCGCCAACCGGTGCAGATCCTGTTGCGGTCGACGCGCCTGGATCTGACCGGCCAGCTGCAGAGTCTGTGGCGTTCGGTCGGTGAGATGTCACCGGAGCTGGCCGCTGCCGCGCACGGTCACGCCGACCACCTGGCCGGACTCGCGGCCGGGGAGGACCTGATGCACCGGCAAGTACTGCTGGTCTGGCGTGAACCCCTCGACCTCCCGGCGACGAGCGACAGGCTGGGTGGACCGACGCCGGCGGCGATGCTGGGCTGGCTGGTCGCGGGGCGTCGGCGTGCTCGACGGGAATTGTCGGCCGCGGCACGGCGCGCCGCGGAGGCCCGGCTACTGCGGCGGGTGCATGAGGCCGCCGACCTCCTCGCCCCGATGGGTGTCACCGTGACACCGCTCGATGACGCGCAGGCCACCGCCGTGGTAACCGGCGCCTGCAACCCCGGCAGTCTCGTTCCCTCCTCCGCAGACATCGCCGGCCCCCACACCGTCATCACCACCGACGGCCCGGACACCGAGACCTCCACCGATATCGAACTGGCCGACGATATCGACGCACACCCGCATCGGCGAGGATCCCTGCGTCGCCGACGTCGCCAGATCGCCGGTGCCGCAGCTGGATTCGGGCCGGATTCGCTGGCGATCGGGACACGGCACCTCGAAGTAGGGACAGGATGGGTGGCGACGCTCGCCGTCACCGGGTATCCGCGTGAGGTCACCGCCGGCTGGCTGGCTCCGCTGCTGTCGCACCCCGGCCGCCTCGACGTTGCCCTGCATATCGATCCGGTCGACCCGGTCACCGCCGCCTCCCGGCTGCGGCGCCAGCTCGCCCGGCTGGAGTCGACCCGATTTCACGATGCCAGCTACGGCCGCCGCACCGATCCCCTGGTGGAGGTCGCGGCCGAGGATGCCGCAGAACTGTCCTCCCGGGTGGCACGCGCCGAAGCTCGACTGTTCCGAATCGGCCTGTATCTGACCGTGCACGCCCGCTCGGAAGCCGAGCTGGCCGACGAGGTCGCCGCCGTCCGCGCCCTGGCAGCCAGTCTGCTCGTCGACACCTGCCATCTGTCCTACCGCACCACCCAGGGCTGGGTTTCCACGCTTCCGCTGGGTCTGGATCTGGTGAAGGTGCGCCGCACCTTCGACACCAATGCCCTTGCGGCGGCGTTCCCGTTCTCCAGTCCGCAACTGCCTGTTGGTGATCCGGCCCGCGCGGCATCGCCAGAAGGGGTGCTCTACGGGCGAGACGCCGCATCCGGGCTGGTGTTCGTCGACCGGTTCGGTCCCGAGGCGCACAACCATAACGCCGTCGTGCTCGGCCGTTCCGGCGCCGGTAAGAGTTACCTGGTCAAGACCGATATTCTGCGGTCGCTGTATCGCGGGATCGAACAGGTGATCATCGACCCCGAAGACGAGTATCGCGCGTTGACCGAGGCGGTCGGCGGCACCTATATCCACCTCGGCGCCCCCGGGATCCGGCTCAATCCCTTCGATTTGGAGGTCCATACCCGCCCCGACGGCCGCCGCACCGCACCGTCGGATGCACTGAATCGACGGAAACTATTCTGTCACACCGTGATCCGGGTCCTGCTCGGTGACCAGACGGCTGCGCAGCGTGCCACGCTCGACACCGCTGTGACCGCCACCTACGCGAGTGCGGGGATCACCGAGGACCCCGCGACGTGGACCAGGCCCGCCCCGACCCTGGGTGTCCTGTGTGAGCAGTTGGCCGCGCTCGGTTCGGCCGTGGCTGATGACCTTGCCGCGTCGTTGGCTCCGTTCGTCGGCGAGGGCGCGTTCGCGGGCCTGCTCGATGGGCCGACGACGGTCAGCCCGGATGCGGCGATGGTCGCCTACTCGTTGCGGGAGCTGCCCGATGAGTTGAAGACGATCGGGACGCTGCTCGTGTTGGATGCCACCTGGCGGCGAGTCGCCAACCCGGCGAATCGTCGGCCGCGGATGGTGACCGTGGACGAGGCGTGGCTGATCATGCGCCAGACCGCCGGTGCGGAGTTCTTGTTCCGGGCCGCGAAGTCGTTCCGCAAGTACTGGGCCGGCCTCACGGTCGCCACCCAGGACTGTGCGGATGTGCTGGGCACCGAACTCGGTAAGGCGATCGTGTCCAATGCGGCCACCCAGATCCTGCTGCATCAAGCGCCGCAGGCGATCGACGAGGTCGCGACCGCGTTCAAGCTCTCGGACGGAGAACGACAGTTCTTGTTGTCGGCGGCCCGCGGGCAAGGGCTGATCGCTCTCGACGGCACTGACAGAGCCGTGTTCGCCTCGATGGCCTCCGTCGAGGAGCACGCGCTGGTCACCACCGATCCCAGCGAACTCGCCGACACCGCAGATGCCGAGGAGTCAGGTCTCGACATCACCGAACCCGCCCCGTTCACTCCGATTGTCACCGACGACAACGCCGATGTCGACACCGGACTGGCGGATGAGGACGGCGACGGGGACGTCTACGTCGATGTGCAGGCGGCATAGGCCATGTCCCTCATGCTGTTTGCGGCGGACCACGGCATCGTGGGCGAGCTGCTGCTCGACCCCGCCGCAGCGATGCGCGAACTCGCCGACACCGCTTTACGGGTGGTGACCGGTCCGGCGGCGGTGATCGCTGTGGGGCTGATGGTGGGCGTGCTCGCCGCGGCGAGGGTTGCCGAGCGACTGCGCCGGCACCGGCTGGCCACCGACGCCCGCCAGGTCACCGTCCTCACGCCTCCCAAGGTCGATCCGAAGGGGGCGGAGGCACTGTGGGCGCATCTGACCGGGCAGCTGCGCCCGTCCTGGCGGCGGATGCTGTTCGGGCAACCGCATCTGGGGTTCGAGTACAGCATCACCCCCGAGCACGGGGTGGCGATTCGGCTCTGGGTACCCGGCCGGATTCCGCCAGGGTTGGTCGAGCGGGCGGTGGCCTCCGCGTGGCCGGGCGCGCACACCCGCACCGCCCATACGGTCTCCCCGCCGCTCACACCTCCTGGGCTTGAGGATCGTCGGCTGCTGTCCGGAGGTGAGCTGCGGCTCGGGCGCCGGGAAGCACTGCCGATCCGCACCGACTACGGCGGCGCGGACCTGGTTCGTGATCTCATCTCCGCCGCCGATGATCTGGGCCCCGGGCAGGCCGCCTGCGTGCAGGTACTGGCGCGACCGGTCACCGGCCGCCGCGTGCGGCGCGGCACCCGAACCGGGACCGGTGCGGCATGGCCTATCCCGCTGCTGCGGGAGGTGCTCGATCTGCTCACCCCGGGCCCGGTCCGCCGCGCTGGCCGCGTCCGTGCCGCGGCGGCGGCCCAGTCGAGTGATCGGCAGGCCGCGATGCGCGAGACGACCGAGCAGCGGGCCGCCGCCGGTAAAGCCCGTGGTGCGCACTGGGAGACCGTCATCCGCTATGCCGTGTCGGTGCCCGATACCGGTGACCGGGTCGCGGCGCGGGCCGTTGCGCGGGGTCGGGCGGATGCGCTGGCGGTGGTGTTCGGGTCCTGCACCGATCACAACTACTACCGGCACCGCCGCACGCGGCGGCTCGGCTCGGCGCTCTCGCAGCGGCGGCTGGGCCGCGGTGATCTGTTGTCGGTGCCGGAGCTGGCCGCACTCGCCCATCTTCCGCATGATCCGGCCATTCCTGGTGTGCAGCGGGCCGGAGCCCGCGCCATCGCACCGACCCCGGAAATCCCTGCGGCGGGACCGTATTCGAAACCCCTGGGCGTTGCCGACAGTCCCGGTGGACGCTCGGTGGCGGTGCGCGTCGCCGACGCCCGCCACCACCTGCACGTCCTGGGCCCAACCGGCGTCGGGAAGTCAACACTGCTGGGGCGGCTGATCCTCGAGGAGGCTGATCAGGACCGCGGCGTGGTCGTCGTCGATCCCAAAGGCGACCTCATCACCGACATCCTCGCCCGGTTGCCCCGGCGTTGCGCCGACCGAGTCGTCTTGTTCGACGCCGACTCCCGCAGCCGCCCGCCTTGCCTCAACCCGCTCGACACCCCCGCCGACCGAGCGGGGACCGACCGCGCGGTCGACAACCTGGCCACCATCTTCCACCGCACCTTCGCCCAATGGTGGGGCCCGCGCACGGACGACGTCCTGCGAGCAAGCCTGCTCACCCTGTGCCGCCAACCCGGCGTCGCCACCCTCACCGATCTACCGCGCTTGTTGACCGAGCCCGCGTTCCGCACCCGGGTCACCCGCGCCACCACCGACCCCGTCCTGCGTGGATTCTGGTCCTCGTATGAGGAATTGACCGACTCCGCACGCAACCAGGTCATCGGACCGTTGTTGAACAAGTTGCGGCACTTTCTGTTCCGGCAATTCGTACGCGACGCACTCGCCGCCGGACCCTCCACCGTCGATCTCGGTGACGTGCTCGACCACGGCGGCATCTGCCTGGCCCGGATACCCAAAGGCTCTCTCGGCGAGAACACCAGCCGCCTGATGGGATCGCTGCTCGTAGCGCGCACCTGGCAGGCCACCACCGCCCGCGTCGGCACCCACCCCGACCAGCGCCCCGACGCCACCCTGGCCCTCGACGAAGCCCACAACTTCCTCAACCTCGCCACCCCACTCGAGGACATGCTCGCCGAGGCCCGCGGCCTGCGCCTGTCTCTGGTCATCGCGCACCAAAACCTCGGACAGCTGCCGACAGACATGCGGGCGGCGGTGTCGGCCAATGCACGCAACAAGGTCATCTTCACCGCGTCCCCCGAAGATGCCCGAGACCTGGCTCGCCACACGACTCCCTGGTTGTCCGAGCACGACCTGACCCACCTCGACGCCTTCCACGCCGCCGCCCGGGTCTTGGTCCGCGGCCAGCAGGCGCCACCGTTCACCCTCACCACCCAACCCCTGCCACCAGCCGTGCCGGGGCGCGCCCGCGAGATACGCGCCGCTGCCCGTGCTCGCCTCGCCGCACCGCTTCCAACCACGGAGCCGGCAGAACCCGACACCGACGAACCGGGGCCGGATCTCACAAAATCTGCTGCTCCACCGGTCGGTGGCGGCGATCCCCGCCTGTCCTGACCCAGTGAGTCCACACGGATTCACCTGTCTAGCAAGGTAATTCAACTCTCGGAGGTTGCTGCGATGATCAATCACCCGGATAGGCAGAGGGATCTGCGAGCACCCCGACCAACCCGGGCACCGTCGGCGATCGGCCACGCCGGTCTGGCTGTGCGGCTCACCGGCAGGGATCGGTGGATTCTGCGGATGCTGCTCGAGCATCGCGTCCTGACTACCACCCAGCTCGCCGAGTTGGCCTTCCCCACCATCATCAAAGCCCGTCGCCGCCTCACCCTGTTGCACAGGTATCGGGTCGTCGACCGGTTCCGGCCCCTCCGTGCGCGAGGCACCGCCCCGGGGCACTGGGTCCTGGCTCCCGCCGGCGCCGCGGTGGTCGCCGCCGAAGCCGGTATCGAGGTCCGTGAGCTGCGTTACCGCCACGAGCGCGCCCTCGCTATCGCCCACAGCCTGCACCTCGCACACACCGTCGGCGTCAACCAATGGTTCACCGCCCTCGTCACAACTCCCGGCCACGGGCGGGTGCTGGCGTGGTGGTCGGAAGGCCGCAGCCGAGGGCTCTGGGGTGATCTCGTCCGCCCCGACGCCTACGGCCGCTACACCCACACCGGGGCGACCCTGGACTTCTTCCTCGAATTCGACCTCGGCACCATCACCCTCTCCTCGGTGGCCGGCAAGCTCGCCGGCTACGCCGAACTCGCCCGCTCCACGGGCATCGTCACTCCCGTTCTGCTGTGGGTGCCGACCACCGGACGCGAAACCACCGCCCGCCGTGCCCTCCTCGAGACGTGGCAAACGCTGCCCGACCCCGGCGCGGTGCCGGTCGCAACCGCCGCTGCCGATCTTCTCGATCCCACCGCAGAACATCCGAGCCCCGCCGACCGTGTCTGGCTGTCCCTCGATGGTCACGGCGGCGAACGACTGGCGCTGCACCAGCTCCCCGCCTCGTGGCCGCATCTCACCCCGCCCCCGGCGAGCATCCCGCAGTACTCCGCGCCGACCACGACCAGTGGGCCGGCGGTCCTCGACCCGCCGTCACCGATGCCGCCCTGCGAGACCGGAGGTTCGTGATGTTCGCCAAAGCACTCGGTGTCGGTTCGGCCGCGGTCGTGTTCTGCACGGTCGTGATCGCCGCGGTCGTCGCCACCGTCGCCGTCTACGACCATGCTCCCACCCCGGCTCCGGCACCGGGCGCGGCCACTGCGCCGAGTACCGAGGCCCTGACCGATATCCCGCCGGAGATGCTGGTGCTGTATCAGCAAGGCGCCGGCTCGTGTCCGGGCTTGGATTGGTCGGTACTCGCCGCGATCGGCAAGATCGAAACCGACCACGGCCGCTCCACTTTGCCCGGCGTCGCCGCCGGGGAGAACTTCGCCGGAGCCGGTGGACCGATGCAGTTCCTGGCCCCCACCTTCGACTCCGTCGTCGCCCGGCATCCGCTGCCCGCTGGCGGGGCGACACCTCCGTCGCGATACAACCCGCACGACGCCGTCCACGCAGCCGCCCATTACCTGTGTGATTCCGGCGCGCCGGGCGATCTCTACGCGGCGATCTTCGCCTATAACCACGCCGACTGGTACGTCCGCGACGTTCTCGCCCAGGCCGACCGCTACTCCACGCACGCCACCGCACCACCGCCCGGCAGCGGTGACTGCGCCGACCTACGGGCCGCGAGTCCCGCTGCCGCGACAGCGATCTCGTTCGCCTGCCAGCAACTCGGGCAACCCTACGTCTGGGGCGGCAACGGCCCCGAGGTCTCCGGCGGCTGGGATTGCTCCGGCCTCACCCAAGCCGCCTACGCCCGCGCCGGCATCGCCATCCCACGCACCACCTACGACCAAGTCCACACCGGGCCCTCTATCCCCGAGGACCAACTCCTGCCCGGTGATCTCCTCTTCTACGGCACCGACGCCGACGTGCACCACGTCAGCATCTACCTGGGCGCCGGGAAGATGCTGCACGCGCCGACCTTCAACGAGCCTGTTCAAATCTCGGAATACCGCTGGCGCGGCGATGACTACTACAAGGCCACTCGCCCCGCCGACCTCGCGCCGCCCGCTGCCGGTCCGGCACCGCAGCTCTAGACCGATCGGTCCGAGAGCGAGCCGTCACATCTCGACAGGAGGCTTCCCCATGACTCTACCGGCCACCGTCACCGCGCTGGCGGACTTCGCCCACATCCCGCCCGGCGGCACCGAACTCGTGCACCACATCGACGAAGTCGAGATCCCCATCGCCGACCCCCGCCGATGCCAGCACCAAGACACCATCTGCGCCGAATGCGCCCCCCCCTGTGGAAATCCCAGCACCTGTTCGCCGAACCCCTTCCCTGGGATCACGAACATCCCGACAATCCCAGAACCTGAAAACGGTGCCCGCGAAGACGTTCATCCGGACGAGGGCCAACCACTGGATGCTGCGGCAACGGCATATAGGCCCGGCACACCCAACCGCCATGCAGAGCACCGAGCATCGCGGCACAGAAGGGGCGATATCCACCGCTCGCGCCGGGCGCATATGCATGCCGCGACGCACGTGACCCGCGCGGCCCACGCGAGGGAAGCGAGCCGCGCGGGTCACGTCTGCGGGCTACTCGTTTCGGTTACCACCGACGGCGTTGGCAGCGGCGGAAGGATTGGTGAAGATGCGGCCGTCGGGCAGCATCAAGCCACCGCAGCCCGTGATCACCGCCGTGACCTCGCTGTCGGGACTGGCCAATCGATCGCCGACACGCACGTGTCCCGCGTCGAGCAGATCGCGGACGGTCACCCGGGCCACACGCTCGAACGGGAACGGCTCGTCGAATTCATAATCCAGCTGCCACGACGGCGCACACTCGGTGCAGATTCTGCCCTCGCTATGGATGCAATCATCCACACAAGTCACCTGGAAAGTAACTTCCCGGATGCGGTGGACGCATTCACTGGTGCCGATGACGGTGTAGGACTCGTCCAATCTTGCAGTGAGAACGGTGTTATCCATGAGAAGTCTCCAAACTGTTCCGAAAAGTTGTGCGTAGCGAGTGATTTCACGAGGGCCCCTCCGCCGACATCGCGCACATGATCTGCGCTGCCCACGCCGGGGCCAGTCAGCTTCGCCAGGAACGGTCGTTCCCGAGCCCGACTTGAGAAGATGCTGCGACTCAGCTGGTTTCGCGATTGTCGTGGTCAGTGGGCATGCGGCTTCTCCGGAGTTCGATCGAGGGAATCGTGATTGGCGACCCGGCCGGGGTGGTCACCCATTCATCGGCAGGATTGCCGAACCACGGGTTTCCACGACCATCGACGCTCGATAGACCCGGGTTTGTCAAGACCACACCGAAACGGAATCAATTCCCATGCAGACAGTCACGGCCATTTCAGTGACATACCGCCGATATGACCGCTTCGTTCCCGATTCCGCTTGACAATTCACCCCGTATCGAGCGTCCATGGAGACCGGCGCCCCACGAATCCGAATTCCCGGGGTGCCGTCCCGGCCGGGACATGACGAAACACACCACCAGCCACCATTTCCCAGGAGAATGTCATGTCCACCACGACAGAATCTGCCCGCACCGCCGTCGAAGACGCCCTGTGGGCGGTCATCAGCGCTGACCCCAAACCCGCCGCCGAACTGGCGACCGCCGCAGGAATCAGTCAGTCGAAGACCCGCAAGCTCCTCAACATGTGGGCCGCCGACGGCAGCATCTCCCGCCACACCGACGAGACCAACCCCCACGCCGCCGCCCGCTGGAGCATCGCGCCCACCACCGAACCCGACACCGACACCTCCGGCGACGGCGAAGCCCCTGACGATGCTGAAACTCAGCCCCGCACACCGGAGACCGACGCCTCGCATCTCGATGACTCCACCCCGCCCCCGCCGAACATCGACGAAATCGTTGACAACGCCACAACTTCGGACGAACCGGCCACCGACACCGACACCGATGATGCGGGACCAGCCGGTCATACCGGCGAAGGGTCGCCGCATCCGGACAAACTCGCTCCCGGTGCACTGCGGGGGCTGGTCGAGGATCACCTGCGTGACCACCCGGGCCAGGAGTTCACCCCGCACCAGATCGGCAAGGCGCTCGGTGGTCGGTCCTCGGGCGCAGTCCACAATGCCCTCGTACGGCTCACCGACTCCGGGGTCGCGGAGATGACCACCACGCGCCCCAAGAAGTTCGCACTCGCACCGTCCTCCCAGTCCTGAACCGAACCACCCGGACCCGGCGGGAGTAGAGCGGCCACCCTGTCAAAGGGCAACCGCCCTACTCCCGCTCTCGCCATTTCCAGGACGTACGCCCGTCGATGCCCGCCCAGCCGTCGCGAACGCGCGTCCCCGATCCCCATCGCCCCGTCTCCTGTGGCGCGCGAACGACAACCGCCTGGCGCAGATTCGGTGGGTTCTGCGCGCCGACCCTGACCATCCTGATTCGCCGGGCAACGCATCCGAACACCCCTTTGAGTCGCATACCCACCGTCAGACCCGCTGAAGGGCGTCTTCCGTTCGCCCCGTCCGTTCCTCTCGATGGCTTTGCTGACCCGTTGTGTCCAAAAGACCCCTGAAATCCCGGAGTTCCCAGTGCGGCGAGAGAACTCACCCGCACGACCGAATACGACGTCCCTGGGAGCCCCATATGTTCAATCTCCGACTCACACCGTGGCGTGCGCCCGCCCGCCGCAACCGTGCAACAGCCCCTCGGTTCGCCGCGCGTGCGGTAGCGGCTGCGGCTGTGGTGGTTGTCGGCGCCACCGCCGTCACCACCGTCGCGACCGGAGTTGCCACCGCAGAACCTGGCAGCGCGGCATGCCCCCGATGGACGGCGGTCCTGGTGCCCGGCACCGGCGAAACCAATCCGGGCGCTGACCCCACCCGATCGGTGGGCATGCTGGCACCGATCGGTGACGGGCTGCGCGCCCGCTACGGCAACGACATCGACGTACGGTCCCTGGCCTATGCCGCTGCCCCCGCCCCGTACCAGCAGTCGGAATCCGGTGGAGTACAAGCTCTGTCCGGGCTGCTGGCGGGGCTGTGTCCGACCACTCAGGTCGTCATGGCCGGGTACTCACAGGGTGCCGATGTCGTCGGCGACGTCACCTCCACCATCGGCCGCAGCCAAGATCCGATTCCGGCCTCGCGAGTGCTCGCCGTTGGTTTGTTGTCCGACCCGAACCGTGACCCGAGCACACCGCAGCTCGGACAACCGGTCGACGGGCAAGGGATCGCCGGCCCCCGCGACAACTTCGGCAGCCTCGCCAACCGAGTACGCACCGTCTGCGCCGCCGGCGACCTCTACTGCGCCACCTCGCCGGAAGAATCGCCCGGACTTGCCGCTGTCGGCCGCGCGTTCACCGGCAACTCCTCCCTCCTCGACGACACCACCACCACTTCGTCTTCGACCGGTGTGCTCGATCCCTCCTCGGTGACACGGCAGGTCATCCTCGTGCTCGGCGGTCTCGCCGAGTTCGCCGCGAACTTGCCCGCTATCGGCGACAACGTGCTGCGCCTGCCGCCCACCGTGCTGGCCGGAGACATCGGCGGCACCCACCGCATCAGCGGCGAACTCAACAACCTGTTCAGCCCGCTGGTTCGCATCGCCGACCAGGTCGACCTACGCCTCGTCGCACGTGCACTCTCGATGGCCGCAGCCGCCGACCCCAGCGGCTGGACCGCCGTAGCCGCCCAAGTCGTCGGCATCATCGGCCGAGTCGACCTCGGCCGCGTCGCCACCGACATCGGTCTCGCCCAAGAAGTCGCCTGGCGCGCCGTCGACAAACTCGCCCTCGGCGATCCCGTCGGCGCCGGCCTCGAACTGACCGGACTCGTCCCGGTAGCCGCCGACCTCGCCGCCACCGCGGCCTCGGCGCTCGTCGGAGACGGAGCCAGCCAGCTCACCGGTCTGGTCGCCGACCTCACCGCCCGCACCGACCCCGCGACCAGCGCTGCCCTGTCCGACATGGCCGACCTTGTCCGCCAAGGCAGCGACGCGGCCGAGTTCTACACCTCGGGAGTACACCAAACCGGTTACGGCCCCGGCGTCCAGGACGTTCTCGACTCGCTCGCCAGCAGCATCGACAACAGCAAGTGAACCTATGAATCCGGCCGGACCCTCACAGGGCGGCCAGCTTGGGGGCGGCGCCGCGCTCTGTCTGTCCTGCCGCCCCCCCCCCTCCTGTGGCCGGGTGGGCGCGCCCCCCCCCCCCCCCCCCCCCCCCGTTTCGTATGCCGGACCGGGGTCAGCGGGCGGCCAGTGATTCCCCGATGTAGTGCATTTCTTCCCGGGTGGTCACCATGTTCACCGTGGTGGTCACCGCGGGCGTGCGTACCGTGATGCGGTTGGGGGTCGCCGGATCCTGGACCAGCGATACGTCCGCGTCGATCGAGCCCGCGGGTTCGTTCGGTTGCCGCACGTGCACGATGGTCGCGCCACCGGCATGGGAAACCGGTGGGATACCGTCGAATACCAGCAGCGTGGTGCTCGGATAGGGCGCTGTCGGCAGCGGGGGCGGTCCGGGCGGGTGATAGCTGGCGCCCGCGGCGCGGGGCGCGATGGTGAGCAACTGCGGGGTGTCGAGGTTGCGCACCATGGTCTGCCACGCCTCCGGGCGCGCGGTGTGCACGATGGCGTGCGCGCCGAGCGCGGTCGCCCGCAGGATCACCTGCTGCGCCAGGTCCAGGGTGCCGATCACCTCGAGCTGGCGGGTGCCCTCGCCGATCAGCGGTACCGCGATGCCCTGCCCCAGATCGTCGGCGCCGATGAGTTGCCCGCAGCCGGCGGTGGGCACGGTGAATTCGCTCAGCGCGGCCAGGGTTCCGCGGTAGGCCACATCACGACCCCAGCTCCCGGTGTAGCCGACCGGCAGCGTATCGAGCAGGATCCGCAGCTGGTTTCCATACAGTTCGCGCAGGCCGTCGAGCGGCGGCCGTTCCGGCGGTTCCACCGTGTCGAACCGGACAACGGCGTTCAGCACCACGGTATCGGCGAGTTCGGTATGTGGGTCGTTGCGGTTGATGCCGGGCCGCAGCCGCAGCGTCACGGTGGTCGACAGGCTGGGTACGGCCCAGATATCGGCCAGCCCGCGCGGGCCCACCATATCGGCACTGATCTGATACTGCGCCAGGTAACGCCCTTGGGATTCCAGCCATTTCGGCTCTTCGGTGATCATGTTCACCGCGAAGCCGTGGGTGAGCTCGCGGACCGCGGTGTTCAGTTCCGTCGCGGTCAGCACGGACGCGGCGATATCGTGCGCGGCCAGCCGGTTCGCGACCCGGCGGGTCGCGATGATGGCCGCGCGTAACGCGCCGGTGCCACCGCCACCGCGATTGTCCACGGCCTCGGCATTGGCCAGCGGGTCCAGCCGCAGTACCAGCCAGCAGGTGCGGTGTGCGATCGCCGGTAGCGGGCCCAGGATCCGGTCGTAGAGATGGGCGGCGACCCCGGTGCCGGCGGTGCGGGCACCGGTGCTCACCACATCGATACTGGCCAGGGTCAAATCGAATTGGTCGAGGCAGCGCGCTATCTCGGGCAGGGGCAGGAGTTGCTCGGTGTTCAGCGAGCCGGGCCGCAACAGGGTCAGGGTGTCCGGTGGGGGATCGATACGCAGCATGGTCAGCAGCAGATCCCCGTCCCAGCGCACCCCGTAGCCGCCGCCTTCGGGCAACGGGACATCGAAGGCGGCGGCCTGTTCCAGCCGTTCGGCCGGGATGCGGCCGCGCCGGGCGAGGATCCCGGCGATCCGCGCGACCAGGGTCCGGCCGCCGATGGGTGCGAGCCCGATGAGACCGACCGCGACTCCGGCACCGAGGGAATACCAGACCGAATCGCTGAACGCCAGCACGATCCACGCGACCGCCGCCGCGACCAGAACGCCGGGAACAACTATTCGCAGCGGAAAAATGCGGAACAACCAGAATTCCGGGTCCCGCAAAGTGTCATAGGCCGATCGGCGAATATTTACCGAATTTTGAGAAACCGGTTGGTCCGGAATTACCGGTGCCGGTTCCCCGGTGTTCATCGTGTCGTTCACAGTTGTTTGTTCCTGCCTCGGCTGCATTCGCTTCTCGGTGCGCTGACCGTGATTTCACCGATATGGGCCGACGTAACGGTCGTGAATTACGGTACCGTGTCGGCAGAGATTGCGGTCGACAGCGCGATGGAGTCCCGAGTGCCAGCACAGCTGACTACCCGTGCCCAGGTGAACGGGTACCGTTTCCTGCTACGCCGGCTCGACCACGCGCTGGTCCGCCGTGATGTGCGCATGCTGCACGACCCCATGCGCTCGCAGATCCGGTCGCTGCTGGTGGGTTTGGTGCTCGGCATCCTCGTCACCGCCGGCGCGGCCATCCTGGCGTTCCTGCGCCCACAGGGCGCGATCGGCGACGCCGTGATCGTCTCCGGTAAGGCCAGCGGCGCGCTGTATGTGGTGGTGAAGAAGGAAGACGGCAGCCAAACCCTGCATCCCGTCCTGAATCTGGCGTCGGCACGGTTGATCACCGGCAGCAGTGCCGAACCGCATGCGGTCAAGGACGACAAACTGGGCACCCTGCCGCGTGGTCCCCTGCTCGGTATCCCCGGCGCCCCGGCCGCGCTCCCGGGTTCGGCGCAGGGCGGCGATTCACACTGGTCGCTGTGCGAGAGCATCGAGCTGTCCGCGGGCGGCAGCGCCGCCTCGGCGGTGGGTGCGACCACGACGGTCGTCTCCGGTACGCCCCAGCTCACCGACCGGATCCGCGCCGCCGCGCCCGCCGAGGCCCTGCTGGTGACCCGCGACGACAAAACCTATCTCGTCTACGACGGTAAACGCGCCGAGGTGGACCCGAACGATACCGTGCTCGCCCGTGCTCTCGACCTGCCGGCGCATCGGCCGCGGCCGGTCGGCACCGGATTCCTCGGCGCCACCACACAGGTGCCGCCGCTGAAGGCGCCGGCGATCGACCGGGCGGGGGAGCCCGGCCCGGGACCGCTGGCCGAGGTACCGATCGGCGGGATCATCTCCGTCACCGGGGTCGGCGGCAATTCCGGCCCGGAAATGTATGTCGTTCTCGCCGACGGGGTCCAGCCGATTTCGCCGTTCACCGCGCAGGTGATCCGGTACGCGGATTCGCAGGGGATGAGCGAGGTCGCGGTGATGCCGCCCGATGTGCTGGACGAGGTGCCGGTGGTGCACCGGCTGCCGGTGGCGGAGTTCCCCGTCGAGATCCCGGAGATCGTCGCAGCCGAGGACGGCCCGGTGACCTGTATCGCCTGGGCGAAATCACCGGGGACGGCGCCGGTGGAACAGGGCGCCACCGACGGTCCGGGAGAGCGGGCCTCGGTGGGCCTGCTGATCGGCACTCGGTTGCCGATCGCGGAGTCGGCGAAACCGGTGCGGCTGGCGACCGCGGACAGCAGCGGCGACCGGGTGGACGAGGTGTATGTCGAACCCGCCCACGGTGAATTCGTGCAGATCACCGGTATGGAACCGGGCAGTCCGCGGCGTGGCAGCCTGTTCTACGTCGCCGATAACGGAGTCCGTTACGGCGTCCCCGATCCGGCCACCGCGAATGTGCTCGGCCTGGGCAACACCCCACATCTGGCCCCCTGGGCCATCATCGGCCAGCTCGTCCCCGGCCCCACGCTGGATCCCCGGGAAGCCCTGGTCAGCCACGACTCCCTGACAGAGGGCTGATCGGCCCCACCGGCCGCAATCCCGCACCGCGCGGGCCGGCCGCCGGGAACCGACTTGCGCCGGCGGAAGGCGCCCGAGTCACCCGTGCGGACAGACAAACCCGGCAAGCAATCAGGACGGGGCCTGGATGCCCCTGGATGGACCGACCCGTTCGTCGGTGGCATTCCGGCATCCGGCCATTCGGGCCTGTACAGAAGCAACAGGTCGCCGGGCGACAGATACGGGCCATCCGGTCGCGTCGTAACGCCTGTCTGCTTCAGGGGCCGGGCACCGGCGCCCGGAGACCGGACCGGGCGGGAGACCCGGCTCGGCGAGCCGACCTGCCGCCCAGCGGCAAGCGACCGGCCCTTCCGGCTGCCCGGTGTCAGCCGAACCATCGATGGCCGGCGTCGCGGCCGGGCGGTGGGCCGACCGGTAGCGCGGGATGGCCGGACAACGAAAGTACCGTGAAAGGGGTTGGCCTGTCGCCCTCGTGCGCCGCTGTCCGGAGCTGTCCGCGCAGGCCACCGGGGCCTTGCCCGGTCGTGCGGGTCGCTAGTCGGGGTCGGTCCAGCCGATGTTCAGCGAGGCCAGGATGGTGGCCAAGGCGAGCCGCATATCCGGTTCCTCGATCCGCCGCAGCACCGCCTCGTCGACCTCGGTGAGATCCAGGTTTTCGTCGTTGGCCAGGCGGAACTCGCGTTCTTCCTCGGCCGCCTCGATCACATTGCGGATGAAACGGCCGTTACCCGCGAGGTCCACGCCACGGCGCGGTTGCCCGCTCTGGTCGGTGCTCTCCATGGCGTACAGCCGGTCGCAGGCCCGGATCAGCACCTTCAGCGCTTCCTCCGACAGATCCGAATCGCGTTTCTTCGCGATCACCTCACCGATCTGGCCGAGTTCGGTCGCGTTGTAGGACGGGAACTGCAGGCGTTTGGCGAAACGCGAGGCCAGACCGTCGTTCGCCGCGAGCAACCGGTCGATCTCGCCGTCGTATCCGGCGATGATCACCACCAGGCGGTCGCGATCGTTCTCCATCCGGGCCAGCAGCGTATCCACCGCCTCGCGGCCGAACGCGTCGCCACCGGAGAGGCCGGTCTGGATCAGCGTGTAGGCCTCGTCGATGAACAGCACACCGTCCATGGCGCTGTCGATCAGTTTGTTGGTCTTGATTGCCGTGCTGCCCAGATGTTCGCCGACGAAATCGGCGCGTTTGGCCTCGACCATCTTCTCGGTCTGCAACAGGCCGAGCCCGCAGTAGATCTTGGCGACCACCCGGGCGATGGTGGTCTTACCGGTACCGGGCGGGCCCGTGAAGGCCAGATGCTGGCCGCGCGGCACACTGGCCATCCCCTTCTCGGCGCGGATCTTCGCCAGTTGGGCGGTCGACTGTAGTTTGGCCACCTGGGTTTTCACCGAGGCGAGGCCGATCTGGGAATCGAGTTCGGCGCGCGCCTCGGCGAGCGTTTCCTTCGCCCGGTCCTGAACCTCGGCCCGGTTCATCTGCTCCATCGTCGGCGACGACGCCGGATCCCATTTATCGGTGCGGGCGGCGATGACATCACGGCTGGTGACGGTGATCCGGAAGGTGCGGTCGCGCATGGCCGAGGCGTTGGCCTCGAAATCCGGTGCCTGCGAGTACACCTTCTCGAACAGCCCCTGCGCCTCTTCCTCGTTGCCGATCTCGCGCAGGCACAGGCCGCGGCAGAACATGGCGGTGGAGCGGGCGGCGGGGATCGGCCCCTGTTCGGCGGCCTGCATCCGGCGGATCGATTCGGCGAACAGGCCCAGCTGGGCACAGGCCGTGCCGACCATGACGTGAGCGCCCGCCGCGAGATACGCGTCGTCCCATTCGGCCGAACCGGCCAGTACCGTCATCACATCGGGCCAGCGCTGTGTCGTGTAGTGCAGGACGCCGCGCACATAGGCGGAGATCCGGTCATCGGCAACCCGTTCCGGACTGTTGCGCTGGCCTTTGCGGAACTGGTCGAGCTGGTCGAGGACGCGTTCGCCTTCGTCGTAGTCCTTGTCCGCGATCAGTTGCGCCGCCCAGGCCAGCGCGATCTCGGTGCGGCTGGCGAGCGGGTAGTCGATGTAGAGACCCGGCTGGAAGCGACCGGCGAGTTCGCGCGGCCGCAACCCGACCCGCCGCTGTTCCCGGTACAGCGTGTCGTCGCAGGTCTTGTACAGGTTGAACAAGACGTCCTTGGTGAGCTCGCCGGCGGCCGCCAGCCCCAGCCAGGCATCACACATACCCGGATCCCATTCGGTGGCGCGCTGGAACGCCAGCTTGGCGTACTCGAGGTCGCGGGCGGACTCCTGGCCTTCGATGGACAATCCGAGCGACAGAACCCCGGCGTCGAATGCGCGTTGAGCTTGGCGGTTGCCGGTCATTGCAGGCGCTCCCCGAATTCTTGTATAGGCGTAAAGAGAACGTTTATCTGGATACCAGACTACCGATCGCGCGCGCCTCGGTGCTCCGTTACATTAGGTTCAGTTGCCGGGAGGACGCAACGCCAGACCATCCAGCTGAGAGTGCTCGACAATTGCCGAAGAAGCTGATACCGACCGAGTTCCGTGTCGCGGCGGCGGTCGGCAACGAATTACGGATGGCGGGAATATGAATTGTCGACGGCTGAGGCGTGAATTGTTGATCGGGACGTGGGTGGGGAGATGAGTACAGTGGTCGAAACACCGAGCGGTACCCGCGCGCACGAACCGGAACTGAGCCGGGTTTCGGTCATCGGCGGCAACACCCAGGTGGATGTGGGCCTGCCCGCGACGGTGCCGATCGCGAGCTTCATCGGCGATCTGGTGGCGCTGATCGAATCGCGCAATCCGAATCTGCCGGAGTCCGAGGACGATACGGGCCCGCTCGACGCCCAGCACTGGACCCTGGCCCGGCTGGGGCGCGAGGCGATCGCCCCGAGCCGCACCCTCACCGAAGCCGAGGTCTACGACGGCGAACTGCTGGTATTGCGGTCGGTCGGTGCGAAGGAAGCGCCGGCGCTGTTCGACGACGTGATCGATGCGGTATCGCGGCTCACCGCGGAGGAATTCACCGGCTGGTCCGGTGCGTCGGCGCGCTGGATGGGGCTGGTCGTCTCGGCACTCACGGTCCTCACCACGCTGGCCGTGCTGGTCGTTTCCCGCGGCAGCGGCGAAGATCCGCTGGCGCCCGGCCTGGCGCTGCTCGGTGCCGGTCTGGGTGCGCTGGTCGCGGCCGGAATCACGGCGCGTAAGTACCACGACGAGATCACGGGTTCGTGGTTGTCCGCCGACGGGCTGCTGCTGTTGTTCGGCGGTGCCGCGCTGGTGGTGCCGGGTGCGCTGGGCGCGCCGCATCTGTTGCTGGGGAGTTCGGTGCTGCTGGTGGCGGCGTTAGTGGGCTACCGGGTCACCGGAGTCGGTGCCACGCTGTTCTCCTGTGCCGCGGCCGCCGCGGTGATCGCACTGGTCACCTCCGTGATCTATCTCATCTGGCATCCGGGTCTGCCGAAGGTCGGGGCCGGACTGCTGGTCGCCGGGATCATGATCTTGTCGATGGTGCCGCGCCTGGCCGCGCTGCTGGCCCGGCTGCCGATTCCGCCGGTGCCGACCGCGGGGGCCGCGATCGACCCGGCCGATCACGAACCACGGCCGACGATCGAGGGAATCGGCGCGATCGGCGCCACCGCACTGCCCTCGGCCGCGGGGCTCGGAGAGCGGGCGCGGGCGGCGAACCGGTTCCAGACCGGCCTCATCGCCGCCTGCACCGCGAGCGTGGTGATCGGGGCGTTCGGAGTCGCCGACCCGCTCGGCCCCTACCGGTGGCAGGGCATCACACTCGCGGTGATCACCGCGATCATCCTGTCGCTGCGCGGCCGGTCGTTCGCCGATATCACCCAGGCGGCCATCCTGATCGGCGGTGCCT
This sequence comes from Nocardia carnea, assembly GCF_029869215.1. Lineage (GTDB taxonomy): Bacteria > Actinomycetota > Actinomycetes > Mycobacteriales > Mycobacteriaceae > Nocardia > Nocardia carnea_B. Next base: position 19,422 of record NZ_JARWPM010000269.1, read on the forward strand.
GCGTCACCTTCGTGGCATTGATCGTCGGATTGGCGTTCGGGGAAGGCGATCTCATCCTGCTCTGCGCGGCGATCCTGCTGGCGTTCACGCTGGGGGTGGTCGGCTTCGGGGTGATCGGCCCGCATATCGAGGTCACCCCGGTGGTGCGGCGCGCGATCGAACTCTTCGAATACGGCCTGATCATGGCGGTGATCCCGCTGGTGCTGTGGATGATGGGTATCTACGGTATGGCCAGGAACTTGAGCCTATGAGTGCTCGTCCGGTGCGCCGGCTGCTGCGCATGGCCTGTGCCCTCACCGTATTCGGTGCGGCGGTGGCACTGCCCGGCTCGTATGCCGCGGCGATTCCGCAGCCCGTGATCGACCCGGGTGCGCTGGGCGCGGCACAGGCCATCAGCGGCCGGCCCGCGCCGCTGGAACCCACCGAGCAGAGCGCGGTCTGCGCCGAACCCCTGCTCACCGGCGCGCCGCCGAGCGCACCGCCGCTCTCCCAGCAAGTGCTGAATCTTCCGGCGGCCTGGCAGTTCAGCCGGGGCGCCGGGCAGAAAGTGGCGGTGATCGATACCGGGGTGAACCGGCATCCCCGGCTACCGAGGCTGCAGCCGGGCGGCGACTACGTCTCCGATACCGACGGCACCGTCGACTGTGACGGGCACGGCACGTTGGTGGCCGGGATCATTGCCGCCCAGCCCAGTCCCGCCGATGCTTTCGTCGGCGTCGCCCCCGACGCGGAGATCCTCAGCATTCGCCAGCTGAGCCTGGCCTACGAGAAGAAGGACAACAACAACCGCGAGGCCCCGGGCCGGATCAGCACCGAAGGCTACGGCACCGTTCTCACCCTCGCGGGCGCCGTGGTCCGCGCCGTGGACATGGGCGCCACGGTGATCAATATCTCCGAGGTCGCCTGCACCCAGGCCGGTCTCGACACCGCCGACGGCGCGCTGGGCGCCGCGGTGAAATACGCCTACGACCGCAACGTCGTGGTGGTGGCCGCCGCCGGGAACCTGCAGAGCGACGGCGCCTGCCAGAACCAGAACACCGGCAACGGCTGGGGTGCGGTGGCCACGGTGGCCAGCCCCGCCTGGTTCTCGCCCTATGTGCTGGCCGTCGGTTCGGTGGACCCGAACGGCCAGGTCTCCGAACTGTCGTTGAACGGGCCGTGGGTGCAGGTCGCCGCCATCGGCCGCAATATCGTGTCGCTGGACAGCAAACCCGGCGGCACCGGGCTGGTCGACGGCGTGCAGACCAGCGAAGGTGTCCGGTCGGTGGAGGGCACCAGTTTCGCCGCGCCCTACGTGGCCGGCCTCGCGGCCCTGGTGCGCTCGCGCTTTCCCCAGCTCACCGCCCAGCAGGTGATGGACCGGATCACCCGCACCGCGCACGGGCCGGGCACCGGCCGGGACGACCGGATCGGCCACGGCCTGATCGATCCGCTGGCCGCGCTCACCGCCGAACTGCCGGTCGAACCGGTCGCGGTGGGTGCCGCCGCCTCCCGGCCCGTCGCCGCACCGGTCCATCCACCCGGGCCCGATCCGCGGCAGCGCGCGATCGCGATCACCGGTGCGGTGCTCTGCCTGTCCGCCTTGGCCATCGGCGCGGCGATCGCGTACCCGTTCCGCCGGCCGGAGCGCCCCCTCGACCTGGAATCGGACCCGTGACCCGGCCCGGTATCGACCGCCGGCTGCCGATCTGAGAAGGAACCATGGCTACCGAAGGCTTTGTACGCCGACCCCGTATCGCCCCGCCCCGGGCGCCGGGTGGTGAGGTCGCGCTGACGGCGCCCCCGGAGGTCCCGCGCGCCATCCCGGCTCCGCTGATGATGAAGATCATGCCCGTGGTCATGGTGATCGCGGTGATCGGCATGATCGCCATGATGGCGATGATGGGCCGCAATATGCTGGCCAATCCGTTCATGATGATGTTCCCGATGATGATGATCATGTCGATGGTCGGCATGATGGCCGGGTACCGCGGTGGCGGCGGGAAACGCGCCGTCGAGCTGAACGAGGAGCGCAAGGACTACTTCCGGTACCTGGACCAGATCCGCAAGGAGGTCCGCCGCACCGGCGGTAAACAGCTCGAATCGCTGGGCTGGAGCCATCCCGAGCCCGCGGATCTGCTGTCGCTGGTGGGTACCCGGCGGATGTGGGAGCGCCGCCCGAACGACCCCGATTTCGGTCATGTCCGGGTCGGCCTGGGCAGCCACCGCCTGGCCACCAAGCTGGCCCGCCCGGAAACCGGTCCGCTCGAGGATCTGGAGCCGGTGTCGACCGTGGCATTGCGGCGGTTCGTGCGCACGCATTCGGTGGTGCACCGATTGCCGACCGCGGTCTCGTTACGTGCTTTCCCCGCCATCAATATCGGCGGTGATATCGGTGAGGCGCGCACCCTGGTGCGTTCGATGATCATGGAGCTGGCCAGCTTCCACGGTCCCGACCATCTGTCCGTCGCGATCGTGTGCAGCGACCCCGACGCGCCCGTGTGGTCGTGGGCGAAATGGCTGCCCCATCTGCAGCATCCGGCTCAGCGTGACGGTATGGGTTCGGTGCGGATGATGTACCAGTCACTCGGTGAACTGGAGACGGCGCTCTCGGCCGAGCTGATCGAACGCGGCCGTTTCATGCGCAACCCGCAACCCACTCAGGGCCGGGTGCACATCGTGGTCGTCATCGACGACGGATATGTCAGCGGGAACGAGCGGCTGGTCGCCGAATCGGGTCTGGACTCGGTGACCGTTCTGGACCTCACCGCTCCCGAGGGTGGGCTGGCCGCCCGCCGCGGCCTGCAACTGGTGTGCTCGAACGGCGAGGTCTCGGCGAAGAGCGCCGCGGGTACCGAGCGCTTCGCCACCGCGGACGCGGTGAGTATTGCGGAGGCGGAGGCATTTTCGCGCGCGCTCGCCCGGTACCGCCTGGCGACCGCCGCGCAGATCGTGAGCCTCGGGGAGGGCACCACCAGCGATCCGGGTCTGATGGCCTTGTTGAAGATTCCGGATGCCGCGCAGATCGATCCGGCCCGCGTATGGCGGCCGCGGACCGCGCGGGAACGGTTGCGGGTGCCGATCGGGATCACTCCCGACGGGACACCGGTCGAGATCGATATCAAGGAATCGGCCGAGAACGGTATGGGCCCGCACGGCCTGTGTATCGGCGCCACCGGGTCGGGCAAGTCGGAATTCCTTCGGACGCTGGTGCTTTCGCTGGTGACCACGCATTCGCCCGACGCGTTGAACCTCGTGCTGGTCGACTTCAAGGGCGGTGCGACCTTCCTGGGTCTGGATCCGCTTCCCCATGTCGCGGCGGTGATCACCAACCTGGAAGACGAGCTGTCGCTGGTCGACCGTATGAAGGACGCGCTGGCCGGTGAGATGAACCGCCGCCAGGAACTGCTGCGTTCGGCCGGTAACTACGCCAATGTCAACGATTACGAGAAAGCGCGCGCCGCGGGCGTACCGCTGGACCCACTGCCCGCGCTGTTCGTGGTGGTCGACGAGTTTTCCGAACTGCTCTCGCAGAAACCGGATTTCGCGGAACTGTTCGTGATGATCGGCCGCCTCGGCCGGTCGTTGCACGTCCATCTGCTGCTGGCCTCCCAGCGGCTCGAGGAGAACAAACTGCGCGGGCTGGAATCGCATCTGTCCTACCGGATCGGCCTGCGCACCTTCTCCGCCAACGAATCCCGCGCCGTACTCGGGATCACCGACGCCTACCATCTGCCGAGCGTTCCCGGCTCGGGCTATCTGAAGAGCGACGCCTCCGACCCGCTGCGTTTCAACGCCAGTTATGTCTCGGGCCCGTATGAAGCCCCGCAGGGCACCGCCACCGAGGACGGCAGCCCCGTCGCGCGGCAGCGGCCCGGACTGTTCACCGCGTCCCCGGTCGAGATACCCGAAGCGGACGACCCCGTCGCCGGCGAGCCGGAGGAGGAGGCCGCCGCGTTCAACCCGCTGCTCGAACTGCCGCCGCCGCCCTCGGAGGTGGCCGCCGCGGGAGCCGCCGAGGGCGAGGGCGTGCCGGATTCGCTGCTCGACGTGGTGGTCAAACGGCTCACCGGGCACGGCCGGCCCGCCCACGAGGTCTGGTTGCCGCCGCTGGAGGAATCGCCCACGGTGGATATGCTGCTGCCCGACCCGGATTGGCGTTCGCCGGTGAACCGGCACGGCCAGTTGTGGATGCCGATCGGGGTGATCGACAAACCGTACGAGCAGCGGCGTGATGTGCTCACCATCAACCTGGCCGGTGCGCTGGGCAATGTCGCGGTGGTCGGCGGTCCGCAGTCGGGTAAGTCCACCACCCTGCGCGCGATCATCATGGCCACGGCGGCCACGCACACCCCCGAACAGGTACAGATCTACTGCCTGGATTTCGGTGGCGGCAGTATGGCCGGCCTGGTGGGGATTCCGCATGTCGGTTCGGTCGCGGGCCGTCTCGACGGTGACCGGGTCCGCCGGACCATCGCCGAACTCACCTCGCTCATGCGTCAGCGTGAGGAACGGTTCGCCGAACAGGGCATCGAATCGATGGCCGAGTACCGGCGCCGCAAATTCGCGGCGTTGCAGCAGGGCATCGCCGATCCCTTCCCGGAGGACGCGTTCGGCGATGTGTTCCTGGTGATCGACGGCTGGATAGCCATCCGCGAAGAGTTCGAATCCCTCGAACCGCAAATCAATGCCATTGCCGGACAGGGCCTTTCGTTCGGTATCCACCTGCTGATCGGCGCCTCGCGCTGGGCGGAGATCCGGCCGGTGGTCAAGGATCAGATCGGTACCCGGATCGAATTGCGGCTCGGTGATCCCACCGATTCGGAAATGGGACGCCGGGTCGCCCATCAGGTGCCGGTGGGGCGGCCGGGTCGCGGCCTCACCGCGGAGCATCTGCATATGCTCATCGCGTTGCCGCGGCTGGACTCCGATTCGGACCCCGCGAGTCTCGCCGAAGGTGTGTCGCGGGCGCGGACCGAACTGGCGCAGTTGTATCCCAACCGCCGGGCCCCGGAGGTCCGGATGCTGCCGCTGAAGTTCGAGCGCGACGATCTGCTGGCCCAGGCACGGGCGCAGGGGATCGAAACCGGAGCCACAAAGGTCGTCGTCGGACTGGGTGAGTCCGAATTGCAGCCGCTGGTCATGGATTTCAACGCCGAACCGCATTTCATGGCCTTCGCCGACGTGGAATGCGGGAAGACCACTCTGCTGCGCAATATCGTCATGGGTATCACCGAGAACTCGACCTCCGAGCAGGCGCGCGTGATCATGATCGACTATCGCCGCACGATGCTCGGGGTGCTCGAGGGCGATCAGCTGGCCGGATACTCGACCTCCTCGCAGACCTGCGGTCCGATGATCAAGGAAGTGGCCGCCTACCTTGCGAAACGTATTCCCGGTTCGGATATCACACCGCAGCAGTTGCGCGAGCGCAGCTGGTGGAGCGGACCCGAGATCTACATCGTGGTCGACGATTACGATATGGTCGCCGCCGGTAGCGCCAATCCGTTCCAGCCGCTCATCGAATTCTTGCCGCAGGCACGGGATATCGGTATGCACCTCATCGTTGCCCGGCGTATCGGCGGTGTGTCGCGCGCTCTGTTCGACCCCATTCTCGGCACCATGAAGAACATGTCGGTGGAGACGCTGATCATGAGTGGTTCCAAGGACGAGGGCAAGCTCGTCGGCGATGTGCGCCCGACCAAACTGCCGCCCGGACGCGGGGTGCTGGTATCGCGCAGCCGCGGTATCGAGATGGTCCATATCGCCCATCTGGATCCGCTCTGACCCGGTCGTCCTGCTGCGGGCGTGCCGTCGATCGAGGTCCGGCCGGCGCGGTGGCGCCCCGGCCGGACGTGGGTTCAGCCGAGAGCCGGCAGGACGGCCGGGAAGGGGGACAACGGTGTCATGGGGAAGGACGCCGGGCGAGCGCTGATCAACGCGTCGTCGGTCCGCCATTCGTCGATATGCCGCTCGAACAGCGCGCACGACGGGCTCGGACGGTCCGGTCCGGCCACCCGGGCCAGCCGGAAACCGGCGCGCCGGTAATAAGCGTGCAGATCGGTGTTTGTGGTCCACGCATCGAGCCGGACCCAGCTGCGCCCTTGGGTCCGGGTGAGTGCCGCGGCGTGCGCGAGTAACTTCCGGCCGACGCCGTGGCCGGAATAGCGCAGGTCCACGATGAGATAGTGCACGATCAGCGACTCGGCGAGTTCGGCGTCGGTCCACAGTTCTTTGTCGGCGCGCTCGTTCACGGTGATCGTTCCGGCCGGTTCGCCACGCACCTCGGCGATCCAGGTTTCCCCGGCTGCCAATGCGCGGTCGACAACCCGCGCGAAATAGTCGATCGATAGTCCGGACGCCTCGGTGGACCACTGGTCGGAGCCGCGGGCGGCAAGCCATGAGGCGCGTTGTTGCCGCAGCCGACAGATCAGGTGGAGATCATCGAGTGCGGCCGGCCGAATCTGGACGGTCATGAGCTAGAACCATATCCCGGACCGATCAGTCTGTTCCAGCGCGGCGCGAATTATACTCGTGCCCGCGGCATCACCGAGTTCGTACGCGATGCGATTACTGGTCGCGATCGAACGATGCCGGGTCACCCGGGTTACCCGGTCGTGGTTCGCGCCGATACGTAGATGATCCAGCAGCACGGTACCGATCGCCACTCCGAGCACCCCGGCCTCCTCGGCGCTGGCCGGCCGGGCGACGAGCGTATCGCGGTGTGCGGTCTCGGCGTATCCGCGGTCGGCCAGGCGGCGGGTGGTGCCCTCGGCGATATCGTGCGGTGAATCTATCCCGGTGGCCTCGGCGAGGTCTCGTGGATAGAAACTCACCTCCCACGACCACGGTTCGTTGTCCAGGAATTGGACGACGGTCCGGGCCAGCACCCAGGAATCCACCGGTATGCCCAGTAACGCGGCGATATGCTGATCCGCCGGCTCCATCCGGGCACTGAATTCCTTCGTCGGTACCCGGCCCGCGGCGCGCGCGATCTCGGAGAAGATATCGTGCGCCGCGCGCGGCCGGTCGGGACGGATATGGTCGGTGACGACCGATTCCAGGACTTCGCGGTTGCGGACGATCGTGCCGCGCGAGGTAGCGGTATAAACAAGATTTTCGGTGACCAGGACCTGTATCGCGTTACGAGCGGTGGTCAGCGAAACCTGCATTTGCTCGGCGAGTTCCGTGTGACTGGGCAGGCGATCCCCGGGCCGCCACTTACCTGCTCGTATTTCCTCGCGGAGGTGGTCCGCGATCCGTCGATACGTCGGACCGTCCGCCATCGTGCTCCTCGGGTGGTCTCCAGGTAACGAAGTGTACGCTTTTCGTGTCCGGTGGGGTCGGTATCGCTTGACAGTACGCTTTCGCGGTTTATTGTAATCAACGTACTGACCCGGTGTTGTGCGGCGATGAACGGCGAGGCAACCGTGACAGGTTCGGATACAACAGTCGTAATGGCTCTTCCCGGCGCCCAGCGTGGTGCTGATGCGTTGGCGCGGAACGGAACTACCGGACCGCTGCCCAATTCCGACCTATTGGTGCGGGCCGCGCGCGGCCACCGGGTGGTCGGCGGGCAGTTGCTCTGGTACGCACGCGATCTCGCCGTCCTGCACGAGCGCAGACTCGTGGGCCGGGGCGGGTCGATCGTCACCGATCCCGACCGGCTGGTCGAGATCGACCGGCGCCGCATGGAATTGGTGCTGGCGATCGATGATTGGGTGGGTCGCAATGTCCCCCAGCATCGGCTCGGGGTCACCCTGCACACCGAGACCATCGGCGCGATCATCGATCGGCTCGCGGAATCGGCTGTTCGCGCGCATCACGCGTTGATGACCCTCGACGCCGACGACGAACTGCTGCACGGCGCCTGGCACCATCTGGCCGAACTCGCCGACGCCTACGACGCGCTCGTGGGAGACGTACTGGCCGGCCGGCGGCGCCTGCCCGAATGGTGAGCACCGCGCGGCTCGGCACGCGGTCCCGGCGCTAGCCGAGGCTTCAGGTCGCGCTGCCGGTAGGGACCCCGCCCGGGTGGCGTCGAGTCAGAGGCCGTCGGGGCCCGGTTCGGCGATCGCGTTCACATCGACGACCGCGGGTACCGCCGGCAGTGGGGGAACGTCGTCGCTCGTCGGCGACACATCCGGTGCATCCCGCAGGCCGTACGTGGTCCCGTCGGCAATACGTCCGGCCCAGCCTGTTCCGCGGGCTCGACGGGGCCCTCGGCGACAGCTCCGGCGGGGCGGAGGTGACGTGTCGGCGCTAGGTCCGGCCTGTTCCGCGGCCGGGTGCGAGCCCCGCGGCGATACCTCGGCCTGTCCGGCGGGTTGGGCGTGACCCGTCAGCGCTGGGCCCGGCCTGTTCTGCGGGCGGAGGTGACCCGCCGGCGATATGTCCGGCCTGGTCCGTGGGCCCGCGACGATAACTCGGCCTGTCCGGCGGGCCGGAGGTGACCCGCCGCCGATATGCTCGGCCGACTCCGTGGGCCCTGGTGTGGTCCCCCCAGCGCCCCCGCGTCCGCTGACCTCGCGCAGCGGCGCCGGCGTGGTACGGCCGCGCGGTCTTCACCGCCGATCAGTTCGGTGAGGGGGACAGGACTCGCGCCGCGGACTGGTTTCAGCCGCCGTGTTGCAGGTGGTAACTCCGGCCGAAATCGTCGGCGACCGTGGCCGCGAGTTCCACATACGCTCGTTTGGTTTCCTTCTTCAGGCGCGGCAGATCGATCTCGGCACCCTCGGACATATGCGGGTCGAACGGGATCATATGCACGGCCCGGCAGCGGGACAGGAAGTACTGCCGCAGCTGCTGCACATCGATATTCGGGGTGCCGTCGCGCGGGGAATTGATCACCACCACCGCGTTCTGCACCAGATGGTGGTACCCGTGCAGTGACAACCAGTCCAGCGTGGCCGAGGCGCTCTGCGCGCCGTCGATCGCGGTCGGCGAGATCAGGACCAGTGAATGCGCCAGCTGCAGCACACCGGCCATCGCCGAATGCATCAGACCGGTACCGCAGTCGGTGAGGATGATGTTGTAGAAACGCTGCAGGATCCGGGCGACCGCGCGGTACTCGTCCTCGTTGAACGCTTCCGACGCGGCCGGATCACGTTCGCTGGCCAGCACCTCGAGCCGGCTGGTGGCCTGCGAGGTATGCCGGCGCACATCCGAATACCGCTGGATCGCGGGGTCGAGCAGCAGGTCGCGGACCGTGGACCGGGTCTGCAGCGGCACCCGCTGGGAGAGCGTCCCGAAGTCGGGGTTGGCGTCTACGGCGATCACTCGGTCGCCGCGGATGGAGGCGAAGGTCGACCCCAGGCCGATGGTGGTGGTGGTCTTACCGACACCGCCCTTCAGCGAGAGCACCGCGATGCGGTAGTCGCCGCGGACGGGCTGGCGGATTCGCGCCACCAGTTCCAGCATCCGCCGCTCTTCGGCGGACATCCCCGGATTGATCTTGCCGCCGGAGGCGTGGTGTACCACTTTGCGCCAGCCGCTCCCGGCCGGTTTCTTCGCCCGGCGCACCGAGACATCTTCCAGCGACGGCCCCTGCGCGCCCGGCGCACCGAACTGCTGTTGCGGATGCTGCCATTGACCGGCTTGGGGAGCCTGCCCCTGCCAAGCCGCTGGTCCGCCGCCGTGCTGCGGCGGACCCGGATTGGCCGGGGGCGCCTGCTGCCACTGCTGAGCGGGCTGCTGGTTCGGCGGCATACCAGGACCGGGCTGTCCGATCGCCGAACCGCCGTGCTGCGGCGGGAGATTCGGTGGGGTGGAGGTCGGCGCAGCATGCTGCGGACCGGATGGCCACGCGGTCGGTTGCTCGGGCGCCCGCCATTGCGGCCCCGGCGCGCCGTCTATCGGTGCGCTTTCCGGGGCCCGCCATTGCGTGGCACCGGCTGCCGCGGGGCCCATCGCCTGCTCGGCGACGCCTTCGGCCGGGTTCGCGGGGGAGCTTTCCGGCGCGCGCCACTGTCCCGCACCGGTCGCGGCCTGGTCGGAGGTGCCGTCCGCGGAGTGCGCCGGTGTGCTTTCCGGGGACAGCCATTGCCCGCTGTCGGTCGGCGCCGGGGCGCTCGTCCGGTCGGACGGGCTGTCGGGCCCGGGGGTGGTGGCCGCGGCGTGGTCGGCGAGGTCGTGTGCCTGGGTGGGCGTGCCGGTCGGGGATTCGGGTGCGGGGCCGTCGGCGAATGGGTCGACACGGCCGGCCGCCGAATGCGCGCCGCTGGTGTAACGAGCCGGGCCGTTATCGTCCTGGTCGACTGCACGCTCCCGGCCGGAAGCCGCAGAACCGGAGGAGGTAGGTGTCGGTTCGTCCCACCCGACCGCGGGACCCGGCTGCGGGCTCGGCGCCGGTGGCAGGTCCGGCAGGCGGCGGATCGGCTGTTGCTCTACCGGGCCGGAATCCGGTGCGGTCGCGATCGGCGGGGGGTCGGGCAGGGGAGGCGGCGGAGGCAGGAAGTTGCGCTCACCGGTATCCGGCGCGCCCGAACCGCTGGTCTGTCCGGCCGCGCTCGTGGGATCGGCCTCGGTGCCGCCGGCACTGTCATGCGCCGCCGGAAGGGCCGAGCCGTCCCGGTCGGAATGCGGGGGAATCGGATGATGCGGGCGCAGCCGATCGAACTCCGGTGCCGGTGCGCTCGGGTGGCGGGTCGGCAGGCTCGGCCGTTCCGTCGAGGGCGCGGCGGACGCCGCCTCCGCGGGACCATCGGGCCTGCCGTTCGGCAGAGCAGGCCCGGGGTGCTGCGGCCGGTCCGGAGCGTCGGACGGCTCCACAGGCACGGTCGACTGCTGCTGCCACGGGGCATCGGACTGTGCAGGTGCGGTGAACTGTGGCTGCGGTGGCGCCTCGGTGGACTGTGTGGGGGCGCTGAACTGCGGCTGGTGTGGCGGCACCGGCGGTAGGCCGGTCCCGGCGGCGCCCTGCGCATCCGGCCCGGGCGACCACTGCGGTCCCGGCTGAGCCGGGCCCCACGGCGCCCGGCCGTCGGGGGCGTGCGGCGGCTGATTCGGCGGCCCGGGGACAGCGGGCCGATCGACCGGCGGCAACTGTTCGGGCGGAGCGCTCGGCCCGGCCTGCTGATAGGGCGCGGGATTCGCGACGGTATCCGGCTGCTGCGCCGGGCCGGGGGAATGCGGGTCGGCGGGGGCCTGGGGAACCTGCTGAGTCGACCACTGCGCGGTGCCCTCGGCCCAGTTGTTGCGCTGCGACGGGCGCGGGCCGTGATTGTTCGGCAGCAGTTCCCCGACGCGCTCCTCGAGCGAGGGTTCGTCCTTGTTCTTGTTGCGGAACCAGCCCTTGCCCTTTTTCTTCTCACCGGCGGAATCGGCGCGATCGTCGCCACGTCCGCGCCGGTTGAAGAAGCCGTTCGGCGGTTCCGGCGTCTCCGGGATGATCTCGTCCTGCGGGAGATTTTCGACCGGCGGGGGTTCGTAGTTGCGGAAATTCGTCTGCCCGACCCCGGTGACCTCGGTATCGGCCAGCCATGGCGGCAGCATGGGGAGGCCGTCGTTGCTGCGGCTCACCGGTCCCCTCCTGGAATGGTCGACCCTCGGACAGCGGCCAGTTTACGCGACAAGTCCCATTCCACTCAGCGCCGGGGAGGCGACCCCGGGGCCGCGCGACGCGACTCGCGACGCGACCACGGCATACCCTTTTTTGCCCGATTGCACACCTACCGGTAAGCTGACCAGGCGGTGTATCAAAGCGCCGCCTGTTCGTGTGCGATCGGTTGAGATCATCCGCGTTGTGCAGTGCGAGCCGCCCTGGGTGGCCAGTGTGGTGCTTCGGCCGGGTGCATCGGGCAGTACCAGGTAATCAGACCAGGTTGAGTGTAACCGGGATCGCGGAGGATATGGCGAAGAAAGACGGGGCCATCGAGGTCGAGGGGCGGGTTGTCGAGCCGTTGCCGAATGCGATGTTCCGGATCGAGCTCGAGAACGGGCACAAGGTCCTCGCGCATATCAGCGGCAAGATGCGTCAGCACTACATCCGCATCCTGCCGGAGGATCGGGTCGTCGTCGAGCTCTCACCGTACGACCTCTCCCGCGGTCGGATCGTTTACCGGTATAAGTGATCGGGGGGACGTGTGCTCGCGGAGAGCGCTCGCCTTGCCGATCACTTATGTGTTTTGTGGGGGTGCAACCCCCCCACCCCCCCCCGCGGGCAACCCCCCCCGACCCCCCGGCCGGATGGCGATAAACGCCCCGGGGGTGTCCAAAGACAAACCCCGTCGGGAGGCCGGGGGAAAACAGT
>NZ_JARWPM010000270.1 GCF_029869215.1 Nocardia carnea
CGGGGGAGCGAAGCGGAGGAGCGGAGGAGTGAAGAACGAGACCAAGGGGAGCCCCGAACCCCCGCGCCGCCGCAGGCGGGGCCCTGGGGTCAGCCCCCCACCAATTATTTCCGCGGGCGCTATCCGGTATTGCGGGGTCCGCGCCCATTGTCCCCATTTATAATACCCCCCCCCCCACTTCTCCCACATTTTTAAATTGGCCCCCCCGCGGGGGGCGCGGGTGCTGTACTCATGGCGCCGCCTTCGGCGGCGCGGGGTTTCGGGGCTCCCCTTGGTCTCGTTCTTCACTCCTCCGCTCCTCCGCTTCGCTCCCCCGCTCCGTCGCTCCAGAACGAGACGGGCCCCGAACCATGAAGGCGGGCCCGCGGGGAGAGCTCGTGGAAGGACGCCAGGGAAGTTCCGTGAGCCAGGTAGGGCCTCCGCATTGTAGAAGCTTTGTGAATTGCGGGTGCCCTGGGCGCTATCCGGCCTTCGGGCTAGCCCACGCAGGCGCAGAACAGGGTGGTGGGGCCGTCGGCGGCCTGGGCGCGGATATCGGTGTCGGCGGCCGAGATCCAGGCGGCGGTACCGCGGTCGAGCCGGACCTCGGAGTGACCGTCGCGCAGCCGCGCCGAGCCGGCCGTGCACAAGACGATGCCCGGGCCCGCATCGGTGAGCGGGACCAAGGCCGAACCCGCGGTGATATCGAAGCGGCGCAGCGCGAATTCGGGCGCCGGGGTCCGGTAGCGCACCGAGCCGTCGCCGGCGGGTTCCGGGAGGACCAGCGGCAGGTCGATGGGCTCGAAATCCAGCACCTTCAGCAGTTCCGGGACATCGACGTGTTTCGGGGTGAGTCCGCCGCGCAGCACATTGTCCGAGTTCGCCATGATCTCCACCGCCACCCCGCGCAGATAGGCGTGCAGGTTCCCGGCCGCCAGGAACAATCCCTGGCCGGGTTGCAGGGTGATCCGGTTCAGCAACAGCGAGGCCAGTACACCGGCATCGCCCGGGTAGCTTTCGGCGAGTTCCAGTGTGGTCTGCGCGACGGCCGCGAATTCGCGATCGGAATTCGACAGATAGCGCACACAGCCGTCCAGCACCGCCGGCAGCAGCGTATCCAGCACCGTGGGCGGCAGGGTGATCCAGCTGGTGAACAGGGTGCGCAGGCCGTCGGAATCCGGTTGTGCGGCCAACAGTTCGCCGTATTGAACCAGTTCGGTGACATCCAATGCGCGGAACAGCTCCACCGTGCGTACGGGGTCGCGGAATCCGGCCAGCGCCTCGAAACGTTCCAGCGCGACCACCAATTCCGGTTTGTGGCTGTCGTCGCGATAGTTGCGCATCGGTGAATCGAGCGGCACCTTGTTGCGGTTCTCCCGGGCGAACCCGGCCGCCGCCTGCTGGGCGCTCGGATGTGCCTGCAGCGACAGCGGTTCCTCGGCGGCCAGGATCTTCAGCAGGAACGGCAGCCGGCCGTCGAACCGGGTCGCGGCGGCGCCGAGTTCCCGGCCGGGTTCGGCGGAGACCACTTCCAGCAGTGAGCGTTTACCGTTCCCGGTACGGATATATGCGGGATCGGCGGGATGGGCGCCGAACCACAATTCGGCCTCCGGATGCGCCGAAGGGACGGGACGGCCGCAGAGTTCGGCCAGCGCGGTGCGCGACCCCCACGCATACGAGCGCAGCGCACCCACGAGTTCGTGCACTAGTAGTGACCCCCGTCGTAACTGCCGGGATCACCCGCGGCCACCGCACGGCCGCCGATGAGCCGCAGATAGGCGGCCGTCATCTCCCAGCGCAGCGCCAGCACCGCCAGCCGTTCCAATTCCCCGCCGAGGCGGGGCGCGGGCTCCGGCGCGGGTTCGCCGGTTTCGGCGCGCGACGGATCGGCCGGGGCGGTTTCGATATCGGCCGTCACCAGGTCGGCATCGACGGTCCCGGCGCCCGCCCCGCCGAACAGGGCCAGTTTCCGCCGCAGGGCGGCGGTATCGGAATCGGTGCTACACAAGAAGACCCGCTTCTTCTCCACCGGCGGCGGCCCGTCGAGCTGCTCGTCGTGGAACAGCGGATCGTAATCCGGAGCGGCCGCGGTGGCGGTATCGACCAATTGGGGGAGCGCGGCCACCGCCACCGCCAGGTCCACGGCGGTGGCGGTGCGGCCGGCCGACTGCAACAGCACCTCCGCGGCGTGCACCGCGAGTTCGGTGGTCGCGGGGGTATCGCCGGTGAGGATCAGCCCCCGCTGCTGGGTGCGGGCGGCCAGGTTCTTGGCGGGGTTGTGGAACACCTCGTGCTGCGGTCCGTCGCGCAGGGCCTCGGTATCGAGCACATCGGCGAGATCGGCCAGATCCGGCAGGACGGCGGCCGAGCGGGCGGGGTCTATCGTGCGCAACACCGCGATTGCCACGCACAGATAGCGGAGCAACCGGTTCGCATCCGATACCGGAACCCGCGGTTCCAGTACGGCGGCGCGACCGGCGGCCACGGCCCGCAACGGACCTTCGTTCGGGGCCGCCACGAGCACCTCGGCGCCGCGGCGCACCGCCCGGTCCACCGCATCGATGAGCCGGGGATCGCCGGCGTCGTCGCCGCTGACCAGCACCACGTCCAAGGGGCCGGCCCACGAGGGCACCGTCGTCACCGGCACCAGCGGCAACCCGGCCCGGTCGCCGAGTGCGGCCACGAGCAGCCCCGCCCCCCCGCCCCCCCCGCCCGGGGCGGGGCCCCGCCCCCCAC
>NZ_JARWPM010000271.1 GCF_029869215.1 Nocardia carnea
GCGTGCAACACGCCGGGCGCCGGTCTGTTCCGGCCGGTTTTCGAGCTGTCGGCGGTCGCCATTTGTTCGCGGTGGGCATGTAAGGTCTGTCGGCGGAAACCAGGTAACGGGCCGTCGTGCTCTGTGCGCGGCCGGTTCACCGGTGTGGTCCGCACCGTCCGCGGGTGCACCGCAGCAAGCGCACTGAGCAGACAAGGCAGGGTTTATGGGTTCGGGTGTCGGTGAACAGCGTGACCGTCGGCAGGAAGTGATCTGGGCATGACCCGAACGGTGCGCACCCGGCCCACCCGCACCCGGCGTGCCCGCGGAACCACCCTGCCCCAGCTCATGGCAACGGCCGTCGAGACCAACCCGGCGGGGGTGGCGGTCAGCTATGCCGATGCCTCCGGCACCCTGGGCCGGCTCACCTACGCGGAGCTGGACGAACGGTCCAATCGGCTGGCCCGGCTGCTCATCGCCCGCGGTATCGGCCCGGAGGATCTGGTGGCGATCGGGATCACCCGCTCGATCGACTCGGTCGTCGCGATCTGGGCGGTGGCCAAGACCGGCGCCGGATACCTGCCGGTGGACCCGAACTATCCGATCGACCGCATCACGTACATGGTCACCGATTCCGGCGCCGTCTTGGGCCTGACCGTGCAGGAATACGCCGCCGCGATGCCCGACGCGGTGGAGTGGCTCATTGCCGACGAGCCGGAGTTCGCGGCCGGGCTCACCCGGTACCCGGCCGAACCGGTGTCCTTCGACGAGCGGGTGCGGCCGCTACGGGTCGACCACCCGGCCTATGTCATCTACACCTCGGGCTCGACCGGCACCCCGAAGGGCGTCGTGGTCACCCATGCCGGATTGGCCGGGTTCTGCGCCGAACAGCGGGAACGCCTACGGGCGGACACCACCTCCCGGACGATGCATTTCGTCTCCCTGTCCTTCGATGCCTCGATGTTCGAGCTGCTGCTGGCGCTGGGTGCGGCGGCGACCCTGGTCGTTGTCGCCCCCACCGTGTACGGCGGTGATGAACTCGCCGATCTGATGCGGCGGGAGCGGGTGACCCATGCCACTTTCACGCCGTCCGCGCTGGCCTCTGTCGATCCGGGGGGCCTGAACGATCTGCGGGCGGTGATCGTCGGTGGTGAAGTATGCCCGCCGGAACTGGTGCGTCGCTGGGCCGGCACCTTGTCCGACGGCAGTTCTCGTGAGTTCTTCAACGGCTACGGCCCGACCGAGACCACCATCGTGGTCAACATCACCGATCCACTGAAACCCGACGAACCGGTCACCATCGGCACGCCGAACCGTGGCGTCACCGAATACGTTCTGGACGAACGGCTGGCGCCGCTGCCCACCGGAGTCACGGGCGAACTGTATGTGGCCGGCGCCCAGCTGGCCCGCGGCTACCGCGCCCGGCCGGGTCTCACCGCCCAGCGTTTCGTGGCCAATCCTTTCGCCGAGGACGGGTCCCGCCTGTACCGCACCGGCGACCTGGTGCGCCGGCGGGCCGACGATTCACTGGAGTACCTGGGCCGCAACGATTCCCAGGTGAAAATCCGGGGTTTCCGGATCGAGCTGGGCGAGATCGACGCGGTATTGGCCGAGCACGAATCGGTGAACTTCGCCGTCACCGTCGGCTACGAGCGCGCCGGTGGCACCATCCTCGCCGCCTACGTCTATCCGGACGGCGGAGCCACCATCGACACCGAGGAACTGCTCGCCCTGGCCGCGCGCCGAATGCCCGCGCATATGGTTCCGGCGAGTATCACGGTGCTGGACCGGATCCCCCTGACACCCGTCGGGAAGCTCGACCGCCGTGCGTTGCCCGAACCGCAGTTGCGCACCAAGGCGTACCGCGAGCCGGAGACGCCCCTCGAGAAGCAGGTCGCTGCCGTTTTCGCCGATCTGCTGCAGCCGGCGGACCCGGTCGGCGCCGACGACGATTTCTTCGAGCTCGGCGGTAACTCACTGATCGCCACGCAGGTAGCGGCCCGGCTGGGCGCCACCGTGGACGCGTCGATTCCGGCCCGCATCCTCTTCGAGGCCTCCACCGTCGCCGGATTCGCCGAACGGATCGCCGAGCTCGGGTCCTCGGGCAGCCGTACGGCTCTGGTGGCGGGGCCGCGTCCGGAGCGGGTGCCGTTGTCGCCCGCGCAGCAGCGGATGTGGTTCTTGAACCGTTTCGACGAGGGTTCGTCGACGTACAACATTCCGCTGGCCATCCGGTTGTCGGGGGAGCTGGATGTGGACGCCTTGCGACTGGCGGTCACGGACCTGGTGGCGCGCCATGAGGTGCTGCGGACGGTGTACCCGGAAACCGCGTCCGGTCCGGTGCAGGTGGTATTGCCCGCCGGGGATGCGGCGCCGCGGCTGGAGGTCCGCTCGGTGGCGGCCGACGAGGTGATCCCGGCGGTCGCGACGTTGATTTCGGGCGGTTTCGACGTGACGTCCGAAGTGCCGCTGCGGGCGGCGTTGTTCACCGTGCACGACACATCCGGTGCGGCGGATCCGGCGGGCGAGTTCGTGCTGGCGGTGGTCGTGCACCACATCGCGGCGGATGGTTCGTCGGTGGGACCGCTGACCAGGGATCTCATGACCGCATACGCGGCGCGTGCGACGGGCGAAGCGCCGGCGTGGGCGCCGTTGCCGGTGCAGTATGCCGATTACAGCATCTGGCAGCGTGCGGTGCTGGGGGACGAGTCCGATCCGGAGTCGTCGGCCGCGCGGCAGATCGAGTATTGGCGATCGGCTCTGGCCGGCATACCCGATCAGCTGGATCTGCCGATGGACCGTCCGCGGCCGGCCGTGCAATCGTTTGCGGGCGGCCGGGTCGAGCTGCGGATCGACGCGGAGGTCCATGCCGGGTTGCTGCGGGTGGCGCAGCGGCAGCACGCGACTCTCTTCATGGTGGTGCATTCGGCGCTGGCGGTGTTGTTGTCGCGTTTGTCGGGTAGTGATGACATCACCGTGGGAACACCGGTGGCGGGTCGTGGCGAGCAGGCGCTCGACGATGTGATCGGCATGTTCGTGAACACGCTGGTACTGCGCACCGTACTCGATCGGGGTGAATCGTTCGCGGAGCTGCTGGCGCGGCAGCGGGAGATCGATATCGCGGCCTACGAACATGCGGATGTGCCGTTCGAGCGCCTGGTGGAGGTGCTGAATCCGGCGCGGTCGCAGGCGCGGCATCCGCTGTTCCAGGTGGGATTGTCGTTCCAGAATCTGGCGCAGTCGAGCTTGGAGCTGCCGGGTCTGACGGTATCGGGCGTCGACTTCGATACCGAGATATCGCAGTTCGATCTGAACGTGATCCTGGGCGACAACTATGACGAGACCGGCAAGGCCGCGGGCGTAGCGGGATATTTCACCTATGCCACCGCGCTGTTCGACCAAGGTACGGTCCAGGGTTTCGTGGACCGTTTCGTGCGGTTGCTGTGCGAAATCGCCGGCGATCCAGATCGGCCGGTGGGTGACCTCGACATTCTCGCTCCGCTCGAACGGACGCGGGTGCTGGCGGAGTGGAACACCACCGACCATGCGCTGCCGGAAAGTCTGCTGCTGGACGGGTTCGAGCGTGCGGCGGCTGCTTATCCGGATCGGGTGGCGGTGTCGTTCGAGGGCACCGATCTCACGTATGCGGAGTTCGCGGGCAGGGTGAATCGTCTGGCGCGGTTGCTGATCGCGCAGGGTGTGGGTCCGGAGTCGTTGGTCGGGTTGCTGGTGTCGCGGTCGGTCGACCTGGTGGTCGGCATGTATGCGGTGGTGGCGGCGGGTGGTGCGTATGTGCCGTTGGATCCGGCGCATCCGGCCGAGCGGATCGGTTACATCCTGGATACGGCGGCACCGGTGTGCCTGTTGTCGACCACTGCCGATGTGCAGGCAGTCGGCGCGGGGAATGCGCGAGTCGTCGGTCCGGGCGAGCCGTCGTCCGCCGGTGGCGGCGCGGGGGACCCGCGGGCGGTCCGCGGGGGCGACCTGTCGGCTGATGACAGCGTGGGCGCGGTTGCCGGTCGGGTAGGCGAGGTCGCGGGTGTTCCGGTGCTCACCCTCGACACTGTCGACACCGGTGGTTTCGATGCTTCGCCGGTGTCCGATGCGGATCGGTTGGCGCCGGTGCGGCCGAGCAATACCGCGTATGTGATCTTCACGTCGGGTTCGACGGGTCGTCCGAAGGGTGTGGCGGTGCCGCATTCGGCGATCAGTAACCAGGTCGCGTGGATGCTTGCGCAATACCCGATGGATACGGGTGATGTCTATCTGCAGAAGACCGCGACCACGTTCGACGTCTCCCTGTGGGGCTATTTCCTGCCCTTGGCGGCGGGTGCGCGCCTGGTCGTCGCCACGCCGGATGGTCATCGTGATCCGGCGTATCTGGCTCGGGTGATTGCTGAGCAGAATGTGACGGTGACGGACTTCGTGCCGTCGATGTTGACGGTGTTCGCGGCGCATACCGAGGCGGGTTCGATCCCGTCGCTCGAGCATGTGTTCGTGATCGGTGAGGCTCTGCCGCCGGAAACCGTGACCGCGATGCATGCGATCAGCGATGCGGCGGTGCACAATTTGTATGGTCCGACCGAGGCCGCGGTGTCGATCACGTATTGGCAGGCGACCGGGGTCGAGTCGGGCAGTGTGCCGATCGGTGTGCCGCAGTGGAACAGCCGGGTGTACGTCCTCGACGGTCGTTTGCGTCCGGTGCCCGAGGGTGTCACGGGTGAGCTGTACCTGGCCGGTGATCAGCTGGCGCGCGGTTATGTGACGCGTCCGGATCTGAGTTCGGATCGTTTCGTGGCGAGCCCGTTCGATCCGGGTGCGCGGATGTATCGCACGGGTGACCTGGTGCGCTGGACGCGGGTCGACGGTGAGCCCGTGCTCGAGTACTTGGGCCGTACCGACTTCCAGGTGAAGTTCCGTGGTCAGCGCATCGAGTTGGGTGAGATCGAGTCGGCGTTGCTGGCGCAGCCGCAGGTGAGCCAGGCCGTGGTCACGGTGGCGGGCTCCGATCTGGGTGAGCAGCTGGTCGGCTACGTGGTGCCCGCACCGGGCGCGCGGATCGTCACCGGCGAACTGCTGGAGGCGCTGCGCGGTGCGCTGCCCACGTACATGGTTCCGGCGGCCGTGGTCGAACTCGACGCGTTCCCGTTGAACACGTCGGGGAAGCTGGATCGTAAGGCGTTGCCGGAGCCGGTGTTCCAGGCGCGCGAGTTCCGCGCGGCCTCGAACCCGATCGAGGAGATCGTGGCCGGTGTGTTCGCCGATGTCCTCGGCGTACAGCGCGTGGGTGCCGACGACGATTTCTTCGCCCTCGGCGGTAACTCGCTGATCGCCACCCAGCTCGCCGCCCGGCTCGGCGCCGCACTGGACACCCAGGTGCCGGTGCGGATGCTGTTCGAGGCCTCCACCGTGTCCGCGCTGGCCGCGCGAGTGCAGGAACAGGCCGGGGCCGGCGGCCGGGCCGCGCTGGTACCGCAGCCGCGCCGGGAGCAGACGCTGCTGTCGGGTGAGGTCGTCGAGGCGGCGCCGGTATCGCTGGCGCAGCAGCGGATGTGGTTCCTCAACCGGTTCGACGGGGCCTCGGCGGCGTACAACCTGCCGCTGGCCATCCGGTTGTCGGGTGTGCTGGACGTGGCCGCGCTGCGGCAGGCCGTCACCGATGTGGTGTCCCGGCACGAGGTGCTGCGGACCGTGTATCCGGAGACGGAAGCCGGCCCGGTGCAGGTGGTCCTGCCGGTCGGGCAGGCCGCGCCGAGTCTGGAGCTGCGGCCGGTGACCGCCGCGGACGTCGTGCCCGCGGTGGCGGAGCTGGCGTCGGCCGGGTTCGACGTCGCGACCGAGGTGCCGCTGCGCGTGGCCCTGTTCCAGGTGACCGACGCAGCCGCCGGAGACGGCACCGATATGACCGGCGAGTACGTACTGGCGATGGTGGTGCACCATATCGCCGGCGACGGCCTGTCGGTGGGCCCGATGACCCGGGACATCATGACCGCCTACGCGGCCCGCGCCGCCGGTGAAGCACCGGGCTGGGTGCCGTTGCCGGTGCAGTACGCGGATTACAGCATCTGGCAGCGTGAGCTGCTGGGTGACGAGTCGGATCCGGAGTCGCTGGCGGCGCAGCAGATCGGGTACTGGCGGCAGGCGCTGGCGGGTGTGCCGGATCAGCTGGATCTGCCGGCCGACCGGCCGCGCCCGGCGGTGCAGTCGTTCACCGGCGGCCGGGTGCGGCTCGCGATCGACCCGGAAACCCATGCCGGATTGCAGCGGGTGGCCCAGGAACAGGGCGCGACCCTGTTCATGGTGGTCCACACCGCGCTGGCGGTGCTGCTGTCGCGGCTGTCCGGCACCGACGATATCGCCATCGGCACCCCGGTGGCGGGTCGCGGTGAACAGGCTCTCGACGATCTGATCGGCATGTTCGTGAACACCCTGGTGTTCCGGACCGAGGTCGATCGCGGCGAGGCGTTCACCGAACTGCTGGCCCGCCAGCGGCAGCTGGACATCCAGGCCTTCGCGCACGCGGATGTGCCGTTCGAACGACTGGTGGAGGTGCTGAACCCCGCGCGGTCCACCGCCCGGCATCCGCTGTTCCAGGTCGGATTCACCTTCCAGAACATCGGCGGGGCGAGCCTGGAGCTGCCGGACCTGACGGTGTCGGGGGTGGAGGTCGATACCGAGATCTCGCAGTACGACCTGAACTTCCTGCTCGGCGACACCTACGACGAGACGGGCACCCCGCAGGGCGTGGCCGGCTATCTGACCTACGCCACCGCGCTGTTCGACCGGGCCACGGCCCAGGGCTTCGCGGACCGCTTCGTCCGGTTGCTGTCCGATATCGTCGCCGCGCCCACCACCGCGGTGGGTGATCTGCAGATCCTGGCGCCCGCCGAGCGGACGCGGGTGCTGGCGGAGTGGAACGCCACGGAACACGCGTTGCCGGAAAGTCTGCTGCTGGACGGGTTCGAGCGTGCGGCGGCCGCTTATCCGGATCGGGTGGCGGTGTCGTTCGAGGGCACCGATCTCACCTACGGGGAGTTCGCGGGCCGGGTGA
>NZ_JARWPM010000272.1 GCF_029869215.1 Nocardia carnea
GCGGAACAACCAGAATTCCGGGTCCCGCCCTCCATCCCCACCCTCTCCCCCGCCCCCCCCCCCCCCCCGCCCGCGCGGGCGGGGGGGGCGGAGCCGGAGTTGCCGGCGGTGGGTCTCCAGATCCGCAGGCATTCGACACCGGAAATGGCGGCGAGGCCGGTGCGGAGCCGGTGGGTCAGCGAGCGTTCGTGCGCCTCGGCGTCCGGGCCGAGTTCGGCGAGTACCTCGCAGGCCCGGGCGAGGGCGGCAGCGCCCAGCACATTCGGCGATCCCGCCTCGTGGCGCTGCGGTGCGGACGCCCACTGCGTGCCGTCGACGGTGACTTCCCGTACCGCGCCACCTCCGGAGAGGTAGGGCGCAGCGGTATCGAGCCAGTCGCGGCGACCGGCCAGCACACCGGCCCCGAACGGGGCATACAGTTTGTGACCCGACAGAACCAGATAGTCGATGCCGGTGGCGTGCAGGTCGATTCGCCGGTGCGGCGCGAGTTGCGCCGCGTCCACCAGGATCCGCGCGCCGCATTGGTGCGCCAGTTCGGCGAGGCGTTCGAGCGGCAGTACTTCACCCGTCACGTTGGACGCCCCGGTGACCGCCAGCAGGGCCGCGGGTTTCGCGCACAGTTCGGCCGCGAGCCGGCGCAGTGTTTCGGCGACGGTATCGGCCGCGCGGACCACCCGGCGCCCCCGGCGTTCCCACGCCAGCAGGTTCGCGTGGTGTTCGATATCGAGCACCACGGTATCGCCGGGAACACAGCCGGCCAGCAGGTTCAGCGCGTCGGTGGTATTGCGGGTGAACACCACCACCTGGTCGTCCGCGCACCCGAGGAATCGGCTCACCGTATCCCGCGCCGCCTCATAGCACTGCGTGGAGATCCGGGAGGCATACCCGGCCCCGCGGTGGACGCTGGCGTAGTAGGGCAGCAGTTCGGCGACGCGGTCGCTCACCTGCGCCAGCGCGGGTGCGCTGGCGGCGTAGTCGAAATTTGCGTAGGCCCGGGTTCCACCTTGTACCAGGGGAACTCGCAGTTCGGCGCCGGTGACTCGGGCGAAGGCACCGGTCCGGTCGAGTACAGCGGTCATCACGCAATCCCATCGGCTCGGGGACTCCGGTACGGATCGGGGAGACGGAGTCCGCGCTTGCCGCGCCCGGTCGAGCGGCGGCCAGGTCGTCACCCGGGGCACCCCACCGCGGAGGAGGGTTGCCGGCCAGCAAGCCGGGGCTTCGCGCTGGCACTCATGACCTGGACCGAGATTTTCAGATGTCCGCCGGATTGTCAATCCGGGCGAGTTGCTCGGTGGCGGACAACGAGGGAAATCAGTGGCGATTCATGAGTTGACGCATTACCCGCGCTGCTCCGGCGACGAGCCGGTCGCGCGGGAAGCCGCTGCGTTTCTGCGCGTCCGCGTAGTTACCACCGGCCACCCACACCGGGCCGTCGGTGAGATGTTCGAGACCTTCGCGGGCGACGTCCGCGGGTTCGGCGACGAGCATGCCGGGGATGTCCATGTTCAGCCCCGCGCGCTCCATGGCCGGTGTGCGGGTGACGCCGAGGATCAGTTCGAGTACGTGTACGCCGTGTTCGCGCAGTTCGAACCACAGCCCCTCGGCGAAGATCCGGCCGAACGCCTTGGCGGCCGAGTAGACGCTCTGCTGCTCGGTGCCGAGATACCCGGCCAGCGAGCCGAGTAGCACGATACCGCCGTGCCCGCGCTCTCTCATCAACGCGCCGAAATGGTGGACCAGTTCCAGCTGCCGGTCGACGTTCAGTGTGATGACGCCGCGGAACGCGGCCAGATCACCGGTGACGAACTCGTGCCCGTAGGTGTTGGCGCCGGCGTTGAAGATCAGCAGACCCACCTCGAGATCCGCGGTCGCGCAACGGATACGGTCGGCGGCGTCGGCGTCGAGTAGATCGAGGGCCAGGGTGCGCACCTCGACCCCGGTGGCACGCACGGCGGCGGCGGTGTCGTCGAGTGGCCCGGGTTTGCGCGCGATGAGCACCAGGTTGATACCGGCCGCGCCGAGCTGCTCGGCGAAGGCGGCCCCCACGCCCTCGGAGCCGCCGGCGATCACGGCCCAGGGGCCGAACTCGTTCTTGTCGATCACTTCTCGGGCCTTTCTTGCTGTCGGGTGATGCCGCGGTGGGTGCGCCGCCCGGTATGCCGCACGCGGCCGGGTCAGAATTCGATCGCGCGGCGGGCGAGTTTGCCGGTCGCGTTACGTGGCAACGGTTGCGTCGTGATCCGCCAGCGGGCGGGCACCTTGAAGTACGACAACCGCGCGCTCGCGAACTCGGCGAGCTGCGCTTCGGTGGGCGACGCGCCGGGCGTGACCACCACGACGGCCGCGACCTCCTGGCCGAGATCCGGGTGCGCGACGCCCAGCACCGCGCATTCTGCGACGCCGGGGTGCTCCTCCAGGCATTGCTCGATCTCGGTGGGGTAGACGTTCTCGCCGCCGCGCAGGATGAGATCGCTGCGGCGCCCGGTCAGCCGGAGCCGGCCCGCTTCGAGGACACCGAAGTCGCCGGTGCGCAACCAGCGGTCGGGGGTGATCGCAGCCGCCGTGGCCGCCTCGTCGTCCCAGTACCCGAGCATGACGTACGGGCTGCGCACACAGATCTCGCCCTCCGTCCCGTCCGGTACCCGCGCGCCGCCGGGGTCACGGATCTCCAGATCCACCAGCAGGATCGGCCTGCCGAGCGTGCCCGGCGCCTGGGCGAGGTCGGCGGGGGTGGCGACCGCGATCGCGGTACTGCACTCGGTGAGGCCGTAGCTGTCGACCAAGGCGTTGCGGGCGAACGGGAACCGTTCGCGGAGCCGGTCTTTCAACGCGATCGACGAGGGTGCCGACGCCAGGGCGAACCCCGTCAGCGAGGACAGATCGTAGGTATCGGCGTCCGCGTATTCGAGCAGCCGCGCCGCCATGGTCGGCACGGCGCCCCAATGGGTGACACGCTCTCGTTCGATGAGCCCGAGAACGGCGCCGGCGTCGAAGGCGCCCTGGTTCAGGACGACCGCGCTGCCGGTGGCCAGCCGTGGCACGACCAGGTTGTGCAGGCTCGCGATATGGAAAAGCGGTGAGGTCAGCAGATAGCGCAGCGGGCTGGGCGCCGAATCGGAGTAGGTGCGGCCCGCGAGTTCGGCCGCGAAGGCATCGGAGAACCGGTGGTAGTCCACGACGGCCAGCAGGTTGCGCTGGGAATGCAGCGCGCCCTTGGGCCGTCCGCTGGTACCGCTGGTGTAGAGGATGACCGCCGGGTCGTCCTCGCCGACCTCGGACCGGGGGAGTTCGGCGCCGGTGTGTTCGGTGATCAGCTGGGGCAGATCGGTTTCCGTGGTGAGGACGGTGCAGCCGGAGGTATCGAGTTCCTCCAGCAGACGGGCCCGTTTCTCGTCCACGATCAGCACCGCGGGCCTGCTGTGCCGTAACCCGTAGTCGATTTCGCGGGGCACCCACCAGCTGTTCAGGCCGACGGTGACGGCGCCCAGGCATTGGGTCGCCCAGAACGCCATCACCCATTCGGGACTGTTGGCGGCCAGGATGGCGACCCGGTCACCCGGGCGCACCCCGTACCGGTCCCGCAGGGCCACCGCCAGCGCTGCCACCGCGTCGAGATGGGCGGCGAACGAGAGGCGGCGATCGGCGGTGACCAGGTAGTCGGCCTCGCCCCACGCGCGTGAGGCGGCCACCAGTTCGGCGACCGTCCGGTTGCGGTGGCGTACCACCGGCAGCACGGTGCCGAGGACGTTCTCGGGCACTATCTCGAACCGGCCGCCCGGCCCGGTGAGCCGCCGGATGATGTCGTCGAACTGCGACTGTGTGGCCGGTGCCGGTGTCGTCATGGTGGCCGCCCTTCTGCTCCGCGGTGCCTGTCGACCGGCAACATCTCACGGCGCGACCGGATATCCGGCGATCACTATCACTGAGCGAGACCACCGGCCGCTGCGCCGCGCCCGCGGCCGGTGAAGGTGCACCCGAGTTCCGCGCCCAGAGCGTGCAGGGCGGCCAGCTGATCCCGGTAGCGGGCGGCGCTGTCGGCGGTCAGCGTGATGCTCGCGATGGTGGTGCCGGCCGCGCGCAGCCCGTCGAGCGCGCGGGCGGCCCGGTCGCGGGCGCCGAGGGGGTCGCGCGGGCGGCCCGGGG